>CAYTLZ010000308.1:0-3068 GCA_964438785.1 uncultured Actinomycetota bacterium | reverse complement strand
CAGCCGGAGCCACTGCCTGGTCGCTTCCTGGGCCAGAGCCCAGGAGCTGACCACAACGTCCGTGATCGGTCGGCGGCTCACCGACTTCTTCCCAACGCGATGACACGGGGGATGCCGCCCACACGAGTTCGTCATCGCGCGTGGACGGCCGCGCCGTGCAGCACGTCTGCGGCGCGCTGTTGCCGGGTCAGGCGACACCGCGGGCAGCCCAGCATCACAGCTGCCCTGCGGCGACCTGTTCGTACACCTCCTGGGTGGTGCGCACCAGGCGGTCCATCCCGAAGCTCGCCTGGGTGTGTGCGCGCGCGGCAGCGCCGTAGCGCTCCCGCCGTTCCGGGTCGTCCAGCAGCTCGACCACCGCCTCTGCCAGGGGTTCCACCTCGGCGGGCACCACGCGTCCGGTGCGGCCGTCCAGCACGACCTCGCCGACGCTGTCGACGTCGGTCGCCACGCAGGCCCGGCCACACATGCCCGCCTCGATCAGCGAGACCGGCATCCCCTCGGTGTCCGAGGTGAGCAGGACCACATCGGTCGCGGCGTACACCTGCCCGACGTCGCCGACCCAGCCCAGCCACCGGACATCCGCCCGGCTGACGCGAGCCTGGAGCGCCGCCAGCTGCTGTGGGGTCGCACCGCCTGCAACCAGCATCACCGTGTCGGGCCGTCTGGCGGCGACCCGCTCAGCGACCTCCACCATCCGGTCCGGCCGCTTGGAGTCGGACACCCGCGCCACGAAGGCCACCACCGGCGTGTCCTCGTGGAGCCCCAAGGCTGCACGCGCCGCCCCTCGGTCGTGCGCAACCGGCGGTCGCACCCCTGGCGGCACCACCACGTACTGCTCGGGGCGGCCGATCCCGGCTGCCAGCAGGTCGTCACGCACACGCGCGCCGACCGACAGCAGCACGTCGGAGCGTGCCGCCAGCCGTCGTTCGGCTACCCGGACCCCGGCGGTCTGCATGCGCCCGAGGTAGCCCTGCAGCAGATGCCCGTGGTAGGTGTGGACCACTGCGGGCACGCCCTCGCGCCACGCCGCCAGCCGCCCCACCAGGCCGGCTTTCGTGGTGTGGGAGTGGACCACGTCGGGTCGCAGGTGGCGGATCAGCGAGCGCAGTTGGCGGTAGGCGCGCTCGTCCGACCGTGGACGCACCTCACGGCTGAGGTCCGGGATCCGCTTGACCCTCGCGTCCTCGGCGAGCCATGGCGCGCGGAGACTGATCCAGTCCTCCTCACCGACGTCCGGGGAGCCGATGGCGAGGTGGTGGTCGAAGCGTTCCTCGTCCATGCCCGCGAGCAGGCCCGTGATCTGCTGTGCCGGCCCGCCGACGTTCATGCGAGCGATGATCCGGAGCACCCGGATACGTGCCACCTCGTCCTCCTCGCCGTGTTGACCAGTCCGCGCGGCCACACACGGAAGCTGACCAGCCACGCACCGCTACCGTACTGGCCCCGCTGCGGTCGTCCCGTGAAACTGTCACGCGAGGACCGCACCGCCCCACCCCGCTTGCCTCACCCACCAGGGAGCCTCGATGCGCGTCCTCATCACTGGTGTGGCCGGTTTCATCGGCCATCGCCTCGCCGCCGGGTTGCTCGACACGGGTGCCGAGGTGGTGGGCATCGACGCCTTCAGCGACTACTACGATCCGGCGATCAAGCGGCGCAACGTTGCCGGTCTGTCAGAGCGCGGTGGCAGTCGGTTCACGCTCGTCGATGCGGACCTCACCATGCCCGGGTGGGAGCACCACCTCGACGGTGTCGAGGTGGTGCTGCACCAGGCGGGGCAGCCCGGGGTCCGGGCCAGTTGGACGCAGGGTTTCGACGCCTATGCGCACCACAACATCCTCGCCACTCAGCGCTTGCTGGAGGCGCTGCGTGTGCGCCACCTCGATGGAGGGGGCCTGCGACGCGTCGTCTACGCCTCCAGCTCTTCGATCTACGGGGACGCCCTGACCCTGCCCACCCCGGAGAGCGCCACACCCGCACCCCGTAGCCCTTACGGGGTCACCAAGCTCGCCGGTGAGCACCTGTGCGGGACCTACGCTGCCGGGTTCGGGCTGCCCGTGGTGGCACTGCGCTACTTCACCGTGTACGGCGGTGGGCAGCGGCCGGACATGGCCATCCACCGGCTGATCGACTGCGCCGCCGAGGGCACGCCCTTCACCCGCTTCGGTGACGGGAGCCAGGAGCGCGACCTCACCCACGTCGCGGACGTGGTGGCGGCCAACCTGGCCGCTGCGATGACCGACGGCCTGCCGCCGGGTGCGGTGTACAACGTCGCCGGGGGCACGCGGGTGACGCTCTCCGAACTCATCGACGCCGTCGGGCGGGCGGTCGGACGCCCGGTGCCCGTGGTGGTGGGTCCGGAGCAGCCCGGGGACGTGCGTCGCACCGGTGGGGACACCCGTGGGGCCCGTGCGGCGCTCGGGTGGCGACCGCAGGTCGGGCTCCCCGAAGGGCTGGCTGAGCAGGTCGCGGTCCAGCTCGGAGAGCTCAGCGTGGCGGCTCAGGAGGGGTGACGGTCGCACCGATGTGTTCACGGCGGGCGATCACCAGGTCGCGCCCCCGGCTGTTGTCGTAGACCGGCACCTTGGCCAGCAGCACGAACAGCACGGTGTCCAGCAGGAACACCAGACCCGCGGCCAACAGCCCGGTGAGCAGGTCGACCCGGGACAGGACCAGCGCCATCCAGCCGTGGGCGAAGCCTGCGCCGACGATCAGCAGCACCGCCACGGGCACCGGGATGCCGACCTTGACCAGCCGGTGGCTGATGTGGTCGCGGCCCCCGCGGAAGGGACTGACGCCGTGCTTGAGTCGGGCGAGGACCACAAGGGTGGTGTCCATCACCGGCACGGTCAGCACCAGGATCGGGATCAGCGCCGCCGGCACCGCGTCGGTGGCGAAGTCCAGCTTGATGCCGAGGGTGGCCAGCAGGATGCCGAGGAACAGGCTGCCGGCGTCGCCCATGTAGATGCGCGCCGGTGGTCGGTTCTGGCGTAGGAAGCCGAGCGTCCCACCGGCCAGGGCGAAGGCCAGGGCAGCCACCAGGATCTGGCCGTTGAGGGCGCCGAGCA
>CAYTLZ010000307.1:0-3096 GCA_964438785.1 uncultured Actinomycetota bacterium | reverse complement strand
CGCTCGACCCGACGCAGCTGATCGGCCGCGTCGCCGACGCCCGCGGTCGCTACCTCGATGTCGCCGATGCCACCGGCACGACGGTCGCGGCCACCGCCGACGTGATGGACGCGCTGCCCGGAGTCCTCGGTGCCGACGAGCCGCGCACCTACCTCGTCGGTGCCGGTGCCCTGTCAGAGCTGCGCGGATCCGGGGGACTGCTCGGCTCGTGGGCCGTGCTGACGATCGACGACGGTGCGTTCGCCTTCGACGACTTCGTCGACGTCGACGAGTTGCCGGTGCCCGATGGCCGGGTCGACGCCCCCTCCGCGGACTTCGAACGCCGCTACGCCCGGTTCGCGGCGCTCAGTGCGTGGCGCAACGCGAACATCTCCCCGGACTTCCCGGCCACCGCGCAGGTCATGATGCGCCTGTACGACGCCGGTGGGGGTGCGCCGGTCGACGGGGTCATCGTGGCCGACACGGTGGTCGTGCAACGCCTCGCCGAGCGTGCCGGTGGCCTGCACGTCGACGGGGTCGGCTTCCTCGACCCCGACGAGGCGCTGGCGTTCGTCGGGCTGGACGCCTACGCCGACTTCGAGGACGAATCGGAACGCAAACGGGTGCTCGGGTCCGCGGCGACGGCGGCGTTCGAGCAACTCGTCGCCACGCTCGGCGGTGACGATCTGCGGGCGACCGGGCAGATGGTCACGGGCCTGGCCCGCGACGGCCACCTCCGGATCCACGTCCGTGACCAGCCGGCCCAGGCGGCGTTCGATCGGATCGGGGTCACCGGGTCGCTGCCCGGGGTCGAGGGCGAGAGCTTCGGGTTGTTCGCCAGCAACTTCGCGCAGAACAAGGTCGACTACTTCGCGGATCTGGACCTCGACCATCACGTGCGCCTGGCCCCGGACGGCGTGACCGACGCCACCGTGGAGGCCCGGATGCACAACGGCGCACCCCGCGGTGGCTACCCGCGTGCCGTGCTCGGCCCGTGGTTGGACGACGTCGGGCCGGGTGACAACGTGTCGCTGCTCACGGCGAGCTGTTCCCGGTCGTGCCGCTTCGCGGGCCTGCCCGACGTCGCCGCCGAGGGCACGCCCGAGCGTGGCCGGGCGATGGCCGATGCGCTCGTCCACGTCGCCGCGGGGGAGCGGGTCATGGTCCGCTACGAGACCCGCTCCGCGCACGGCTGGCGGGACGTCGGTGGACGCGCGGTGCTCGAGGTCGAGCATCTGGTCCAACCCCGCATCCGCCCGGCGGTGTTGCGGGTGCGCGTGGACATCCCGGTGGGCTTCGCCCCCGACCAGGTGCCCGAGGGTGCCGAGGTCAACGCGACGGAGGTTATCTGGCGGGAGCCCGCGTCCGGCACCGTCCGGCTGACCTTCGCGTTCGTCCCGATCGACGAGCCGTCCTGAACTGGACGTGGTCCGCCGTCGAACGGACCGGTTGGCGGCTCGGGGTCGGCCACCGCTGACGACACTGCCGACACGTGGGCGGCTGGACAGGGCAGCGACGCAGCCCCGCCATCCGTCCCGTGCGACCGGGACCGCCACACGGGCGTGTCCCGCCACGAACGCGAGGACGCCATGATGAACAACCTCCGTCGGTCGGCGGTGCTCGGGACCCTGGTGTTGTGGGGCGTCGGCGTCCTGGCCCTGCCGCTGAGCTTCGCGGACACCGCGGACGACTGCGGGCCCTACACCGGCACGGTCTGCGAGGCCCCGGTCGACAGCGACACCGAGGTCCTCGACGACGGGCGTGAGGCACCGCCGGTCGAGGACACCGAGGTGCTGGGTGACGTGCGCGAGGTGCCGCTGGTCGAGGACACCGAGGCAGCGGTCACCGTGCAGTCGGAGGCCACCACCGATGCCGGTGGGTCGGTGCTGGCCGTGACCGGTGCGAACGCCGCGGTGATCGCGCTCGTCGGGATCCTGCTGCTCGGCACCGGGACCATGTTCCTGCGGACGCGTCGGGTTCCCGTCGGTCCGACCCACTGAGACCTTCCTCGACGTCGGCGACCACCTGATGATCCGCGTGCTCGTCGCCGTGCTCGTCGTCGTGGTCCTCGGTGTCGCGCTGTGGTCGGTGCTCGGTCAGCGGAGCGCTGACGACGCCGGCGAACCGTCCGACGAGGTCGCATCCGACACCGACCGGGACGGCGCGGGCGGGGGCGGCGCGGACGACGATCCGACCGAGGCCGACGACCGGGCCGACGCCGACCGCCGGACCGGCGACCGGACCGACGGCGACACCGGAGGCGCGCCACCCGGCGATGCGGCCGGGGACCGACCGTCCACGGCCGTGCTCTGGTCGGGCACGTTCGACGCCGACGACTGGCCGCAGCACTTCGGGGTGGTCGCGGAGAGCCGGACCTTCGCCGAGGCGGTCGACGTCGGACCCGACGGCCGCGAGGACGTGCTGCGCATCGACTTCGGGGGTGCGGGCGAGCGGTGGGGCATCGACTACCGCAGCTCCCTCGACGACCTCGATCTGCCGGCGCTGAACGCGGTCGAGTTCGGCTACGACGCCTACTTCGCGTCCGGCTTCGAGTTCATCGGCGATGGTAAGTTCGGGGGGCTGGCCGGCATCAGCGACGGGCTCGACCCGCTCGACACCTCGTCGGGCGGCGACTTCAACGACCAGTCGTTCTCGGCCCGGGCCATGTGGCAACGGGACCGTGGCGTCGTCGGCTACCTGTACGTCGCGCGCGCCGACGGGCTCGCGATCGACGACGACGACAACTTCGGGTTCGGGATCCAGGTGCCGTTCGTCGCCGACGACGGCGCGACGGCCGGGATCGTGTCGACCGGCGTCTGGCACCGGATCACCCACCGGGTCGTGATGAACACCCCGGGCGAGGCGGACGGGGTCTACCAGCTGGCGATCGACGGGCACCGCGGCATCGACCTCCACGACGTCGAGTTCCGGACCGGTGCGGCGGACGACCTGGCCGTGAACCAGCTGATGAGCACCTGGTTCTTCGGCGGCGGACCCGACCAGTTCCCGACGCGTGAGAACACCGCGTACACGGCGAACTGGACGTTGGCCATCCCCGAGGACCTCCTCGACTGACCCGGCGCACCCGTCGACGTGCCCGAGACCCCGACCCCGAGC
>CAYTLZ010000306.1:0-3112 GCA_964438785.1 uncultured Actinomycetota bacterium | reverse complement strand
TGCCCATCGCCGGTCGTCGGCTCGCGGAGCTCGCCGTCCCGGCAGGCTCCATCGTCACCGCGGTGATCCGCAACAACCGCGTCACCGTCCCCCGCGGGGACACCCAGATCCTCGCCGGTGACGTCCTGCTCGTCACCACCCAGAGCGATCGCGACGCCCTTCAACAGCTCACCGCCTGGGCCCGCGGCGAACAGTGACACGCGGGCGTCAGTTCATCCGGATGGACTCTACGACACGCCTGATGTCGTCCTCAGGGATGGTGTTGGCCACGCGCCGCTTGGGCCGATCCCACGCTGTGGCCCGCGCCAGCAGGACCGCGCCCGTAGCCAGCAGGACGTAGGACATCAGCGCTGACGCGAACACGATGAAGATGATGCCGCGACCTGCTGGCGTGCTCGGGGCGACGTACCCCGTGGTGCTCACCGCTGAGAACGCGATCCAGAGGCCCTCGTCCATGCCAACACCTTCGACGACCGCCATCAAGGCCCCGCCCACGAAGGTCGCAATGAGCCACGAACCGCCACCGGCGATCAGGTAGCGGTCCGCAATCCGTCGAGCCTCGGGCACGTCGGCCTCCCTCCCACAGCGGTTCCGCAAGAGGCTAGTGACCAGCCCGCGACACGGGCCCTTCGCCGTCGTCATAGCCGGCGCAGAGTTGGTGCCGATCAGGTCCGCTGTGTTGCCACCGGGGTCGAGCCAGTCGATGCGGACCAGACCGGACGGCACCGGCCAGATCGAGCTCCCGACCGACGAACACCGCCTGTCCAACTGGCGCCCCGTGCCACGTCAAGCACTGCCGTCCAGATCCGTTCTGCACCGACCGAAACGGCTCGGTTCAGTCGAACCGCCGATCATACGGGCCCGTCCTCGCCTTGTTCGGGGCATGACGCGGGATCCTCCCCGACCTCGGCCAGGGTCTGCTTGAGCCGGCGGATGCCGGCGACCCAGAGGCGAACCGGTCCGCGTCCTGCCACCTCGACGGTGACGAGCCCGTCACGCCGCCAGGGCACGGCCCCGCGAAAGCGGATCCGATCGACCTCTCTGAGGGCGATGTCCAGGCGCCCTCGGCCCCACCACCCTCCACGGGGTGTTGCCAACAGCAGCTCCTCATCATCCGTGAAACGCAGCCCGGCGACCATCTCCTCGTCCACCTCGAGGCGCGCGGTGGGGTCGGACGTGGACATGGATCGGAACCGCAACGTCAGCCCGTCGACCCAGAGGTGTCCGGCCACACCGTCGACCCGCCACACCCACCGGGCCCGGCTGCCGTGCCCGCGGGACGCCTGCACCGCTGGCATCGCACCCTCCGGCACGTCCGGGTCGCGGCCACGGGGCAGGGCAGTGAGACGTCGCCGCGCCCAGCCGGGCAGCAGCCACCGTGGCGGCCACACCGCGACCGCCGCCGCAGGCACGAGGTAGGCAGCGGCGTACAGCACCGCGCCCCCGACCTCGCCACCCCCGATCTCGACGCCGAAGCGGCCGGCCAGCCACAGCAGCCCACCAGCCAGCGGCGGCACCCCGATGGCCAGCAGCGGGACGGGCCAGGCGAGCACCGTCCACCCCTCACTCCGACCGAACCAGCGCCGGAACGTGCCCCGCCACACCAGCCACACGTACCCGAGCAGCCCGAACAGCAGCCCCAGCGCCACCGGATCGAGGAACAGCACCGCCATCAGACCGGCCCCGCACAGGCAGAGTCTGGCCGCCTGGCACCGGGCACCGGCTCGGGACCGTCTGGAGCGACCCGGCCTTGTCCAGCAGAGATCACTGCCTGGTCATCGCGCATCGTGGCCCGCCCCTGCGGTCAGATCCCGTGTCGCCATCACGCTATGCCGCATGGTCACCGTCAGGGTGCCCGACGCACGACGTGGCGCCAGCGCGACTGGCGGTAGCGGTAGAACAGCCAGGCGAACCTTGCGACGGGCATCGTGAGAGCTCCGGCGTCGATCAGGCCCCGGTCGGTGCAACGCGCGGAGCAGCCCCCGCCGTGGCCTCCCTACTCGTACGGGGTTAGCCGTCGGGCTCGGTCGGAAGGTGCCCTACCGGCTGGAACCGGATTCGCCCCGTGGAACGTGGGTCCCCCGCTCGGAGCGAGGGAGCGGCTGTGCGGGTGTGTTGCACGCTCCGCGCACGGCCTTGTCACACTTCGGCTGGTTGGGGTGTCAGTCCCTGTCCATGGGCGTGCACCACGGGAGCGCCGAGGTCGGCCTCGTTCTGTGACGAGGCGTCAACAAGGAGGGTGGACATGGATGTGCGGATGACGGCACCTTCGCCGGAAGCCGGGACGACGACGGCGTCAGAGCGCCACGTCAGGTTGGTCACGATCCCTGTGGCGGCGCAGCTGCTCGGGGTGTCGCGGTCGAAGTTGTACGAGCTGCTGGGGGAGGGGGCGCTCCCAACGGTGCGGATCGGCCGGTCGCGACGCATCGCGATCGCTGATCTGGAGGCCTTCGTGGGACGCTGTCGCGACTTGAGCTGAGATCGGAAGGGTCCCGTGTCGCGGCCCTGCCCCGGTTGTCGCTGACGGTCAGTTGACGGCCGCGTTACCCGGCTAGGTCTCGACGGCGCGGGAGTGGGAGCGTCTCGACGTCGGCGGGTTCGCGGTTGGCTTGCAAGGTGTCGGGGGCCGTGACACCACGGGTGTGTCCGCGGGCCTGTCGGTCCTGACTTCTCCGCGCAGACCCCTGCACACCATCAGGTCCTCGTGCGGTCATGGCACCGGACGAGGCACCGTGGTGCCGACGGCGGCACGAAACGCAGACAAGGCACGGAGTGGCGAGAAATAGCGATGTTTGCTATTAACGCTACGCTCGCCGTGGTAGCCGGACGAAGAGGTACGCCGTGAACGTGTCGTTGACGCCGGAGCTGGAGGCACTGATCCAGGAGCGTGTCCGTAGCGGTCGCTACACCTCTGCGAGTGAGGTCGTCCGCGAGGCGCTCCGGCTCCTTGAGGACCGAGATGAGCTACGACGGGTGCGCCTCGCCCAGCTGCGTTCCAAGGTCGCGGCCGGGCTGGACTCCCTCGATCGCGGTCAGGCACGGGACGGCGACGCGGTTATCGATGAGATCCTCGATGACGTGCCCGCCTCGGGCCGGGGCTGAGCGTGCCGAG
>CAYTLZ010000305.1:0-3121 GCA_964438785.1 uncultured Actinomycetota bacterium | reverse complement strand
CAGGGGTGATCAAGGGCGGCACCGCGATGAAGCTGCGGGTCGGTGAGGCGGGAAGCCGGTTCACCCCTGACTTCGACGCCGCCCGGGCCCAAGGTCTGGACGTTGCCGACTATCTGGACGCGTTCGCTGACCTGTTGGCCGCGGGGTGGGGTGGCTTCACAGGCCGTATCGAGGAGTTGGAGCCCGCCGACCCGGCAGGCGTGCCCGAGGACTACGTCATGCGGCCGTTCAAACTGGTCCTCAGCTACCACGGCAGCGAGTGGCGGTCGCGGGTGACCTTCGAGTTAGGACACGACGAGATCGGCTCGACCGCCAACCCCGAGGTGGTGATGTCTGACCAGATGCGCGACATCTTCGCCCGGCTGGGGCTCCCAGACCCGCAACCGGTCCCCGTCCTTGCCGTCGCGCACCAGGTTGCGCAGAAGCTGCACGCATGCACCGGCGTGGGGGCCGATGGCAACAACACCCGGGCTCACGACCTGGTCGACCTGCAGCTGCTGCAGCTCGATCCCGGTATCGACCCTGCTGCGGTTGCGCCGGTGGCACGCCGGTTGTTCGCCGCACGGCAGAGCCACGCCTGGCCACCCATGGTGAAGAGCTACCCCGGCTGGGACAGGCTGTACGCCGAGGCAGCGGCTGGGCTCGGCGTGCGCGAGGACGTGCACGCAGCGGTGGCGTGGGCGAACGCACTTGTTGACCGCATCAACCAAGCGTTGACCTGACACCGCTGCCGGCACCTGCGTGCAGGCTCTGCTGGTGCTGCACAACGGTCTCGGGCACGGGGCAGGCGTGGCAGCCGAACGTGGCGGGGCAACCGTGCGGGCGTGGTCGGCAGCCTCATGCACTGTGCCGGATGCCGGTCACGCGCAGGAGAGTGGGGAGCGGGCCGGCTCCTGCCGCTGACGGTGTTTGGGGTTGCTTGCGTTTGTGGAGGGATGCGGACAGTTCTGGGTATGTCGGATATCTCGGAGCTGTCAGGAACTGATCGGGTGTTGGCTGTCGGCCTGATCGGTGGGACCCTGACTGGCAGCAACGGCTAGCCGATGCTGGTCGTCCTCGACCCCGAGCAGGCCGACGCCAACCCAGACCTCGCACTTCTCGTATGGGGCAACCCAGCCTTCGGCCAGCTCACCTGAACGCGGACTCGCCTACTCCACCGTCGACCGCCCGTTGCCGTGGCTGATCTCCAGCATCGCGGCCCTCCGGTCGATGCGGCCAGGCTAGAGCTTCAGAGGGCTTCTGAGCGCCCCTGCAGCGCTCGGATAGCGAGGTTGCGGCCCCATTCCTCCAGAGCCGTAGCGGGCGTCGTGGCGGGTCGATCTTCGGGGTTCATCCCGGTGGCCGACGTCTGCTGTGGACAGTCAGCGGTGGCGGCCGACCGTGGACCTCGACCGGGAGGGACGGACGCCGTCGCAGCCACTCGGTTCGAAACAGCCCTCGCCGTGAACTGCCAACCAGCTATGACGCCGAACAGAACTGCCAACCGGGGCCTGACGGGAATCAGCCACGACGTCAGCGCCGAACCGCTGGGCCAGCGCCACGATGGTGCGCACCATCGCCTCCAGGTCCGGATCGTCGGGCAGGCGCAGCACGAAGCTGCGGTCCACCTTGACGGTGTCCACCCCCAACCGGTGCAGCAGGGCCAGGGAGGAGCCACCGACCCCGAAGTCGTCCAGCGCCACCCGCACCCCGCCCGCCTGGAGCTGTGCGACCTGTGCCGCCACGACCGCCACGTCCTCGATGGTGGCGGTCTCCAGCAGCTCGAGCTCCAACCGGTCGGGGGGCAGCTGCGGGTGGCGGGCCAGGGCCTGCGCGACCCCGGCGGCCAGTTCCGCGTCGTTGACCAGCTGCGCGCCCAGGTTCACGCTCACCGTCAGCTCCCACCCGGCCGCCTGCCAGGTCCCCAGTTGCGTGAGCGCCTCCGACAGCACCCACCAGCCGACCGGGCGGGCCAGGGCGGAGCCCTCCAGGTCAGCGATGAAGGCCGCGGGTGCCAGCAGCCCGCGGGTCGGGTGCTGCCAGCGCAGCAGGGCCTCGAAGCCGGTGAGCCGCCCCGAGTCCGCGCACACCTGCGGCTGGAACCACAACCGGAACTGGCGCTGCCCCCAAGCCTGCTCCAGCTCCAGATCGCGCCGGGAGCGCCGCACCATCGCCGCCTCCTCGCCGCTGTCGAACCACCGGGTCTGGTTGAGCCCACGCCGCTTGGCGGCCGTGCGGGCCTGCTCGGCACGCCGCAGCAGCCGACCGGGGCTGGGCTGGGCGGTGGCGGGGCGCCCGGCGGCGGGGTCGCTGCGCGCGATGCCGATGCTGGCGGTCATCGCCACGCTGACCTCCGGGGCGGGCACCACCGCGACGGCGGCCCGCAGGCCTGCCACCAGCTGCTCGGTGTCGCAGCGGTCCGCGTTGCACCGCAGCGCGACGGCGAACTGGTCCGCCTCCAGGCGCGCGATCACTGCCGGGCCGGTGTGCAGGACCCGCAGACGGTGGGCGATGCGCTGCAGCACGTCATCGCCGATGTGCCGGCCGAACCGCACGTTCACCCCGGCGAAGCCGTCGAGGTCCACGCACGCCACCACGACCGCGTCACCCGCCGCACGGGCGGTACGGCACAGGTGGGCCAGCTGCGCCAGGAACCCGCTGCGGTCCGGCAGGCCGGTGAGCGCATCGACGCCCTGCACACCGGCGGCACCGCCCTCCACCGCGGGGCGGGCGACCTCCACCGCGGCCACCACCACGCTGCGGGTGTGCCGGGAGGCCGGGGCTCGCAGGAACAGCCGCCAGGTGCGCCAGGCGGCGCCCGCGCCCCGCAGACGGCACACCCGTTCCACCTCGCCGGCGCCGTCGACCATGATGTGGCGCCACGCCGCGAGGACCGCGCGGCGGTCCTGGGGGTGCACCAGCGCGAGGGCGGCGCGCAGGGAGAGCCGCTGGTGGGCCAGGGCCGCGAGATCCACGGGCTGATCGCCGCGCAGCACCCGCAACCCGGACCCGTCCGGGTCCCACTCGAGCGCCACCGCACCCAGGGCGTCCAGCATCCCGGCGAACCGGGCCCGCTCCTCCGCCAGGCGGTCGTTGCGCCGCCGGCTGGCGGTGACGTCCAGGAAGGTGCCGTCGACGCGCT
>CAYTLZ010000304.1:0-3124 GCA_964438785.1 uncultured Actinomycetota bacterium | reverse complement strand
GTGTTCCGAGAGGCGCTGCGGGCGGGGACAGTGCGGTCCTTCGCCGCAAGGACCGGGGTGGACGGCCACCGCTTTCGGGGTCAGCGATGCCCGAGGACTGCGCTCAACGGACCGACAGCCAGGAACGCCAGATCGACACACCGCGCTTATTGGGCACGGAAGGCCGAGAAGGCGCGTCAGAAGAAGAAGCGTTCGCAGCGGTAGTCCGTAGTGACGCCTCGGTACCCACTTCCGTTGGCCGTGGCAGATCCATCGAGATGAGGCCGGTCAGGCGAGGGAAACGGACCGGAAAGCTTGCGGCCCGCATCACCGACCAACGACAGTTCGAGTTGCAGCTTGCCAGCCTCAGCATGTCCAACCTGCCTGCGATCGACCGGAACCGAGCCAGAGTGCTCCCGCCTTTAGGCGAGAGGTTGTTCCGCCGTTCAAGTGTGGCGTCTGCGGTGACGGAGGGCGGGGACACAGGCCTGTGGCGCCTCGGCGATGCCGGGCGTCGGGCCGGTCCGCGCGAACAGCGGTGGGGGTAGCCTGCCGTCCGGGCAGCGAGGCCGGTGGCGGGCCTGCAGGGCGGGCGGCTGTCTGGAGAGGTGCAGGTGTGAGTTCGGGGGAAACGCACTACGCAACTCTCGGGGTCTCCTCGGATGCGTCTCCTGAGGAGATCCAGGCGGCCTACCGGGATCTGGCCAGAGCCTTCCATCCCGACCGTCATAATGCGGCACCGACGGCAGTGCGAAGCCAAGCTGAACGGTTGATGGCGTCGATCAACGAGGCGCATCACGTCCTCTCCGACCCTGAACGCCGCGCGGCATACGACCGGCAGCACGCCGTCAGTCGGAACGGCCACCAGATGGCGGATGGCCGATGGGGCCCTGAGGACACCACCCGGCGTTTCCGACCGCCGGGACGGAACGAGTGCGATTTCTGCGGCCACTCGCCGGCGATCTACGTCGATCTACGGCATGAAATCGGCATGATCCTCTTCCGCCGGTATCTGCACCTTGACGCGCGGCTGTGTCGGGACTGTGGGATCGCAATGAACCGGGAGGTGACCTCCCGCACCGTCCTCACCGGCTGGTGGGGGTTGCTGTCCTTCTTCGCCAACTTCGCCGCGCTGATTGAGAACTTCTCCTCCTGGACGAAACTGCGGAAGCTTGACCGGCCGACCCCGCCTACCGACCCGATCCTGTGCCCGAACCCGCGTCCGCTCCCGGTGGGGAAACCGCTGCTGTTTCGAGGGCGGTTCCTTGCGTTCCTCCTCGTCGTGACAGCGGGGGTCTGGGCACTCGCCGGAGGGTCAGCACAGACGGCTCCACCGTCCTCTCCCGACATCCCGGCGGTGGAGCCGGAGGACCCAACACCAGACCCGACACCTGAACCTGCCCCTCCTCCGCCGCCATCGGGCGGTGAGGATCCGAGCCCGAGTGACCTTGTCGGGTTCTGCATCACTATCGTCGACGAGATGGCAGAGCCGACAGACTGCAACCGGCCGCACGACTATGTCATCGTCGAACACCAGGTGTTCTCCGACGAGTGTCCGAACCCGACCGCCGGCTACATCCCGTATGAGTGGCAGGGGATCCCCTGGGCGCTCTGCCTGGATGAGGCACCCTGAGCTTGCCCCCCTAACGCCTAACGGTTGTGTGGCGACACACCAAGAGGCGAGCTTCAGCGTCAATCGATGGTCGAAGTGCCAGGAACTCGCGGGACTGGTGCCCGCGGTCTCGTGTTGACATTGAGCCAGTCCAACGCCTTCGTCAGGGCTCACCTATGCTCTTTCCGGCACTCGACCGCTCCCTTGGGATTGGATCCTCGATGTTCAAGAAGGCTGCACACCGCGGGCTGATGAACCGACTTGTGACGCAGCACGGCGTCAATGAAGGGCTCGCCTACGCGCTCTCATCCGCGTGCTACCCATCCAAGCGCGACCAACTCCCCGTCCAGCCACAGATCCCACCGAAAGACGTAGCTCGCAAGATCGACGCCTGGGAGCGGTCCTATCAGCCTCCGCTAAAGGATCTCGTCATCTCGATCTTCGGCGAGGACCAACTCGACGACCTGGATCACTTCATCAAGCTGAGTGCCCATCTGAAGCAGCAAGGGCTCTAACCCTGATTGCACCGATGGGTTTGGCGGCGGCCGGGTGCTGCATTAGAACAGTAGCACCTCAAGGTGAATGGCTCTTCCGCGCCACGTGTACGAGGGGCGGCGCTGACTGTCGGTGTACTTCTTCAGCGCCGACAGGGGCGCGCCGCCGGCGGTGCCCGCTGCTCGTCGGGTCCCACTGCCACACGGTTCTTGGCCCGAAGGGCCGCGGTCAACCGGCCTCGGACCAACGTGTGCCGTGCCGCGTCACGCCGGTGTTGATCGTTGGGGTGTTCTTCTTCGACAACTACTACTACGTCCACCGTGGCTGGCAACTTGTCGTGGCTTGCTCCCGAACGCCGCACCGGCATGCTTGTCGCAGAGAACGACGAAGACGTAGCGCGGTCAAGAGCAACGCTGCATGTCGGTACGGCGCTCGGATCGCTGAGGGCGGGATTGCCGAGGTCGTGCTCAAGCTATGGGAGCACGATGTGCCCGTAGTAGACGAGGTACATGAAGGTGTAGAGCAGGCCCAGTATCAGCCCCACCGCGGCCATCCATTGACCCGACCGCTCATCGCTGCGGTGAGTAGCGAGGCCGATCACGCTCAGGATGACCGCAAGGATTGGGAGTATCCCGATCTGGTAGGCGAAGACGCTCAGCAGCCCGAAGACGAACCCTGCCACCGACACCTTGCTGAGAGGCCTGCCAGGGTCGGGTAGCGCAGCAGAGCGCGTGTCCTGCGTCCACCGGGACCCGTCCCACCACCGTCCCTCGGCTTGCTCCCACGGGTCCGGGTACCACCCGGGCGGCTTCGATGGTGGCGAGTAGACGTGATGGGTCCACCGCACTCCATCCCACCAGCGCGCCTGGACCTGACCCCACGGGTCTGCATGCCATCCAGGCGGACGATTGCCCTGGTTCGGAGCTTGAGACAACGGAACCCCCGTTACCGACGAAGCCTGCCGCAAGAACGTTACTCCGCAGTGCGCTTCCAGTTCCGGTGCCGACCGCCGAAACCCACCGGTTGCCGCAGAGAACG
>CAYTLZ010000303.1:0-3128 GCA_964438785.1 uncultured Actinomycetota bacterium | reverse complement strand
CGTGCCCGGACCCCCGAGCTCGGCATCGAGGTGCTGCCGAGCGACATCGGCTACTGCCACGACCAGCGTCAGCGCCACCTCGCCCTCGAGCAGGTCGTCGGCGCGGAACCGGACGTGTTCGCCTTCAACCTGGAGACCACCCGCCGGCTGTTCCCCGCGATCCGGCCGTCGTTCGACTACGACCGCGGGCTCGAGTTCCTGGCGCTTGCCCGGGATCGCTTCCCGCGGACGACGGCGGTCAAGTCCAACCTGATCGTCGGCATGGGCGAGACCGACGACGAGATCCTCGAGTGCATGCGGGATCTGAAGGCGGCGGGCGTCGACTCGCTGACCATCGGGCAGTACCTGCAGCCCTCGGACCAGCATCTCGCGCTCGACCGCTATGTCACCCCGGAGACCTTCGCCCGGTTCCAGTCCTACGGCGAGGTGGAACTCGGATTCGCCCATGTCGAGTCCGGCCCCATGGTGCGTTCCAGCTACCACGCCGGGCAGCAGGCCATCGACGCCAAGGCGTGGGAGCCCTCCCCCGGTCAGCCCGGCGGCTGACCCGGCTCCGCGCCACGGCTCACGTCCACGGATGGCGCCCGCGGATCCCGTGGACGAGAGCCGCGCCGAGCACGTCCGGATGGTCACTCCCGGCGCGGGCGGCCGCGTCGGTGAGCAGCGCCTGTGCATCGAGTGCCACCCGGGCGCTCAGCCCCAGTGACCAGGCATCCGGCTCACGTCGGGTCCCGATCAACCACACCGCGAGTGCGGCACCGGCGACGTCCGCCGCACGGCCCTGCAGCAGCCCCCGCGCCGCGGTGACGAACAGTTCAGCCGGGCTGGCCCCGATCCAGCCACTCCCCGAGGCCCCGTCGTGCACGACCACGGCCGGGTCGGGACCGGGGAACGGCACGACCCCATCGGTTGCCACCGCCACCGTCGCCTCGACCTCGTCGGCCCGTGGATGTCGGCCGTGGCCGACCGGTGCCACCTCGACATACAGGTCGACGTCGCCGGCCCGGTGGGCCCGGACGCGCTCCAGCACCGCCACGGCCAGGCGGATCGTGCGATCGTGCACACCACTGCCACGTCGATCCGGGCTGCCGAACTGCGCCTCGAGCGAGAAGGTCGGCACCAGAGGCAATCGCTCGGCCGGATCGACGACGAGCACGTCGAGCAGGAGCCGACCGGACGGCACGACCGCACCGGCCTGCACCAGGTCATCGACACGGCCGCACAACGTGCGCAGCGCCTCGTCACCCCGTCCGCGCAGGCGGGTGCGCGGGTCGAGCCCGAGCAGGTCGGCGACGACATCGACCTCGGACACCCGTCCGTCGGCCCCGGGGACCAGGAAGCGTGCCGCCGACGGCCCGGCCGCGGCGGCGGCCTCCGCCGCGATGCGCTCACGCTCGCGACGGGCACGCGCGTGCGGACGGCCATCATCAGCGGTCACGGCATACTCTCGGGGCGGTGTCGGACCGGACTGGTCGGTGCCACGGCGGCGGGCACGTGAGGTCGCGCGGACGCTACCACCTCGACGCCGTGACGGGCCGCCAGCGACCGCGGCCACCCCGTCCGTCGGCCAGCTCCGAACGGCGATGTCCCACCGTGCCGAGGACCTCATGCCCAGCGACGTCGCCCCCGCCCGTGACCTGCACGCCCGACTCGCCGACGGGCCGGTCCTGTGCGCCGAGGGCTATCTGTTCGAACTGGAACGCCGCGGCTACCTGCAGGCCGGCACGTTCGTGCCCGAAGTCGTGCTCGAGCATCCCGACGCGCTCGCCCAGGTGCACCGGGAGTTCGTGCGGGCGGGGTCCGACATCATCGAGGCGTTCACCTACTACGGCAACCGGGACAAGCTGCGCCTGATCGGCAAGGAGGAGCAGCTCGAGCCGTTGAACCGACAGGCCCTGCGCCTCGCCCACGGCGTCGCGGCGGAGTTCGACGACCGCCCCCTGGTCGCGGGCAACCTGTCCAACACCAACGTCTACCGCCCCGCCGATCGGGCCGCCATCGCCACCGCGCGCGCCATGTTCGAGGAGCAGGCCGTCTGGGCGGCCGAGGAGGGTGCCGACCTCATCATCGGGGAAACCTTCTACCACGCGGGTGAGGCCCGTCTCGCCCTCGAGGTGATCGCCGGGATCGGCCTCCCCGCGGTGATCACCCTGGCCCTGCCGGCCCGCGGGACCCTGCTGGACGACGTGTCGGTCGCGGACGCCTGCGCCGCCCTCGCGGACGACGGTGCCGACGTCGTCGGGCTCAACTGCTTCCGCGGACCGGCCACCACCCTGCCGCCGCTGCGCGCCATCCTGGACCGGGTCGACGTCCCCGTGGCCGCGCTGCCGGTCCCCTACCGGACCACCGAGGCCCACCCGACCTACTTCGACCTGCCCGATGCCCGCGCCACGGTGGGCGCACCGGACGGGCAGACCTTCCCGCTGGCACTGGAACCCCAGCTGTGCACGCGATTCGAGGTGGCGGCCTTCACACGCGCCGCGGTCGAGCTCGGCGTGCGCTACCTCGGGCTGTGCTGCGGTGCCGCACCCCACGTCATCCGGTCGATGGCCGAGGAACTCGGTCGCACCCCACCGGCGAGCCTCTACTCCCCCGACGCCTCCCGGCTCTCCGCACTGGGAACGGACCCCCGACTCACGGCCCGCGACGGCTGAGCCGCGGGGGTTCGACGACCTCGACGCCGGCGTCGCCGGGTCACGCCCGGATCAACGGGACGTGCCCGTGTCGCCCCCGTCGCCGGGCATCGCCGCGACCACGGCGTCCTCGCCCTCGTCGGCCACCTCGACCTCACCTTCACGCTGCCGCGTGCCCTCGATCGCCGCACGGCGGGTCGTTTCGTCGGGCACCGGCATGTCGAAGGGCGGGGTGTCGGCATCGCCCACGGCCACCGGTGCCTCGGTGCGCAACCACACGGTCCGCTGCGCGAACGGGATCTCGATCCCGGCGGCGTCGAACGCGTACTTGATCCGCCGACGCAACTCGCGCGCGATCTCCCACTGACGGGTCGCGACGGTCTTGACCAGCAGCCGGATGTCGACGCTGTCGGCTCCGAGCGTCTGGACCCCGAGGACCTGGGGATCGTCCAGGATGAGCTCCCCCCACTCCGGGTGGTGCGACAGTTCGTCGGA
>CAYTLZ010000302.1:0-3128 GCA_964438785.1 uncultured Actinomycetota bacterium | reverse complement strand
CTTGGCTTCGTCGAGGCCCTCGTAGCACTGCAGTCGGACGAGTTCGGCATCCCGTGCCGCCGCGATCGCCTTGGCGAGTTCGGTCTTGCCGACACCGGCCGGACCCTCGACCAGGATGGGCTTGCGGAGGCGTTCGGCGAGGTAGACGACCGTCTCGATGGATTCGTCGGGGAGATAACCGACCGCCGCGAGACGATCGCGGACGTCGATGACGCCGGAGAACTCGCTGGACACGGTGCGCTCCTCGGGCCCCGGGCGACGCGGATCGTCAGCGGGGCAGCGCGAGGCTACGGCAGCCGACCGCGTGGCGACCACTCGGCGCGACGCACCCGGTCCCACCGCCGAGCCCCGTGTCGGTCGGCCCGGGAAGCGGCCCCGCCGTCACCGGCGCGGCCCCTCGGCCGCGGCCAGGTGCGCCACGATCGCCGTGGCGACCTGGCCGAGCAGCTGCTCCGGGAGGTCGTGTCCGAGCCCGGCGATCTCGACGAGCCGCGCGTCGGGAACGGCCGCCGCCGTCGCCCGACCACCGGCGACCTGGACGAGTGTGTCGGCGTCACCGTGGATGACCAACGTCGGGATCCTGATGCCCGCCAGCAACGGCGTGCGGTCCGGCTCGCCGAGGATCGCGAGCAGCTGCCGCGTCGTGCCCTCGGGACGGTGGGCCCGGTCGAACGCGGCCCCGATGCGCCGGCGCACGAACTCCTCGTCGACGAGACCGGGGCTCCCGGTGATGCGCGTCCGGGCGAGTCCGGCCTCGATGACGGCCTCGCGCTCCGGCGGCGTCTCGACCGCCAGCGCCGCCATCGCCGCCTCGGTCGGCTGGCCGACACCCGGCGCGCCGGTGGTCGACTGCATGCTCGTGAGGCTCAGCACCCGGTCCGGCGCATGGATCGCCAGCCGCTGCGCGATCATGCCGCCCATCGAACGTCCCAGGACGTGCGCCACCTCGATGCCGAGGTGGTCGAGGACCGCGATCGCGTCGTCGGCCATGTTCCGCAGGGCGTAGGGCACACGGAACGACGACCCGTCGCGCCAGCGGTCGAGATCGTCGCGGTCACCGGGTCGGTCGTCACAGCCACTCGACGCGCCCGCATCGCGGTTGTCGAACAGGACGACCTCGTGGCCGGCGTCACGGAGTGCGTCGATCAGCCCGGGTGGCCAGTCGATCCGTTGGGCCCCGAGTCCGGCGATCAGCAGCACGGGCGAGCGCGGTGGACCGGCAGTCGGCCCCAGGACCTCGACGTCGAGCTCCACCTCACCGGTGTCGACCCGACGGTGGCGACGCGGACCGGCCGTCGACCCACTGGTCGGGGGCGTGGTCGGCACCCGTCGGCCGGGTCCCGCATCCACGGTCACATCGGTCATGCGCGCAGCCTCCCGTCCGACCGGGACGATACTGACCCGGCGGACTACGGTCGCGGCAACCGATCAGGAGCGAGCCGTGCAGGCGATTCGCATCGAGACCACCGGTGGCCCCGAGGTGCTGACCATCGGCGACCACGACGTCGCCGAGCCCGGTCCCGACGAGGTGCTCGTGGACGTCGCCGCGGCCGGGGTCAACTTCATCGACACCTACCAGCGGTCCGGGGTCTACCCGATGGAGCTGCCCACGGGCCTGGGCCTGGAGGGTGCCGGCACGATCGCCGCCGTCGGCCGCGACGTCACGGACCGCGAGGTCGGCGACCGCGTGGCGTGGACCGACGCCCTCGGGTCCTACGCCCAGCAGCACGTCGTGCGGGCGGCCAGGACGGTGCGTGTGCCCGAAGGCCTGGAGCTCGACACCGCGGCGGCCCTGATGCTGCAGGGTTGCACCGCCCACTACCTCGCCTATTCGACCTACCGGCTCGGGGACGACGACACGGCGCTGGTCTACGCCCCGGCCGGTGGGGTCGGGCGGCTGCTGATCCAGTTGGCCGTCAAGCGTGGTGCCCGGGTCATCGCGGTGACCTCCAGCGACACGAAGGCGGCGATCGCGCGCGAGCTCGGGGCCGACGGGGTCGTCAACTACCGCACGCAGGACATCGCCGCGACCGTGCGGGAACTGACCGACGGCAGCGGCGTCGACGTCGTCTACGACTCGGTCGGCAGGGCGACCTTCGAGGCCTCGCTCGACAGCCTGCAGCCGCGCGGGATGATGGTGCTCTACGGCGGAGCATCCGGGCAGGTACCACCGCTGGATCCGCAGGTCCTCAACCGCAAGGGATCGCTGTTCCTCACCCGCCCGAATCTGTCCAGCTACATCGCCAGCGCCGACGAGCTCGGCTGGCGGGCCGGCGCGATCCTCGGCCAGGTGGCCGCCGGTGCGCTCCAGAGCCACGTCCACGCGTCCTACCCGTTGGCCGACGCGACCACCGCGCACCAGGAGCTCGAGTCCGGCACCACCACCGGCAAGCTGATCCTGCAGCCGTGAGCGTGGACGACACCCCCCCGCCGGCTGCGGACGGATCCGCACCGACCGTCGACACACCGGCCATCCGCGCCGCCCGTGACGCCGGCGTCGACATCGAGGTACGGGTCATCGAACGGGCCCGGAGCCTCGAGGAGGCCGCGTCCCGGCTGGGGGTCGCACCCGACCGGCTGCTGAAGACGATGGTGGTCCGGCGCGCCGACGACGACTACCTGCTGGTCCTGGTCCCCGGGACCCGCCAGATCGACTGGCCGAAGCTGCGCACCCACCTGGGCGTCTCGCGTCTGTCGATGCCCGACGCCGAGGTGGCACGGGCGGCGACCGGCTACGAGCGCGGCACGATCACCCCGTTCGGTGCCACCGGATCGTGGCCGGTGCTCGCCGACGCCTCGATCGCCGGGGCGGGCACCGTGACCGTGGGCGGCGGCGCACACGGGGTCTCGCTGCGGCTCGACGCCGACACGCTCATCGCCGCGGTCGACGCCGAGGTCGTCGACCTCACCTGAACGATCCTGCCCGACCCGACACAGCCAACCAGGGAGTTGCAGCATGCGCGCCATCCGTATCACCGAATTCGGCGGCCCCGAGGTCCTGAACCTCGTCGAGGACGCCCCGGAGCCCGAGGCCGGGCCGGGCACCAGCGTGCTCGAGGTGTCCCACGCCGGCATCAACTACGCCGACACCCACCAGGCCGAGGACACCTACCTCGCCCCGGCCAGCC
>CAYTLZ010000301.1:0-3130 GCA_964438785.1 uncultured Actinomycetota bacterium | reverse complement strand
GACTTCTAATCCTCAGGCCGCAGGTTCGAACCCTGCCGGGCGCGCAGATGCGATGTCGCGGGACATCGGTCATCCATGTCCCGCGACCTCGCAGCACCGGGGACTTCCTGGAGCGTGACGGGCTCCGAGACGATGCCGACGCCTGGGTTCCGCACGGTAAGCTCGCCGACTCGTGACATCCGCGAGTCAGTCGAGGTCGGAGGTTCCAACGGTGAGGTAGTCATCCGCCATCGCTCCCACAGCGCTGGGGCACACCTGTGCCCGCAAACGGCTGCTGTCCAAAGGAGCAAGGATGTACACCAACACGCCGTCCTCTGACCGTGCCCGACCTGCCACAGCGTTGCGCTGGTGGCGGCAGGTCATCGATCCCGCCGAGGAGGAATTCCTCCGCACCACCTGCCCCCGGGGTACGCGCACCATCCTCCCGGTCTGCGCGCGATGTCAACGGCAGGTCGCCTGGTCCGCGAGGTTCCACACCCACGCGTGCTTCAACTGCGACCGTTGGCTGACCACCGCCTGCGAGCGAGGCTGCGACCCCTGCCGTGCACGCCCTGCACGTCCGTCGGCCGTCCGGGAGGCATGGGGCTGACCAGGCACACGGGCCGTCGCGGCGAACTGCTCATCCTCAGGCCGCAGGTTCGAACCCTGCCGGTCGCACACACGGCCGGGCGCGCACACGAATGCACCGGAGTGGAGCCCCCAGGACGGTCGCACGACGAGACCAGGCGCGACGAGGTCAACGCTCCTCCGCTGCCGCCGCCTCACGCGCGAGTACGGCGCGGGCCTGCTCGATCACCGGACGGTCGAGCATCAGGCCGTCGGCGCGCGAGGCACCCGCGCCCGCTGCTTCACTCGCCTGCAGGATCGCCCGCGCCTGCTCCACCCGCTCGGGTTGCGGACGGAAGGCTGCACGGATGCTCGCCGCCTGTGACGGATGGATCGCCATCTTGGCGGCGAAGCCGTTCGCTGCGGCCTCGCGCGCCTCGGCATCCAGACCAACGGCATCATCGAGCAGAATCCAAACCGTGTCGATCGCAGGCTTGCCGGCTGCCGCGGCCGCGTAGAGCACCTGCATCCGCGCATGTCGTGCGAATGCGCGGAACCGGCCCGTCGCGTCCCGCGGGTCGTCGGCACCAACGCTCAGCGCGAGATCCTGCCCGCCCCAAGTAATCGCGACGCAGGCCTCGTGGGACACGAGTTCCGCCGCGTGCAGCACACCCGCCGCGGTCTCACACAGGGCGATGGTCTTCCACCGTTCCGAGAGTTGATCGAGTTGATCGGCACGCTCCGCCTTGGGCACCATGAGAGAGCGCAGCGGCGTGTCTCGCAGGGCCGCCAGGTCCGCGTCTGCTTCGTGGGTGCCCAGCGGGTTGATGCGTACGACCGTGCGCGTGGGATCGAGGCCGTGGGAAGCGTCGACCAGGGCTTCACGAGCCGCTGCCTTCCGATCAGGCTCGACGGCGTCCTCGAGATCGAAGATCACCACCGGTGCCGACGCCGTCGCCCGCGCATAGCGATCAGGTCGGTCTGCCGGACAGAACAGCCATGTCAGGGAGCCGGACGTGATCATCATTCACTCCCGAGGATCAGCCGTGACGATCGCAGATGTTCGAGGACGGTCAATCTGCCGGTTTCGACGTGTTCCTCCATTGCCTCTGCCGCGTGTGCGGCTTCGCCGTCGAGGATGGCGGATTCGATGACGCGATGTTGTTCCATCGACCGATCGAGGCGTCCGGGCACGACCCACACGGCCTCCCACGGGAACCGATGCCACGCCGAGGCGCACAGTGTGGCCAGATACGGGGACCCCGAGGCCCGATGGACATGGAAGTGCCACTGCCCGTGCAGCCTGCGCAACCTGTCGGGATCGTCCGCCGACCTCGCGGCCTGCTCCATCGCCAACCGCGCCTCCGTGAGGGCAGTCCGTTGGCCCGGCTCGATCCGCGAGGCGGCCAGCCTCGCGGCCTCGCGCTCCAGAAGCATGCGTACCAGGTACAGGTCCTGAGCCTCGTCGATGGACAGGTCCTCGATACCGGTGCGTGAGACCCCCTTGTGCGGCTCGATGTGCAGGAGGCCCTCGGCCTCCAGCCGACGGACGGCCTCACGGATCGGCGTCTGGCTCATCCCGAGGCGTTCAGCGAGTCGGCGATAGGTGAGTTCGGGCCCGGGCGCGATCTCGCCGCTGAGCAGCAGGTCGCGGATCGACTCGAAGGCGATGTCCGCCTTCGTCCGGGGTGAGCCCGACCGATCACGTGTCATCCGTTGCCACCCCGCTCGCCTCGACGTTCTCACCGGTCCCGAAGACCGTCACGCGCGATGCGACGCCGAGAACGGCGGCAGCGGTGAGGGTGACGCCGACTCCGGTCCACCATGCAGCGGCGAACCCGAAGCGCTCCAGGACCATGCCGAACGCTACCGGGCCGGTCGCCGACCCGATGAAGCCCCCAGCGAGGACCTGACCGGACACGGCCCCGGCCCGGTGGCTGGAGACGCCGCGGGCCACCAGCGCCAACGTCACCACGGGCCAGGCGAGCGAACTACTTCCGAGGATCACCGCGGCGATCCACATCGCCGCCGGACCGATCACGTCGGACAACGCGGCCACGGTCAAGCCGACCATGGCGACCATGGCGAGGACCAGAGCCGGTGTCGTGGCTCGGCTCGCGTTACCGGCAGCACGTCCCCATCCGATCTTGCCGAGGATGGCCACACCACCGATGACCGTGACCAGGCTGCCGGCGACACGCGGGTCGAAGGCGTGGACCTCGGCGGCCGTCACGGGCAGGAACGCCACCCCCGACACCGTCCAGGTACTCATCAGCCCCGCATAGAGCAGGAGCCAGACAGGCGCGCGACCGCGGTCATTGCTGCCGACGAGTCCACCGGGCACCCCGGCGCGCGGCCAGCCTCTGGTCGTGGTCACCCCGACCAGGACCGCGACGCCGGCTGCGACCATCAGGCTTGCCCGCCAACCTGCAGTGACCGCGAGCCAGGGCAGGGCGAGCCCAGCCAACAAGGCACCGACCTGCTGGCCGGACTGGGCTACGCCGATGACCGCTCCCCGGCGCGGTGCCGCGACCCGTCTGGCCACGACGGAAGCCGTCGCCGGCATCGGGACGGCCAACGCGAT
>CAYTLZ010000300.1:0-3140 GCA_964438785.1 uncultured Actinomycetota bacterium | reverse complement strand
GTACGGTGCGTGCGCGTCAGCCGCGATGCGGTCCGCGTCGCGCGCCTTGCGCGCGGCCAGGGCGTCCACGCGCTTCACTGCGGCCGTACACCGGCCGAAGAGATGGGGGACCGGGCTCGACCAGGGGATATGTCGCATGGTGCTGCACCGCTCTGCTGTGGCGTTCGTGGCTGTGCTGGGGGCCCTGGGGGTCCTGCTCGGAACGGTGGTGCCGGCGGTTGGCGCACCGGGTGCGGGAACGGAACCGGTGGCGGCCGGGGCTGGGGCTGCTGGCGGCGGCGAACTGGTCAACGTCGTGATCCAGCTCGACCTCGCATCGCAGGGTGGCACTGGGCTGAGCCCGGCGGCGGAGGAAGCCCGCAGCTTCGTCCCGTTGGGACGGATCCCGGCAGAGGTGGCTCTGGAGCGAGCGCAGTCGGCAGTGGTGGAGGACCTGCGAGATCGAGGTGGCGCGGAGGTGCACCGCTTCGAGCGGCTCCCCTACCTCACGATGCGGGTCGCACGGTCACGGATCGCGGAGATCGCTGCACACCCAGCCGTGAGCGAGGTCGGCGAGGACGAGGTCGTGGACACGCTGCTCGACCGGAGTCTGCCGCTCATCGGTGCGGTGGCACGCGAGACGGAGCAGGCTGTCACCGTGAGCGGTGAGCAACTGAGCGGCGCTGACCGCACCGTTGCTGTCATCGACACCGGCATCCTTGCGACCCATGAGATGTTCGACGGCGTGAACATCACGGAAGCGTGCTTCGTCGAGCAGGGCTGCCCCGGTGGGGGAACTCAGGAGTTCGGCGAGGGGGCAGCCGCGCCGCGCGGCTTCCACGGCACGCACGTGTCAGGCATCGCACTCGGGCGCGATGACGGTGCCAGTGCACTGCGAGGGGTCGCACCGCAGGCGAACCTGGTGGCGATCCAGGCCTTCCCCGAAGAGGGGGGCGGTTCGGTGGCCGACCTCGGGCGTGCGCTCGAGTGGCTGGCCGAGGAGGTGCACAAGCCGGACGACCGCGCGTTCCCCGGCACGTTGGACGCCATCAACCTGAGCCTTGGCACCCCGCCGGCAACCTCGTGTGCGCCAGGACCGACCTGGCAACTGTTCCGCGATGCTGTCGACGATCTTCAGCACGCGGGGGTCGTGACCATCGCTGCCGCCGGGAACGACGGGCTGACGGACCAGATGGTTGCACCGGCGTGCATCGACAACGTCGTGTCCGTCGCCAACCTCACTACCGACGACCCCGATCGGCTCGCGGCATCGACGAACGTCTCTGGCGATACCGACCTCGCTGCGCCCGGTACCAACATCCTCTCAGCGGTCGCATCTGGTGATGCCCTCTATGGCTTCGCAACGGGCACCTCGATGTCCGCTCCCCACGTCGCCGGCGCCATCGCCCTGCTGCGCGAGGCCTACCCGACTGCCACGCCCGCGGAGCTGCGGAACGCCCTGCAAGCACAGCTACCAGACGCCGTCGGCGTCACCGACCATCGAGAGGGCGGGGTGGTGACCGACCTACCGCGGCTCGATCTGCGCAGCGCTGCGCTGTCCGAGTTCACCGTGGACCTGGACGCACCCACCAACGTGTCGGCTGCGATCGGTCCGTCGGACGGCAGCACCGGCTCGATCAAGGTCACCTGGGACAACATCGATGACGCGAGCTCCTACCACGTCGTCACCTGGCCCGGCGGGAACGGCTGTAGCGCGACCTCCGGCCAGACCACCTGCACCGTGACCGGCCTGCCCGGGGGCATCGATGTGCGTGCGTGGGTCACCGCGAGCGACGGCACCGTGACCTCAGCCGCTGGCGGCCCCTCCGAACCGACCCCGACCCGGTCGACGCCGTCAGCACCCGAGGACCTCGAGGTGGAGGTCGACCGACGTCCAGTGGACGGGGGGGCCGGCGAGGAGGTGTTCGCGACGGTGTCCTGGGACCCACCGTTCGACGGCGGACAACCCATCACCGGCTACGAGGTCGGCATGACCTCGAAGAACGGCACCGGCATCACCGAGGACAACATCGACTGCGACGGGATCGACGACTTGGCTGCGCCATCCTGCGAGTTGGTGGATCTCACCGAAGGGGCCGAGTACACCGTCAACGTGGCCGCGATGAACGATGAGGGCACCGGCCCCGCGGCAGCAGCCGATTTCACCGCTGGCGTCCCCCCGAGCCCGCCGACCGATCCTGCAGCGTCGGACGAACGCTCCGGCGGCACCCTCAAGGTCACCTGGCAGAACTCGGAGACCGAGACCACGACGGCACATCGGGCGCGCGCGATCCCCTCAGACGGTGGTGAGGCCCGGACCTGCCAGGTCGAGGTCGACACTGCCACCTGTGAGATCACCGGACTCGTGGATGGGACCAGCTACGACATCGAGGTGGTCGCCGTCAATCCGTCGGGCACCTCTGCAGCTGCAGGAGGCATCACGGTCACCCCCACCGGGCCACCGGATGCCCCAACTGAGGTGGTCGGCGAGGCCGGGGACCGACAGGTCACGGTCGGCTGGACAGCGCCCGCCAACGATGGTGGCGCACCCATCACCAGCTACACCGTCGCGGTTTCGGACCGCGACGGGCTCCAAGCAGAGCTCGGTTGCACGGCAACAGCACCCGACACCTCCTGCACCGTCACCGAACTCACCAACGGCACGCCGTACCGCTTCACCGTCACCGCCACCAACGATGACGGTCACGGCAAGCGCACGGGCCCGGCCTCCGGGCCTTCGGCGGAGGTCGTCCCGGGCACCCCGCCACCACCGCCGACCATCGATGGCGTCACACCGCTCACGGACGGAACCAGCGTCGAGGTGCGATGGACGCTGCCATCCGACGACGGCGGCTCAGCGCTCACCGGCGCCGTCGCCGCGGCGACGCCGCTCGACGGTGGCACCACGCGCACCTGCACGAGCGACGCAGGGACCGACCGTTGCACGATCGGATCACTGCCCAGCGAGACCGAGGTCGAGGTCAGAGTCCGCGCGGTGAACAGCTTCGGCGAGGGCACGCCGAGCGAACCGTCGAAGGTCACGACGCTCACTGCACCCGCAACCGGCGGCGGCGGAGGCGGCGGCGGAGGCGGAGGCGGCGGAGGCGGCGGCGGCCTCCCGCCGGAGGACGAGCCTGCCGAGGACGATGCTGACGCAGGTG
>CAYTLZ010000299.1:0-3146 GCA_964438785.1 uncultured Actinomycetota bacterium | reverse complement strand
GTTCTTGATCTCGATGATGTTGAGCTTGACCTTCTTGGAGGTCAGCTTCTCGAGATCACCGCGGATCGCATCGGCCTCGGCCCCACGGCGACCGATGACGATGCCGGGGCGGGCCGCCTGGACGGACACCTCGACGTTGTCGCGGGTACGGGTGATGTCGATCCGGCTGATGCCGGCGTGCCGCACCCGCTCGCGGATGTAGGCACGCACCCGGTCGTCCTCGTGGAGGTACGCGGCGTAGGACTTCTTGTCCGCGATCCACCGGGACTTCCAGTCCGTGGTGACACCCAGGCGGAAGCCGTAGGGGTTGACCTTCTGACCCATGTCAGTTCTCCTCCGCGGGCGTGACCACGACGGTGATGTGGCTGGTCCGCTTGCGGATCCGGTAGGCGCGTCCGAGCGCGCGCGGCTGGTATCGCTTGAGGGTCGGCCCCTCGTCGGCGAAGGCCTGGTCGACGAACAGCTCGTCGGGGTCCAGGTCGTCGTTGTTCTCCGCGTTCGCGATCGCTGAGTTCAGGACCTTCAGCAGCGGCTGCGCCGCGCCCTTGTCCGCGAACTGCAGGATGCGTCGCGCCTCGTCGACGTGCTGCCCCGCGATGAGCCGCGTGAGCTGGCGCACCTTGGTGGGGCTGACGCGCACGTACTTGGCGGTCGCCTTGACCTTGGTTGTCATCGTGAGCTCCTAGCGGCGCTTTTGGCCCTGCTTCTCACCCGCGCCACCCCACTTGATGGCACGGGTCGGGGCGAACTCGCCGAGCTTGTGGCCGACCATGGACTCGGTGACGTACACGGGCACGTGCTTGCGCCCGTCGTGGACCGCGAGGGTGTGGCCGACCATCTCCGGGAAGATGGTGGAACGGCGCGACCAGGTCTTGATGACCTTCTTCGTGCCGGCCTCGTTCTGCGCGTCCACCTTCTTCATGAGGTGGTCGTCGACGAACGGGCCCTTCTTCAAGCTGCGTGGCATGTCTTCTCAACCCTCCATTGGGCCGACGGTGTGCTGGTGTCGGCCCTCGCTCCCCCCTCGGCTTTGGGAGGAGCTGTGGTCCCGCGGTCCGAACCGGACGCTGCGCGGGTGCGCGGCGGGCCGGGGCGATGGCGGGGCGTGGGCCTGTCGGTGGCTTAGCGGCGACCGCGGCTCTTGCCGCGACGACGGACGATGTACTTGTCGGACTGGTTCTTGCCGCGGCGGGTACGACGCTCCGGGTTGCCCCAGGGGTCGACCGGGTGACGGCCACCCGAGGACTTGCCCTCACCACCACCGAGCGGGTGGTCGATCGGGTTCATGGCGACACCACGCGTCTGGGGGCGCTTGCCCTGCCAGCGGGTGCGACCGGCCTTGCCGTAGTTGATGAGCTCGTGCTCCTCGTTGCCGACTGCGCCGACCGCGGCGCGGCAACGGGCGTCGACCAGGCGGATCTCACCGGAGGGCAGCCGCAGGGCGGCCATCTTGCCCTCCTTGGCGAGCAGCTGGATCGAGGTACCGGCCGAACGGCCGAACTTCGCGCCACCACCGGGCTTGAGCTCCACGGCGTGCACCGTGGTACCGACGGGGATGTTGCGCAGCGGCAGGGCGTTGCCGACCTTGATGTCGGCGTCCGGCCCCGACTCCACCAGCGAACCGACCTTCAGGTTCTTCGGCGCGAGGATGTAGCGCTTCTCGCCGTCGTGGTAGTGCAGCAGCGCGATACGTGCGGAGCGGTTCGGGTCGTACTCGACCGCCGCGACCGTCGCCGGGACCCCGTCCTTGTTGCGACGGAAGTCGATGACGCGGTACTTGCGCTTGTGCCCACCACCGCGGTGCCGGCTGGTGATGCGTCCGTGGACGTTGCGACCGGCCTTCTTCGGCAGCGGTGCCAGCAGGGACTTCTCCGGCGTGCCACGCGTGATGGTGTCGAAATCGCTCACCGATGCACCACGCCGCGCGGGCGAGGTCGGCTTGAACTTTCGGATGGCCATGATGGAGCCTCGTGGGAATTCGTTGGTGCGACGACCGGGGTGGGTGGTGGCTAGAGCCCGGCGTCGAACAGTTCGATCTCGTCACCCGGGGCGACCGTGACGATGGCGCGCTTGGTGTCGGGGCGCTTGCCGACGATCAGCCCGCGGCGCTTGCGCTTCCCGGCCCGGTTCATCGTGTTCACGCTCAGCACCTTGACGTCGAAGATCGTCTCGATGGCCTGCTTGATCTGGGTCTTGTTGGCCCGCGGGTCGACGATGAACGTGTACTTGTTCTCGTCGAGCAGGCCGTAGGTCTTCTCGGAGATGACGGGCTTGACGATGATGTCGCGTGGGTCGGTCATGCCACGTCCTCCTCGGACTCGACGGGCGTGCTGCTGCGGCGGCCGGTGCCGATCAGTTCCAGCGCGGCCTCGTCGATCACCACGACGTCGCTCTCGAGCACGTCGTAGGTGTTGAGCTGATCGACGGTCAGGGTGTGCACCCGCTGCAGGTTGCGGAACGAGCGCACCGTGGCCTGGTCGAGGTCGGCGAAGACGACCAGCGCCTTGCCGGTGACCTCGAGCGCGGCCAGTGCGGCCACGGCGTCCTTGGTCTTCGGGGCGTCGAGCTTGAGGTCACGGACGACCACGACCGCCTGGTTGGTGGCGCGGTCGGTCAGGGCCGAGCGCAGCGCGGCGCGCTTGAGCTTCTTGTTGACGCGCTGCGACCAGTCCTTGGGAACCCGGCCGTGGGCGACGCCACCGCCGACCCAGATGGGCGAGCGGCTCGAGCCGTGTCGGGCGCGACCGGTGCCCTTCTGACGCCAGGGCTTGGCCCCGCCGCCACGGACCTCGCCGCGGGTCTTGGTCTTGTGCGTGCCCTGACGGGCGGCGGCGAGCTGCGCGGTCACGACCTGGTGCATCGCCGGCATGCTGATGGTGCCGGCGAACCAGGCTGCGGGCAGCTCGATCGAATCGACCGTCTTGCCGGTCAGATCCTTGACGTCGACGGACATGACTGCGTCCTCGGTGGTGGTGGAATCGGTCGCCATCAGGCCTCACCGCCCTTGGAGCCCTTGACCGCCGACCGGATGAACACGGTCTGGCCGTCGGAGCCCGGAACGGCACCCTTGACGAGGATCAGCTGGTGCTCGGTGTCGATGTCCACGACCTCGAGGTTCTGCACGGTCACCTGCGCGCCGCCCATGC
>CAYTLZ010000298.1:0-3257 GCA_964438785.1 uncultured Actinomycetota bacterium | reverse complement strand
TGGAGGCCTCGGTCGAGGGGAGCGATCCCGGTCGTCGCGGCAACCGCGATCCCCGCTTCGCTCCCAGCGGGGTCTTCGCCTGCCGTGATGGGTGGATCGCGCTCGCGGTCCGCTCCGATGAGCAGTGGCGCCAACTGGTCTCCAGGTTGGAGCAGGATGGACACCCGAGGCCAGAGGGCCTGGAGACCGCCAGCGCGCGCCTCGCTGACCGGGACGCGACGGAGGCCTACGTGGCTGCTGCCCTCGAGCCCCTCGACCGCGCCGGTGCCTTCGAGCTCCTGAGTTCGTGCGGTGTCCCCGCCGGTCCGGTCATGGATGGCGGGGACCTCGTCGCCGATGAGCACCTGGCGGCCAGAGGGCTGTTCGTCCGTACGCCGGTCACCACCAGCGACACGACGCGGTTGGTGACCAGCGCACCGTGGGTCATCGACGGACGTCGGCCGCAGCCACAGCCTGCTCCGGAGCTGGGAGTGCACACCGATGCGGTCCTCGCGTCCGTCCTCGGCATGTCGGACTCAGAGATCGAAGCGTTGCGGGCCTCGGGCGCCCTGAGCTGACGAGGGCCGTCGTCTGCCCTGCCCCGCTTCCCACCGGCGTAGTACGTCGGCTGGGGTCGGTCAGCTCTCCTTCGCCCCCAGCACGGCGTCGAGCTTCGACTCGATCCGGTCCAGCTGCTCACCGGTGGCGGTCCGTTGCGCCGGCGAGCCGGCCAGCAGCACCTCGATGATCTGTTTGGCCTGATGCCGGATCTCCATCCGGGGCGCCAGGTCCTGGCCGAGCGCAACGTGCTCGATCGCGCCGAACACGATGTCGCGGATCAGTGTCGGCGGGATCTCCGAATCGGCGATCATGCCCTGCTCCTGCATCTCGGCAATCAGGTCGAGGTGGAGACGGGTATAGCGCCGGTTGTGCTCCTTCCACCGCTCGTTGAGTTCGACGTCGGTGCCGTACCGAGAGCGCTGCGTGAACACCCGGATCAGATCCCAGTTCCGCTCCGCCTTGAGCGCCCAGGCATCGATGAGAGCACGGAAACGCTCCTCGGCATCGCCCGGCGAGTGGGCGATGTCGACCGCGGTGGCGTACAGGTCCGCGTAGAACTCGTCCATCACGGCGCCGAGCAGCCCGCTCTTGCTCCCGAAGTGCTGGAACACGGTTCCCTCGGAGACCCCGATCTCCTGGGCGATCGACGCGATCGTGCTGTCGTCGTAGCCGTTGCGACGGAAGTTGTCCTCCGCGTGCCGCAGGATCGTGGCCCGCGTGCGCTCGCCCTTCGTCATCGACCTGGTGGTGTCGGGCATGCAATCGCTCCCTGAGTCAGGCTCAACATGCTATCGCGGGGGACGCGAGCCTTCGGTCGCTTGCCGTCGGGTAGCGAACCGGGGAGACGGGCGCGGGAAGCCCTTCAGAGTCTCACTCACGAACCGGCTCGGCAGCGGGAGCCACTCGACGCATAAAGAACGAGAATGGCCAGGAGATATGGCTTCTATCGGCAGATACGATAGAGTTGAGGGCATCTAAGGAAAATACCGCTTCCGCCTCTGGCTGAAGGCAACCGATGAAGATCCTGGCAGCATACAAACCGTCACCGCTGGGGGACGCGGTGCTGGCAGCCGCCATCAAGGAGGCCCGTGTCCGCGACGCCGAGGTGTTGCTCGTCCGCCACGTTCGGCACGAGACGTCGCGCGTGTCCGGGCCGCTCGCCCTGATGGATCCTGGATCGACGCAGGCGGTCGCGCCAGGGGGTCCGACCGATGACGTCGCGAAGCTCCGTGAGGATCTGGAAGGCCTGGCGTGGCAGGTCCGATCGGGTGGCGTCGCCTGCGATGCCGTGCTCATCGCCGACCGAGAGAACGATGCGGAGGCCATCCTCGAACTGGCTGGCAACGCCCATGTCGGTTTGATCGTGGTCGGCATCCGGAGGCGTTCACCGGTGGGCAAGGCCGTGTTGCGAGGCGAGGCGCAGCGCATCCTGCTCGAGGCCGAGTGCGCGGTACTCGCCGTGAAGGCGGACTGACGGGGCAAGCCGGTGGAGGAGCTCGTTCCCCGGCGGTCTCCGCCCGACTCGCCGACCTGTGACCTCGCGGACATCTCGTGATCCACCTCACCTGGAGGGCCTGAAGCGATGCTAGAGCGACCGATCTTCGCGTCGGAGCACGACGCGTTCCGTGAGGCCGCGGCCGCGTTCGTGGATCGTGCGGTCCTGCCGCGCATGGACGAGGTCGCGCAACTCCACCACCACCCGCGGGACCTGTGGCTCGAGGCGGGAGCGCAAGGCTTCCTCGGTCTCGGGGTCCCGGCGGCGTACGGTGGGGGCGAGGCGGGTGACTACCGCTTCAACGCGGTGTTCGCCGAGGAGCTGGCCCGAGCGTCGCTCGCGACCGCGTCGACCTTCTCCATCCATGTCGACATCTGCGCGCCCTACCTGGTCGATCTGACCACGCCCGAGCAGAAGGAGCGGTGGCTGCCGGGGTTCTGCTCCGGTGAGTTGATCACGGCCATCGCGATGACCGAGCCATCGGCCGGTTCGGATCTCGCCGCGTTGAAGACCACCGCGGTCCGTGACGGCAGCGACTGGCTCATCAACGGATCGAAGACCTTCATCACCAACGGGTCGACCGCTGATCTGGTGATCGTCGCCGCTCGTACCTCGCCCGATCAAGGAGCGAAGGGCATCAGCCTCTTCGCCATCGAGCGGGGGACGCCGGGGTTCGATCCCGGCCGTGTGCTGGACAAGATCGGACAACCGGAGGCGGACACCGCCGAGCTGTTCTTCGATGACGTCCGGGTCCCCGAGGACAACCTCATCGGGGAGCTGGACCGTGGCTTCGTCCACATGATGCAGAACCTGGCGCAGGAACGGATCAACGGCGCGGTCTCCAACATCGCCCACGCCCGGATCCTGCTCGACGAGACGCTGGGCTACGTCAAGGAGCGCACGGCCTTCGGCAAGCCCATCGGCTCTTTCCAGCACAACGCGTTCCTCCTGGCCGACCTGGTGACCCGGGCCGAGGTCACCCAGACCTACATCGACCAGCAGATCCTCGCCCACAACCGTGGTGAGCTGACGGCGACCGACGCCGCCAAGGCCAAATGGTGGAGCGCCGATGTGCAGGGGCAGATCCTGGATGGCTGCGTGCAGCTGCACGGTGGCTACGGGTACATGCGCGAGTACCGGGTCGCTCGGGCCTGGGCGGACGCCCGGGTCACCCGCATCTGGGCCGGCTCGAACGAGATCATGAAGCTGATCATCAGCCGCG
>CAYTLZ010000297.1:0-3287 GCA_964438785.1 uncultured Actinomycetota bacterium | reverse complement strand
CATGACGTGGCTGTAGCGCTCGACGTGCATCATCTCGGCGACCTTGACGCTGCCCACGGCACACACCCGTCCGAGATCGTTGCGTGCCAGGTCGGCGAGCATGACGTGTTCGGCGCGTTCCTTGGCGTCCGCGATCAACGAGCGCTCGTGTTCCGCGTCCTCCTGGGGCGTGTCACCCCGGGGGCGGGTCCCGGCGATCGGCCAGGTCTCCACGTGCCGGCCCTGGACCTTGACCAGCGCCTCGGGCGAGGAGCCGACGATCTGCGCGTCCACGAGATCCAGCAGATACAGGTAGGGCGAGGGGTTGATGACCCGCAGCGTGCGGTACAGGTCGAAGGCGCTCACGGGGGTGTCGACGGCGAACCGCTGACTCGGCACGGTCTGGAACACGTCGCCGGCCCGGATGTGCTCCTTGACGCGGTCCACGATCTGCTCGTACTCCCCCGCGGCGAGGTTGGACGTCGCCTCGGCGGGTGCGCCGCGGACCGGCGGGGCGACGGGCGGCAGCGGGGCGACGGCGGCCGTCAGCCGCGCGACCACCGCGTCGGTCGCCGCGATCGCGGCGTCGTAACGGCGACCGAGCTCGTCGCGGTCGGCGGTGTCCTCGACCACGACGTTGGTGACCACGGTCAGGACCTGGCGCAGGTGGTCGAGGGCCACGACGTGGCGCGGGAACAGCAGCTGCACGTCCGGCAGGCCCAGGTCGTCCGCGCCGGTCGCCGGGATGTCCTCGATCTCGCGGATCAGGTCGTAACCGAGCGTGCCGACGGCACCGCCGTGCAACGGCACGTCGAGCAGTTCCGGGGTCCGGTAGGCCGCCAGGACGGCCGCCAGGCTGTCGAGCACGCCACCGGCGTCACGCGCGGCGCGTGGTGGTTCGCCCTCCCAGTCGACCACGCCGTCGCGCCCCCGCAGCACGAGGAACGGGTCGAACCCCACGAACGAGTACCGACCCCAGCGTTCGCCGTGCTCCGCGGACTCGAGCAGGAAGCTCGGACCGTCACCGGTCAGCTTGGCGTACACCGACAGCGGGGTGTCGAGGTCGGCGAGCAGGTCGCGCCAGACCGGCACGATCCCGTGCTCGGCGGCCAACGTGAGGAACTCGTCGCGGGTGGGGGCTGCCACGTGGTCGGTGCTCCGGTCGGGGCGTGCGGGGCGGATCGACGCGTCGGTGACGGGTCGGTTTCCGTGGGGCGGCTTTCGTGGGAGGATTCGGATGGCGTGTCGCGCGGCGCGTGTGGATGGGGACCGTGGACGCTCAGTCGGACGTGGCCAGCGGTGGTGACGCGGCGGCGACGTCGTCCGGACCCCCCGGCAGCTGCCGGTGGAAGCACGACCGCTCGCCGGTGTGACAGGCCACACCGTCACCACGGGCCTCGACCAGCAGCAGCAGGGTGTCGCCGTCACAGTCGAGACGCAGGTCCACGACCCGCTGGGTGTTGCCCGAGGTCGCGCCCTTGTGCCACAACTGTTGACGCGACCGGCTGTAGAAGACCGCATCGCCGCTCGTGAGCGTCCGCTCGAGCGCCGTCGCGTCCATCCAGGCGACCATCAGGACCTCACCGCTGGCATGATCCTGCACCACGGCTGGGATCAGTCCGGCCGCGTCGAAACGCAGTTCAGCACGTTGCACATCCGTGAGCACGGATCCCCCGTCATCGGCCGGACCATGGTCGGCGAGCCTACCCCCGCCACGCGGTACGCCCAGCTACGTTGGGCCCCCAACCACGCCGACGCGGGAGGACCCGACGTGGACAATCCAGCAGCATGGCATCCGGACCCGGTCGGACGACACGAGTACCGCTGGTGGGATGGTTCCCAGTGGACCGAGCACGTGGCCGACGGCGGCGTCGCCGCCGTCGATCCCCTGGACAGTGCCGCACCGGCGCAGACCGACACCGACGCCACGGCACCTCAGGGCTCGACGGACGGGACCGGTCAGGCCGACGGCAGTGCCGGGACCACGGGGGACACCGGCGCGGACGCCGCGGGCTCATCGGCCTGGAGCCAGCCCGGCGGCGACGGAGCGACGCCCGGTTCGTCCGAGTCGTTCGCCCAGCAGCCGGCGGCCCAGGACCCGGCCGCGCAGCAGCCCCAGTCGGGCTACCAGCAGCCACAGCAACCCCAGCCGGCCCACCAGCAGCCGCAACAGCCCTACCAGCAGCCGCAACAGCCCTACCAGCAGCCGCAGCAGCCCTACCAGCAGCAACCGGCCGAGCAGGCCGGTGCATGGCCCGCGGCCGGCGGGCAGCAGGCGGCCACCGCCCCGCAGTCCAACGGCATCGCGGTCGCCGCGCTGGTCATCGGGATCATCGCGCTGCTGATCGCCTGGATCCCGTTCATCGGGCTCCTCGGCGGCCTCGGCGGTGCGCTCGCGCTCATCTTCGGCTTCATCGGACGCAGCAAGGTCAAGAAGGAGGGTGCCTCGGGCAAGGGTGCGGCGACCGCCGGCATCGTGCTCGGAGCCATCTCGCTGGTGCTGAGCATCATCGCGACCGCGGCGATCTTCGTGTTCGGCCAACAGCTCTTCGGTGACACGATCGGCAGCTTCGAGGAGTGCCTCGAGGAGACGGACGGCGACACGGAATTCTGTGAGCGACAGCTCGAGGAGGACCTGTTCGACCGCTTCGGGGTCCCGAGCAACTGATCCCCCACCACACCGCCGGCGCAGCATCGCAGCACCCCGGTCCGTGCCACCGACCGGGGCACGCGACACCACTTGATCGAGGCGAGCGTGTCCTGTCCGACGTGCGGTGAGGCCGGGACGGTCGTGGCCGGCGCGAGCGCCGAGGCCACCGTGGGCACCGTCGCCGCCATGGTGGAACGCCGCCCCGTGGTCGACTGCACGCGGCAGCATGGCATCACGCCCCCGGAGATCGTCGGTGAGGCCATGGCGGCGGTCGACGCCGCCGTCCCCCGGGCGCGCTCACGGCTGCTGCGTGACGATGCCTGCCTCGACTGCCGCGAGACGCTCACGATGCCGGTCCGTCGTGCCGAACGGGCCGTCACCGTGGAGCCCGCCGACGGGCCGGTGACCACGATCCACCTCGACGTCCCGCTGACCCGGTGTGGCTCGTGCGGACGCGATCAGGTCCCGTCCCGGTCGCACGAGGACCTGACCGTGGTCATCCCGGCCCTGTTCGCCGCCCACTGACGCGGGCACCGGGCGATCTCGGCGCGGTGTGTCAGCGCGGGGCCACCTCACGCACGATGATCCCACGCGCGGCCATCTCGGCCTTGACCTCGTGGATCCGCCGCTCGCCGAAGTGGAAGATCGTCGCGGCGAG
>CAYTLZ010000296.1:1647-3311 GCA_964438785.1 uncultured Actinomycetota bacterium | reverse complement strand
CCGACGGACGTGCCGCCGTACTTCTGGACCACGATGGCCACGGGCTGTGGTGCTCCTGTCGGAGGGACATGCGTCTTCGCCGTGCGCAGCTGTCCCACGGCACGACCGCCCGAATGGTATGCGGGTCGCCGTGCCGCCGTGACAGGGCTACTCAGGCACCGAGTTCCCGTCGACCCGAGAACGCGCGGCCGAGGGTCACCTCGTCGGCGTAGTCGAGGTCACCGCCCACCGGCAGCCCGCTCGCCAGGCGGGTCACACGGACCCCGAGATGCTCGAGCAAGCGGGAGAGGTAGGAGGCGGTCGCCTCGCCCTCGACGTTCGGGTTGGTGGCGAGGATGATCTCCTGCACCGGCTCCGCGTCGAGTCGGGTGATCAGTTCCTTGATGTGCAGGTCGTCCGGTCCGACCCCGTCGATCGGGGAGATGGCCCCACCGAGCACGTGGTAGCGGCCGCGGTACTCACGGGTGCGCTCGATCGCGATGACGTCCCGCGCCTCCTCGACGACACACAACGACGCGTCGTCACGTCGGGTGTCGAGGCAGATCCGGCACTGCTCGCCCTGGCTCACGTTGAAGCACCGGGTGCAGAACTTCACGGTCGCCTTGACCGTCGTGATGGCATCCGCGAGGCGTTTGGCGTCGGCCTCGTCGACCTGGAGCAGATGGAAGGCGATGCGTTGCGCGCTCTTGGGCCCCACGCCGGGCAGCCGACCGAGTTCGTCGATCAGGTCCTGGACGGCACCTTCGTACACACGCGCACCTTCCTCGACGGACCGGCCGGTGAGCGTATCGGCGGTCGATCACCGATCGGCGCGACTCAGGTGGCCTCACCGGGAGGCGGGAGCTCCTCGAGCAGGGTGGCCCCGAGCTCACGACCGAGCAGATCGTCGATGTCGACGTCCTCGCGGGCGACGCCGGCCTCCGCCTCACGGACCTCGGTGCCCTCGTCGGTCGCCGCCGGGGTGTGGTCCTGCGCCACCGGGCGCGACGGACCCGAGGTGGCCGACGTGTCCGGGGCCGGCGAACCGCGCTCGGCCGCCGACGAGACCGTGCCGTCGGCCCCACCCCCGTCGTCGAACACGGGCGTTCGGGCGTCGTCGGGGGTGACCGAGGGCGGCAGTGGACGTCGTCGGTGGTCGTCCCCGTCGATCACGATGTCGAGCTTGACCCGCAGACCACAGGCCTGCGCCACGGCGTCGCGCATGGCCTGATCGAGTTCGCCGGTCCGTGCCTGGACGGCGTGGAAGGACGCGTGCCGCTGGCCGTAGCGCAGGGTCAGAATCCCTCGTCCCGCGGCGACCGGCACCGCCGGTTCGAACATGGCGTGGTGCCGGCGTGAGCCCTGCTTCAACCGCTCGAGAATGCCCTCCCAATGGGCCTGGATGGTGGCGAGATCCGAGTCGTCGCCGGGCGGCTGCTCGTCCGCGGAACCGTCCGTGCCGGCATCGGCGGCGGGCGTGGGCGTCGGTGCCGGTTCGGGTGCGGGCGGCTCGGGCGTCGGATCCGGCGTGGCCGTCGGCGGCGCGGGATCGGGTGCCGGCGGCTCGGGCGTCGGTGCCGGTGCCGGTTCGGGTGCGGGTGCGGGCGGCTCGGGCGTCGGATCCGGCGCGGGCGTCGGCGGCGCGGGATCGGGTGCCGGGGTCGGCTCCGGCGTCGGCGTCGGCG
>CAYTLZ010000296.1:0-1547 GCA_964438785.1 uncultured Actinomycetota bacterium | reverse complement strand
TCGGCTCCGGCGTCGGCGTCGGCGGCGCGGGATCGGGTGCCGGGGTCGGCTCCGGCGTCGGCGTCGGCGGCGCGGGATCGGGTGCCGGGGTCGGCTCCGGAACGGGGGCCGCCGCGGACGCCGGCGGTGCCGCCTCCACTGCCGGCGCGGGCTGCCTCGACGTTGCCCCCGCCTCCAGCCGGGCGACCCGGTCGGCGAGTTCCGCGAGGTCACCGCTGGTTCCCGGCACCGCGAGCGTGGCCAGCGCCAGCTCCAACGGCAGGCGCGGTGAGCCCTGACGCTGTTCGGCGACGGTGCCCGCCAACAGCTCGACCGCCCGAAGCAGACTGACGCGGGGCAGCACCGTGGTCTGTGCCTGCAGACGCCGGCGGCGCTCGTCGGTGGCGTCCACCAGGTCGGGCCGGTCGGGCGCGACCTGCAGGACCAGCAGATCACGCAGGTGCTGGACGAGGTCGAGCGTGAACCGGCGCAGGTCGTGCCCGTCGTCGATGAGCCGCTGGACGACCGACAGCAGTCCGGCGAGGTCCTGGGTGCCGATCAGATCGACGGTCTCGATCACCCGCTCCGTGGGCGTCGTTCCGAGCGTCTGGGCCACCGCCTCGGCGGTGACCTCGCGACCGGCGAAGGCGAGCACCTGCTCCAGGACGCTGAGCGTGTCCCGCACGGAACCGTCGCCCGCCCGGACCACCGCCTCCAACGCGCCGTCGTCGATGGCGTAGCCCTCGGCGTCACACAGTGACCGCACGTGGGCGGCGACCTCGGACGCGGCGACGCGGCGGAGATCCAGCCGTTGGACCCGCGACATGATCGTCGGCAGGACCTTCTGCGGATCGGTCGTCGCCATCGCGAACAGCACGTGACCCGGCGGTTCCTCGATCAGCTTCAACAGGGCATTGAACGCCGCGGTCGAGGCCATGTGGACCTCGTCGAGGATGTAGACCTTGCGCCGCGCCGAGGCGGGCGAGAAGAGCGCTCGGTCACGCAGTTCACGGGCGTCGTCGACGCCACCGTGCGACGCCATGTCGAGTTCGATCACGTCGACCGAATTGCCGGCGGCGATCGCGGTGCACTGGCCGCACGTCCCACACGGTGTCGGGGTCGGACCGGCCTCGCAGTTGATGGCCTTGGCCAGGATCCGGGCGGTCGAGGTCTTGCCGGTGCCCCGCGGGCCGGTGAACAGGTACGCGTGGGAGAGCCGGTCCTCCTCGAGCGCGTTGCGCAGCGTGCGGGTCACGTGGTCCTGACCCACGACGTCGTCGAAGGTCTGCGGTCGGTACTTGCGGTACAGCGACACATAGGCCACGCGACACCCTCCCTGAAGGACCCCTCGGCACCGTAGCGGCGGGTCCGGACCGCGGGCTCGGCTGCGCACATGGGCGAGGGCCGGGCCGACGTCCGATGATCAGAGGTGACGGACGCCCGGGATCGGCACCCGCCCGAGAACGGCTTAGGGCTGCTGCCTCTCGGCCCTGACCCGGTTCACCGGAGGACGTCACCGGCGGACGTCCGTCGCCACTCATCATCGAAGACCACGTCGACCACGGCCC
>CAYTLZ010000295.1:0-3334 GCA_964438785.1 uncultured Actinomycetota bacterium | reverse complement strand
GGTGCCCGCGCGCCCCGCCCGCTCCCGGCGCCGATCGCCTCGCTGGTCGATCGCGGTCAGCGCGAACTGGCGGCCATCACCTACCTGCGTGCCCGCGCGATCACGGATGAGTTCGTGGTCGTCGACGAGGCCCAGAACATCGAACTGTCCGCGCTGAAGGTGGTTCTGACCCGGATGGCGATGGGCTCCAAGGTCGTGTTCTGCGGCGACCTCGGCCAGGTCGACAACCCCTACATCTCGCCCTACGGCGGGATGGCGGCGCTGATCGAGAAGATGAAGGGCAGCCCGCTGTTCGGGCACGTCACCCTGAGCAAGGGGGTGCGCAGCCCCCTGGCCGAGCACGCGGCGACCATCTTCTGAGCGCGGCGGAGCCGGTGCCGGTGTCGGTGCCGAGCCGGCGTGCGCCGGCTCCCGGCCGTCTCACGGACGGGGCAGCAGCACCAGCCTGCCCGGCTGCCCGCCGGCGGCGAACGCCTCCTGGGCCCGGTGGATCTCGGTCAGGGGGTAGGTCCGGGCCAGCGGCGGGGCGAGGTGTCCGGCGCGGGCATCCTCGACGAGGCGACGGAACTGCGACGGGGTGTGCATGGTCGACCCGATCAGGGTGCGCCGCTGCAGGTAGAGCACCCGCAGATCGATCTGGACGACCGGGCCGGCGACGGCACCGCAGGTGACCATCCGTCCGTCGGTGTCCAGCGCCGCCAGCAGGGTGCCGAACGACGGACCACCGACCACGTCGGCGACGACGTCGAACGGGCCGGCCCGCGTCAGCTGCTCGGCGAGCGGGCCCGCATCGCGCAGGACGATCTGCGACGCGCCCGCCTCCCGGACCGCGTCGGCGGTCGGGCCGCCGGTCACCGCGACCACGTCGGCGCCCCGGGCTGCGGCGAGCTGCACGAGCGCGATCCCGACGCCACCCGAGGCCCCCGTGACCAGCAGGCGTTCACCGGCACTGACGCCGGCACGTTCCAGCATGCCGGTCGCCGTGCCGTAGGCGATGGGCAGACAGGCCAGCTCCGCATCGGACAGCGGTGCATCGGTGACGTCGTGGACCCGGTCGCCGGCCACGCACAGGAACCCGGCGAAGGCCCCGTTCTCCTCGGAGCCGAGCACCCCGGCGATCGGGCGTTCGTCGGGGTCGTCACCCGGCCCGCAGATGATCGGGTCCACCAGTACACGGCGTCCCGCCAGCGCCGGTGAGGCGTCCGCGCCGAGTTCGACGACCCGGCCGACCGCGTCACCGCCCTGGATGCGGGGAAAGTCGATCGGCACGCCCTGCCAGCCGGCGACGGCGTCGGGATCGTCGGGGCGTCCGTAGGCGCCCTGTCGGGTCCACAGATCGGTGTTGTTCACCCCGGCCGCGGTGACCTCGATACGCACCTGATCCCGCGCGGGGCGTGGGACCGGCACGTCGTCGCGCACCTGCAGCGCCTCGGGTCCACCGTGCGCCACCAGGACCGCAGCCGTCATCGTCGCCATCGGTGTCTCCTCGTCCGGGCTCGACGCGGCGGCGCGTCAGTTCAGTCGGGCCCGGGCCTGGATCGCGGCGCGCCGGACCGCGTCCCGGTCCGGTGCGTCGCCACCCGCGTGCTCGAGGTAGCGCTCGAAGGCGTCGGCTGCCGGCCCGAACCGTCCGGTCGCCGCCAGCAGTTCACCCAGTTCGCGATGATCCTCCGGCTGCCGGTTGGGCAGCAGCAGCTTGAGTTCGATCGTCCATCGGGCGGCACCCGGATCGACCGCGTCGGCGAGGTCACGGGTCAGGTTGTTCAGCAGCCGCCGCACCACCTCCACGGCCGGCACGGGACGCAGCATGGAGCGGCGGAACTCGAGTTGGCCGGCGGTCAGCTGAGCGATCCGCTCGGCGATGGCCTGCTCGCCGAGCAGCGCGCCGCCATGGAACGGGTCCAGGACCCGTGGACGGTCCCCGGAGGCGATCGCCATCATCACATGGCCCGGCAGGTGGACCGCGTACGCCGGGATGTGGAGCCGACGGGCGATCGCCACGTACAGGATGGACAGGGTGATCGGCAGGCCGCGTCGGCGGCTGACGACCCGGTGCAGCAGGGCGTTGTCGGGGTCGTAGTAGTGTTCGAGGTCGCCCTGGAAACCCAGGTGACCACCGAGATAGTCGGCGAGTGCGGCGGCGGTCCGGTCGGGATCGTCACCGAGGTCGTCGCCACGGGTGCGCAGACCGTCCGCCAACGCGTCGATCCGCAGCAGCTCGACGTCGACGTCGAGCCGCGGATCGGCCTCGGCGGCGCACAGCAGTGCGGCTTCGGCCAGATCGGCGTCGGCCCGCCGAACGAGCTGGACGAGTCGTTCCCGGGTCGTGGTGCTCATGGGCGGACGGTACCCGCCACTACGCTGCCGCGGCCGGAGCGTCGACCGCGTCGCCCGCGTCGGGCCCGGCCCACGACCGTCCTGACGAGGAGCCAGCCGTGACCGGACCGATCGACGTCCAGCACCACGATGGTGGACACGGGCCGGTCGTGGTCGTCCGGTTCGACCGGCCCGAGGTGCGCAATGCCCTCGACGTCGGGCTGCTCGCCGCCCTGGTCGACGCCCTCGACGAGCTCGGTCGGCGCGACGAGGTCCGCGGCGTGGTGCTCACCGGGGCGGATGGTGCCTTCAGCGCGGGTGCGGACCTCGTGGAGCGGGCGGGCGCGGACCGCCGCCGCTGGACCGAGCTGTTCACCACCGCTCAGGAGCTGCTGGTGGACCTGCCGATGGCCAGCGTCGCGGCGATCGAGGGCCCGGCGATCGGTGGGGGCGCGGAGCTCGCCGGTGGATGCGATGTGCGGATCGCTGCGCGCGGTGCACAGCTGCGATTCCCGGGCGCGGTCCACGGGGTACCCGTTGGCGTCGCCCGCACGGTCGGTCAGGTCGGGTTGTCGGTCGCCAAGGAGTGGGTGCTGTCGGGCCGCGACGTCACCGTCGAGGAGGCCGAACGCCGGGGATTCGTGCAGCGGCTCGTCGACGAGGGCGAGGCGCTCGATGCCGCCCTCGCCTGGTTGGACGGGGTGGCTGGCCGGGATGCACCGACGATCGCGCTGCTCGGGCAGCTGTTCGACCAGCAGTCCGGTCTGCGCGACCGGGTGGCATTCGAGAACGACCTGCTGCGGGTCCAGGCGGAATCGGGCCGCCTGCCGAGTCTGACCGCCGACCTGCCCCGCACCGTGCGGCCCCGACGCCGTTGAGCCGGTGGTGACGCCGTTGAGCCGGTGGTGACGCCGTTGAGCCGGTGGTGGCGTCGTTGAGCCGGTGGTGGCGTCGTTGAGCCGATGGTGGCGTCGTTGGCCGGGTCACTAGAGTCGGCAGTGAGCCGTGGTGGTGCCCG
>CAYTLZ010000294.1:0-3342 GCA_964438785.1 uncultured Actinomycetota bacterium | reverse complement strand
CTGCCGCGGGCAGACCCGGCGGCTGACGCGGGCAGACCTGGCGGCTGACGCGGCGCGACACCTTTCGATGTAGTGAAACGCGACGAGAGATCGCGTTTCACTACAACGAACGCGGGAAGGTCAGTACCGGTCGTCGACGTCGTCGACCTCGCCGGTGTCGGGTCGATCGGGCGGCCGTCGCGCCCCCCTGGGGACCAGGAGGGCACCGACGTAGAGGATCTGGGCGGCCAGCGCCCCGAAGCCGGCGATGGCGAGACCGACGGGTGCGGCCATCGGAACGCTGGTGGGGATGATCGCGCCCAGTACCCACGCGACCGAGAACAGGGTTTCGGAGCGGGTGAACGCGGCTCCGCGCCGAGCGGCGGGCACGCTGGCCTGGAGCAGGCCGTCGAAGGCGAGCTTGGCCACCCCCCAGGCGATGCCGGCGACGCCGGCGAGCACGGCGGCGGCGACGAGCCCGAACCACAGGGCCGTGCTGAACGCCGCTCCGGCGGTCAGCGCGAGCGCGGCGAGCACCATGGGCTCCTCGCGGACACGCCGTTCGGCCAGCGGGACCAACCGCGACGCGATCGCGAAGCCCGTCCCGGCGGCGGCCAGCAGCCCGGCGAAGTCCAGCAACCCGGCATCGGCCTGTTGCAGTTCGAAGGCCAGCAACAGCAGCAGGAACCCGTTGAAGACGCGGACGCCGGCGGTCGCGAGCTGGGCCAGGCGCACGTTGCGGGGCAGGCGCAGCCGCACGTGGGGCTGGCCCGGTCGGGGTCGGGATGCCGGGGTCTCCGGCGAGGGCAGGTGGCGTCCGGTGACCACGGCCGCCGTCCCGGCGAGCGCGGCGAGCACCAGGGCACCGTTCGCGTCGAACAGCTGTAGCGCCCCGAACCCGATGCCGCCGGCCAAGCCACCCGCGAGCACGCCGATCCACGCCAGCCGGGCGTTGGCGGCCACCAGGGCACGTGGTGCGTCCAGCGCGAGCGGCAACAGGGAGTTGCGGGTGATGCCATGGACGCGGGAGAACACCAGCAGCCCGAATGCCAACGGGAAGAGCCACAGGCTGTCGGTGCGGCTCACGAGGACCGCGGCCAGCAGCGCACGACCGCCGGCGGCGACCATCAGCACGGTCCGGGTCGCGACGGGGGTGCGGTCCAGCAGACGGCCGAGGCTCGGCCCGATCACGGCGAACGGGGCCACGGTCAACAACAGGTAGAGGGCGACGTTGCCCCGGGCCTCGGCGGACGGGACGCTGAAGAACAACGTCCCCGCCAGGCCCAGCGCCACGAACGTGTCACACGCGCTCGAGAAGACCTGGGTGACGGCCAGGTCCCGGAAGCCACGCCCACCGGTCTCGAACAGCGACCTCACGCTGCCGCGCAGGCGGCGCGCCCCGCCGGATGCGGAGGGACCCCGTCGACGCTTCGGCGGGTCGGAGGCGGGGTCCGGTGGTTCGTTCACGCCCCGGACGCTATCGGTCGGCTTGGCCCCGGGTGCCGTGCTCTGTCAGGCTGCAGCGGATCACGACCCCGGGAGGCAACTGTGAGCCAGGACGAGACACCGCCGGACGGACTGCCGGACGTCGAGGGGGTGGACACGGCCGCCGCCACCCGGTGGATCGCGGAGCGCACCGCGATCGAGGGCCCGCTGCGGTTCGCGGTCATCGAGGGTGGGCGCTCGAACCTGACCTACGACGTCGTGGATGCGGCCGGGCGTCGCCTGATCCTGCGTCGCCCGCCGCTGCACGGTGTGCTCCAGTCCGCGCACGACATGGGTCGTGAGTACCGGATCATGGCGGCGCTCGAGGACAGCCCCGTGCCGGTGCCGCACTGCATCGGCTACGAGGCCGACGCGGACGTGATCGGCGCGCCGTTCTACGTCATGGACTTCGTCGACGGCGCGATCGTGCGCAACGCCTCCCAGGCGCGGGAGTCGTTGACCCCCGACCGCCGCGCGGCCGCCAGCGAGTCGATCGTCGATGTGCTGGTCGCGCTGCACGACGTCGACGTCGATGCGGTCGGGCTCGGCGACCTCGCCCGCAAGGAGGCCTACATCGAGCGTCAGTTGCGGCGCTGGCACGGCCAGCTCGAACAGGCGCGCACCCGTGACCTGCCGCTGCTCGACGAGGTCCACGCGCGGCTGGTGGCCGACATCCCGCCGCAGGGCCCGGCGACGATCGTGCACGGCGACTATCGGCTGGACAACCTCATCCTGGATCCGTCCACCGGCGCGGTGAACGCGGTGCTCGACTGGGAGTTGACGACCCTGGGTGATCCGCTCGCCGACCTGGGACTGTTGAACGTCTACTGGTCGCAGCCCGGGGATGCGACGGTGCCGCTGCCCGATGCGCCGACCGTCGTGGAGGGGTTCCTCGACCGCGCGACCCTGACCGAGCGCTACGCGGCCCGGTCCGGCCGCGACACCGGCCAGGTGGGCTTCTACGTCGCATTCGGGTACTGGAAGCTCGCCTGCATCCTGGAGGGCGTCTACAGCCGATTCGCCTCCGGTGCCTACGGGGAGACCGACGGCAGCTTCGAGGCGTACGGGGCGTTGGTCGTCGCCCTCGCCGAACGGGCCGACGAGGCCGCCCGGGCGGTGGGCCGGTGAGCGCGGCGCATCGCACGGTGCTGTTCGACTACGGCGGGGTGCTCACGACCCCGCTCGCGCCGTCGTTCGCCGCCTTCGAGGCGGCGCACGGCATCGACCGGGGGCGCTGCTTCGAGTTGCTCGTGGCCGCGTCGCGGGGCAACGACGGCGGGCTGATCGGGGCGCTCGAGCGCGGCGAGGTGGAGGCCGACGACTTCGAGGCACGACTGCGGACCCTGCTCGTGGACGCCGGGCACCGACCACCGGCCGACGTCCACCTGCTCGACGGGCTGTTCGGCGGGGTCGATCTCGAGGAGGGCACGTGGCAGCTCGCGTCCGAGGTCCGGGCGGCCGGCGCGACCACCGGCCTGCTGTCGAACTCGTGGGGGCTGGGCATCTACCCGTGGGACCGGGTCGACACCCACTTCGACCTGACCGTGATCTCCGGGCAGGTGGGCCTGCGCAAGCCCGATCCGGCGATCTACCGGCTCGCCCTCGAACGCAGCGGCGGGGACGCCGCCGACTGCCTGTTCATCGACGACCTGCCCGCCAACCTCGAGGTGGCCCGCGAGCTCGGGATGCGCACGATCCACCACACCGGCGAGGTGGCTCCGACGGCCGCCGCCGTGCGCGAGTTCCTGGCGGCCTGAGTGGCATGGTGAGCGCGCCGGGCACGAACGTCGTGGTGTGACGGCAGCGGCGTGCGGCTGGACTAGGGTCGCCCCCATGACGACTCCAGACAACTCCGAAGAGCGCCTCGCGCTGTACGTT
>CAYTLZ010000293.1:0-3374 GCA_964438785.1 uncultured Actinomycetota bacterium | reverse complement strand
AGAACCGGCCCTCGTCGGGGTGGTTCGGCACGCCCTCGTACATCACCGAGGTGGCGCGGTTGGCCAGGGGCCCGTAGACGATGTAGCTGTGGCCGGTGACCCACCCGATGTCGGCGGTGCACCAGTACACGTCGCGGTCGGGCTGCAGGTCGAACACGTAGCGGTGGGTGAAGGCCGTCTGGGTGAGGTAGCCACCCGTCGAGTGCATGATGCCCTTCGGGCTCCCCGTGGTCCCCGAGGTGTAGAGGATGTAGAGCAGGTCCTCACTGTCCATGGGTTCCGCGGGGCAGTCGGCCTCGGCGGCGTCCACGACCTCGTGCCACCACAGGTCGCGGCCGTCCACCATCTCGACGTCGTTCTCGCCCCGGCGTACGACCAGAGCGTGTTCGATGGTCGGCGTGTCGGCCAAGGCCTCGTCCGCGATCGGCTTCAGCGGCGCCACCGAGCCGCGGCGCCAACCACCGTCGGCGGTGACCAGCACCTTGCAGTCCGAGTCGTTGATCCGGTCGCGCAGCGCGGCGGCGGAGAACCCACCGAACACCACCGAGTGCACCGCGCCGATCCGGGCGCACGCCAGCATGATGACCGGCAGCTCCGGGATCATCGGCATGTAGACCGCGACCCGGTCGCCCTTCTCGACCCCGAGCGCCTTCAGCCCGTTCGCGGCCCGGCTAACGTCCGCGAGCAGGTCGGTGGAGGTGATGGTCCGGGTGTCGCCGGGCTCGCCCTCCCAGTGGAAGGCGACCTGGTCACCGTGGCCGGCCTCGATATGCCGGTCGAGGCAGTTGTAGGAGACATTCAGCTTGCCGCCGACGAACCACTTGGCGTGCGGGGCGTCCCACTCGAGGATGGTGTCCCACTCCTCGAACCAGTCGAGCTCGGCCGCCTCGCGCGCCCAGAAGCCCTCGCGGTCGGCGTGGGCCTCGTCGTAGATGTCGGCGCTGGTCTGCAGGGCGGCGCGCTTGAAGGCGTCGGGTGGCGGGAAGGTCCGCCCTTCCTGCAGCAGGTCCTCGATCGCGTCCGATGCCATCAGTGCTTCTCTCCCTGTCGACGACGCCCGGTCAACGGCCGACCGGGACTCCCAGGTCGAGTCTAATGACCCGATCCACGCGACCGGGGTCAGCCCTTCGCGCCGCCGGTGAAGTTCCAGCTCGCCAGCCGCAGCGACGGGCAGATGACCATGCCCGGCCCGAACTCACCGTGGGCGTAGCGGTCGTCGTCGCCGACGGCCAGCACGCGGCCGGGGGACAGGGCCTCGAGGAACGACTGCGTGAACCGCAGGTTGCCGACCGCGCCCGTGATCTCGCCGTTCTCGATCAGGAACGTGCCGTTGCGGGTCAGGCCCGTCGCCACGGAGCTCTTGGGGTCCAGGATGCGCACGTAGTGGAACTGGGTGACGAACAGTCCCCGCTCGACGCCCGCGATGAGCTCCTCGAACGGCGTGTCGCCCGGGGTGAGCAGGAGGTCGGTGGGCACCGCGCCGATCCCGGCACCGCCGGGGATCGCGTGGCCCGTCGAGGTGGTCCCGGCCCGGCCGGCGGTGCGCCGGTCGTGGGCGAGTGCGGCGGTGGTGCCGGCGTCGACGAGCACCAGGCGCTGTCTGGGGGTGCCCTCGGCGTCGAACGGCAGCCCGGTCGAGCGCGGGTCGAACGGCTCGTCGGCGATGGTGATGGCCGGGTCGAACTGGGCCTCGCCGAGCTGCGCGAACGAGGCACCCTCGAGGTGGGCCTTGGCGTTGAAGCCGTAGACCGACAGGAACGTCAGCACGGTCGCGACGGCCTCGGGGCCGAGCACGACCTCGTAGGCCCCCGGCTCGAGATCCACGAACTCGGCCGAGCGTCGCGCCCGGTCGGCGGCCTGCGCGCCGAGCCCGGCGGCGTCCAGATCCGCCAGGCGCACCGAGGTGGCGTGCCCCGACCCGGCGGACGTGCCGGTCTGGTGGATGCCGTCCACCGTGGCGCGGGAGGTCGCACCGTGGACCCGCTGCCCGGCGGTGGAGGCGAACGCGACCTCCGACAGGCTGGAGTCGACGAACCCGGCGGCGCGCAGATCCTGCGCGGCGTCGACGAACGCCTTGACCTTCACGGCGCGCTCGTCGGGGCTCGCGTCCGCGGTGGCGGCATCGAGGTTGGCCGAGCCGGTGAGCTCGGCGGCGGGCGTCGCGCCGGGCCAGTACGGGTCGACCGGTTGCTGCCGGGCTGCCTCGATGGTGTCGCCGACGAGCCGGGCCAGCGCGTCGTCGTCGACCGCGGTGGTCGAGGCACTGGAGGTCCGCCCGCCGACCGCGCAGGTCAACGCCACGGCGACGGTGTCCTCGCCGACGTGCTGGTGGACGAACGAGTTCGCGAACCGGGTCAGGCCGTGGCGGACCCGGTCGACGCGGACGTTGGCCTCGATCGGTTCGTCGCCGGCGGGTGCGGCGGTGACGTGCTCGATCACGCGGTCGGCGAGGCGCTGCAGCTCGGAGACGCTCATCGGTGGTTCCCATCGTCGTCGTGCGGTGACCAGCGTGCGGGCCGGTGCCTGTCGTGCGGGTGCGGGGCGGCGCGGTGTGTCGCGGTGTCGGTGCGGGCCGGGTGCGGGGCGGCGCGGGCGCGGCGTGGCGCTAGCCGGTCACCCCGATGCGGACGCCGGCGAAACGGGCGGGGGAGGCCGGGTGGCCGGTGTGCCCGACCTGCATGGGCTGGCCCTTGCCACAGTTGGGCACGCCCCACGGGGTCCACTCGTCGGCACCGGCGAGCATGTCCATCGAGCCCCAGAACCGTGGCGTGATGCCCGTGTAGGTCGGGTTCTTGACCATCCGTACCCGTTTGCCGTCCTTGACCTCCCAGCCGATCTCGCAGCCGAACTGGAAGTTCAGCCGCCGGTCGTCGATCGACCAGGAGCGGTTGGTGGCCATGACCACGCCGTGCTTGGTCTCCGCGATGATCTCCTCCATCGAGGAGTCCCCGGGCTTCAGCCCCACGTTGGTCATGCGCACCATCGGCAGCCGGTTGAACCCGTCGCCGCGGACCATCCCGCCCGGCGGCAGCCCGGCGAGATGCGCCGAGTCACGGCCCGACAGCACCCCCACCCAGGTGCCGTCGCGCACGATGTCGACGGCCTGGGCGGGCGTGCCCTCGTCGTCGTAGCCGAAGGTCGCCAGCGCGCCGGGGATGGTGGCATCCGCGGTGATGTTCATCAGCTCCGAGCCGTACGTGAGGCTGCCGAGCTGGTCGAGTTCGAGGAACGAGGTCCCGGCGAACGCGGCCTCCCAGCCGAGGATCCGGTCGAGCTCGATGGCGTGGCCGACCGACTCGTGGATCTGCAGCGCCAACTGGGATGACTCGAGGATCAGGTCGAGCTCCCCCGACGGGCACGGGTCGGCGGTCAGC
>CAYTLZ010000292.1:0-3416 GCA_964438785.1 uncultured Actinomycetota bacterium | reverse complement strand
CGAGGTCACCCGTGACCGGCTGGAACTGCTGCGCGCCGCCGACGCCATCGCGCGGGCGGAGCTGACCGCCGCCGGGCTCGACCGTGCGATCTGGCAGTGCCCGGTGGTGCTGCTCGCCGATGTGCGCTCCGTCGGCGTGCAGGGCGACGGGCGGACCTACGGCCACCCCATCGTGCTGCGGCCCGTGTCCAGCGAGGACGCGATGACCGCGGACTGGTCGCGGGTCCCCGACGACGTCCTGGCCCGGATCTCCACCCGGATCACCAACGAGGTGGCGGGCGTCAACCGGGTGGCCCTGGACATCACCTCCAAGCCCCCCGGCACGATCGAGTGGGAGTGAGCACCGGCGACGGGTGACCGTCGCTGCCTGCTGACCGTTCGTTCTCGGCTTCGCTGCGCGCGTTCGTGTGGCCACGCTGCGGATCAGCGGCGTGCCGAGGGCTGTGCGGTCAGGGGCCGGGTGGCCACTTCTGTGCTTGCTGCGTGCTCCGGACGGAGCACAATGGTGGGCCACCCTCTGACCGGCCTCGGATCCTCATGGCTTCGCCCACCGCTCGCGCTTCACACCGCCTCCGCCGCCGACTGCACCGCCCGCTGCGCTGGCTGGAGCAGATCGTGCTGCAGTTGCTGCACGCGCTGCCGCCGGTGCCTGGTCCGGTCGCGCCGTCAGCGGCGCGGGCTGGTGCCACGCCGGTGACCTTCCTGATCTGGAACATCCACGCGATGGGTGGCACGGTCCGCACGGTGCTGCGCCAGGCCGAGGGGCTGGTCGCCCAGGGCCACCCCGTCCGGATCGTCGCCGTGCTGTGCCACAGCTACCAGGAACGGCCCTTCTTCGAGGTGCCCGACGGTGTCGAGGTGGAGGTGCTCGTCGATCGGTACCGGCTCAAGCGGCGACGTGGCCCACTCGCGGTCTTCGCCCGTTGGATCGACCGGCGTCCCAGCGTCCTGCGCTCGCTCGCGCACGGCCGTACCACCCAGGCGAGCCTGCTCACCGATGTGCGCACCGTCACCCGCATCGCGCGGACCCGGGGCATCGTCATGGGGACGCGGTACGGGCTCACCGTTTCCCTGGCGCGGTTCGCGCACCCGGCGGCGATCACGGTCGGTCAGGAGCACCTCAGCATCGATCGCCTGCGGGGCGAGCGGCTGCGGGCCGCACGCCGCTGGTACCCCCGACTCGACCTCGTCGCCTGCCTCACCGAGGCCGAGCGGGCGTCCTACCGCAGGCGCTTGAAGAAGCGGTCCTGCCCACCCACGGTCGTACTGCCCAACGCCCTGCCCGACAGGCTCCCGGACCTGCCGCCCGACGACCAGCGCCCGCGGAGGGTCATCAGCATCGGACGCCTGGACACGGACAAGAACCACGCAGATGCGATCGAGGCGTTCCTGGCTGCCACCGAGGACCAGCCGGGCTGGGAGCTGACCCTGGTCGGTGAAGGGCGTGGACGGCGGGCTCTCGAGGAACTGGTCGAGCGCCGTGGTGCCACCGACCGCGTGCACTTCCCGGGTGCCAGCGACGACGTCGACAGCGAGTTGCGCGAAGCGTCGGTGTTCATCTCCTCCAGCAGCTTCGAGTCCTTCGGTCTGGTCCTGCTCGAGGCCATGGCGGCTGGACTGCCGCTGCTGGCCTACGCCGCGCCCAAGGGGCCCCGGGAGCTGTTGACCGACGGCGAGGATGCGCTGCTCGTCCCCGTCGGTGATGTCGAGGGGTTGACGGAGGGTCTGCGGCTGCTGCTCACCGACGATCGGCTGCGCCATCAACTGGGGCAGGGTGGTCGACGCACCGCGGAGCGCTACCGCAACAACGAGGTGTGCGCCCGCTGGGTCCGGTTGCTCGATGACCTCGTCCGCGCACGGGGTGACGCGGCTGCGGGGGTGGCCGCTGCCGACCGTGCGGTGGGCTCGTTCTCTCCGGTCGACGTGAGCGAAGATCACCTCGAGGACGGCGAGCAGCGCCATCAGCGCGTGGATCCCGACGCCGCCCACCGGGAGGGGGACCTCCAGCAGCGTGGTGAGCCCGAGGCTGGCCGTCCGATGTCGTCGGCGTCTCTGGCGACCTAGGCTCGGTGCAGCCGTCGCTCGCCGACGCCGACCGTGCAACCGGGGGAGTGAGCCACCCGTGGCCGATGCCCGCCACCGCCTCACCTACCGCATCCGCTACGCGGTCACGCATCCCGAGCGGATCCGTCCCTACCTGCGCCGGTGGTGGCGCGACGTGCGGTTCCGGTTGTCGGGCAAGCGCGATCACGTCAGCTACTACCGCGAGGTGATGCGCGACGACGCCGCCCGCGATCCGCGGCAGGCCGTCGGGAGCGCCAACGAGGCCCGCTGGCTGGCGCTCGGCCAACTGCAGTTCGACTACCTCGTCGACCACGGTCTGCGCCCCGACCACGACCTGCTGGAGATCGGCTGCGGGAACCTGCGGGCAGGGTGGCGGTTCATCGACCACCTCGATGCTGGCCGCTATCACGGCATCGACATCTCGCCCGACATCCTGTTGGCCGCCAACCGCACCGTGGTCGAGCGGGGCCTCGCGGACAAGGAGCCGCGACTGCGGCTGGTTGACGACCTCACTTTCGACTGGCTACCCGATGCCCGGTACGACGTGATCCACGCGCACAGCGTGTTCTCCCACTGCCCCGTCGAGGTGATCGAGGAGTGCTTCGCCCACGTCGGGCGGATCCTGCGCGCGGACGGGTGGTTCGACTGCACCTTCAACGCTACCTCCAGCAAGGAGCACCACGTCCTGCACGAGGACTACTACTACCGGCCGGAGACCCTGATCGCCGTCGCGCGGCGGCACGGTCTTCACGCCCGTGTGCAGGAGGACTGGGAGGGCCGCCACAAGCAGTCGAAGCTGCGGCTGACCCACACCGACACCCCGTAGATCCGTGGCGCGAGCGGCGAGTTCGCCGCTGATCGGGCCGACCCCACGCGCTGGACGGACGTGTCGCCGCCTGGTTGCGGTGCCGGGTGGGGGGTGTGGTGGGGCAGCGGTGGGCGCCGCCTGGTTGCGGTGTCGGGTGGGGGGTGTGGTGGGACAGCGGTGGGCGCTGCCTGGTTGCGGTGTGGTACCTGCCCCCGTGGTCGGCTCAGGCAGTAGTCTGCGCCCCGGCGGCGCCGGCGCCCGTGCCGGCGATCACCAGGCCGGTCCCTCCGGATCCCGGTCGCCCTGACGCCGGCTGCTTGCAGGCCGGCCCCCCGTGGAGGTCGCCTCGTGCTCTGGTTCTCGCTCATCCTGCTACTCCTCCTGGTCGCCGTGGTCGGCTGGGTGGTCGCCGGCTACAACCGGCTGGTCCGCTCCCGGGTGCGCATCGACGAGGCCTGGGCACAGATCGACACCCAGCTCCAGCGCCGTCACGACCTGATCCCGAACCTGGTCAACACCGTCAAGGGCTACGCCGCCCACGAAC
>CAYTLZ010000291.1:0-3419 GCA_964438785.1 uncultured Actinomycetota bacterium | reverse complement strand
GCTAGCTGCTCCCCCGGCATCTCCCATGCCGGCCACGACGCGCCCCGGGCTCACACGAGCCCGGGGCGCGTCATGTGCCCGGGCTGTTCACCATGCCGGCGGCGGGGCCACGCCGTCGCGGTGGACGACGGCCTCGATCAGGCCCGACGGATCGCCGGCCACGATGAACACCCGTTTGGGGTTGTCGAGCCCGTAGGGCGACAGATCCGCGAGGTTGTGGTGCTCGTTGGGCATGCGGAACCGGATCCAGGTCACCTGCGGATGGGCGTCGAGCACCGCTGAACCCATCGCGTGCAGGGTGTGCTGCAGCGACTCGGAGTCGTCATGGGTCGCGAAGCGGGCACAGAACGTCGCCGGAACGTCCGTGGCGAGCGCGGCGTGATCGACGTCCGGCCCGGTCGTGCCCCACCGGGACTCCACGGTCGTCGCCATGATCCGATCCCGGGTCTCCGGCAGGGTCGTGTAGCGGTCGGTCGGGTAGCCGGAGAACGCCGAGCCGGTGGTCTTGAGCACCTTGAGTCCCTGCACGCCGCCATCGATGACCGGGGCCGCGCCACGCTGCTGGTCGAGCCAGGTGAGGTGTTGCCCACCGGCGGCGGGACGGAACGCATGCGGGTGGGCGGCCCCGTCGACCTCGATGCGCTCCCAGGGCTGCGCCACGAGCTTCATCCCGACCGAGTGCGCCGCTGGTGACGCCTCGAGCAACCGGTCGGCGACCCGCCGTGCATAGGCGTCGACGGTGTCGAGCCCCTCGAGCGCCAACGCCGTACAGGTCCCGCGCATCGTGTCGGTGGGCAGCACGGCCGCGTTGTCACCCTCGGTGTGCGCGACGGCGAAGTCGCCCTGCAGGAGCACCTCCACCTCGACGTCGGTGAACGCGTGGCGGTCCCCGTCACGCGTCACCGTGGCGAGGTGCACGCCGATCTTGCCGTAGCGGTTGGGGCCGAGGGGGTGGGTCATCGCTGCGTGTCCTTCGCGGTCGGTGGATCGGTCGGCGGAGCCCAGCATGCCGCGCCGCGCGTTTCGATGGGATGACGGACCGCGCCGGCCGGGGGGCGAGCGCAGAAGTAGGCTGCCACGATGGAGCCCAACGCCGCCGCCCCGTCCGCCCCGTCCACGTCGGGCGATCGATCCGCCGACACCCGTCTGGTCCTGCGGGGTGCCCGCTGGCCGGGGGATCTCGCGATCGCCGACGGCCGCATCACCGCCGTCGGTGACGTCCCCGCGGAGCCGGGTGACGAGGTCCTGCGCGTCGACGGTGACATCCTCACCCCGGGCTTCGTCAACACCCACCACCACCTCTACCAGTGGCTGACCCGCGGATGGGCGACCGGGTGTGACCTGTTCACCTGGCTGACCACGCTGTACCCCGTCTGGGCCCGCATCGAGGTGGACGACGTCGCCGCCGCGGCGCGCGTCGGGCTCGCCGAACTGCTGCGCTCCGGGTGCACCACCGCGGCCGATCACCACTACCTCGTCCCCCGTGGTGACGACACCGTGTTCGACGCGTTGGCCGAGGCGGCGCTCGGGCTCGGCATCCGCCTGCACCTGGCCCGCGGGTCGATGGACCTCGGGCAGTCCGACGGCGGGCTGCCGCCCGACCACGTGGTCGAGGACCTCGATGCGATCATCGCCTCCACCGAACGGGTCGCGGACCGGTGGCACGACGGCGATCGCATCCACGTCACCGTCGCCCCGTGCAGCCCGTTCAGCGTCACCCCGGCGCTGATGCGCGCCTCCGCGGAGGTGGCCCGCGCCCGGGGGCTGAAGCTGCACACGCACCTCGTGGAGACCACCGACGAGATCGACGACTGCCTGGCGCGCTTCGGCAAGCGGCCGCTCGAGGTGCTGGAGGGCCTCGGCTGGGTCGCCGACGACGTCTGGTACGCGCACGGCATCCACTTCGACGACGCCGAGGTGGCACGCCTCGCGGCCGCAGGTGCCGGCGTGGCGCACTGCCCGTCGTCCAACGCGCGGCTGGCCGCCGGGATGTGCCGCACGGCCGACCTGACCGCGGCGGGGGTCGCGGTCGGGCTCGGCGTCGACGGGGTCGCGTCGAACGAGCAGGGGACCCTGCTGCCGGAGCTGCGCCAGGCGTTGTTCACCGCGCGTCAGCGTGAGGGCCGGGCGGATGCGCTCACCTCGCACCAGGCGCTCGAGCTCGCCACGGTGGGGGGTGCCCGCTGCCTCGGTGTCGACGACATCGGCCGGTTGGAGGTCGGGATGAAGGCCGATGTGGTGACCTGGCCCGGGCAGGATCTGGTCGACATCGCCGATCCGATCGATGGGCTGGTGCTGGGGCCCGACCGGCGTGCCCGGCACGTCCACGTCGGGGGCCGGCAGGTGGTGCGTGACGGCGACGTGGTGGGCTTCGACCTCCGGGCCGGCTACGCCGAGCTCGGCCGGCGGGCCGCACGTCTGCGGGCCGGATGAACGCCGACCGATGACACCGCGTGAGTGAGGAGCCGGCCCATGACCGGAGCGAACCAGCCGTCCGATCCCGACGGTCCATCGACCGCCGAGGGGGACCTGCCCCCCGGCGGGGAACCCGAGCGTCCGGAGGACTATCCGGTCGACTGGATCCAGGATCGGATCGAGACCGATCGCCGGCAGCTGTCGCTGCTCGGTGAGATCCGTGAGATCGTCTTCGGGGCGCAGGACGGGCTGGTGTCGACGCTCGCCGTGGTCGCGACCGTGGCGGGGGCCACCAGTGACCAGTTCGCGATCCTGATCGCCGGGCTGGCCTCGGCGATCGCCGGCATCTTCTCCATGGCCGCGGGTGAGTACCTGGGGTCCAAGAGTCAGGTGGAGATCTTCGGCTCCTGGGTCGATGCCGAACGCCGTGAGGTCGAGCGTCGGCCCCTGGAGTCGGAGGCGGAACTCGCCTACCTGTTCGTCGAGGAGGGCATGCCGCAGGCCGAGGCGCGCGAGGTGGCCGCGATGATCGGTCGCCACCCCGATTCGCTGCTCGCGACGATGGTGTCCAAGGAGCTCGGGCTCATCCCCGACGAGCACGACGAGACGTCCGGTTCGCCCCTGCGTGGGTCGTTGTTCATGGGTGGGTCGTTCGCGCTGGGCGGCGTCATCCCGATCGTGCCCTTCCTGTTCGGCGGTGACCTCGTCGCCCTGGCCTGGTCGACGGGGGTCACCGGTGCGGCACTGTTCACGCTCGGGGCCGTCAAGAGCCGCTGGACGCAGCGGTCGTGGTTCGTCTCGGGGTTGGAGATCCTGAGCCTGGCGGCGGTCGCCGGCGGTGCCGGCTACCTGATCGGCGGGGTCCTGCCGGCGGCGTTGGGCGTCGTGATTCCCTGAGCGCGTGCCGGGGCCGGCGGCCCCATGCGATGCGCGCTGACACCGTGCGGGCACGGCGGTTGTTCACAGGTTCAGCTGCGTCGTCGCCCGTCGGGTGCCAGAAGCTG
>CAYTLZ010000290.1:0-3424 GCA_964438785.1 uncultured Actinomycetota bacterium | reverse complement strand
ATCGTCGAGGTCGCCGAGCGGCTCCCCGACGACCCACCCGATGCGTTCATCGACGACGATGGAAGCGTGCACGAACCCGCTATCAACGCGCTGGCGGCGCTCGGCATCATCGTGGGCGATGAGCGCCGGATGGTGCATCCGGGCGACGAGGTGACCCGGGGCCAGCTCGCGGCGCTGCTCGTACGCACCCACGCCCTGCTCGATGGGCAGGACCGGGTCCCGACCCGTGCCTGGTTCCCCGACGCGGCCGACTCCGTGCACGACGAGCCGATCAGCGTCGCGCGCGACCTGGGTCTGGTCAGCGGGCGCGACCGGGTGTTCTTCGACGTCGCCTCCGCGACCCGCCGGGACCAGATGGCGAGCACGCTCGCACGCATGCTGGATTCCCTGGCCCGCGAGAACGTGCTCCTGACCGGCACCGGCTGATCTGGCCGTGTCGTCGTCCGATGCCGGCCGGTCTGGGCGTCAACCGGCCTGTTCGAGGTGGTCGAGCAGCCCCGACAGCAGCGAGGCCATCTGGGCCCGGGTCACGGGCACGCCCGGCCGGTAGGTGCCGTCGTCGAACCCGCGGGCGATCCCGGCATCGGTGACCGCGGTGATGGCCCCGGCGTGCGTCCCACCGTCGACGTCGCTGAAGCCGCTGGGCCCGAGTCCGTCGGTCGGCAGGCCGGCGGCGGCCGCGATGAACGTCGCCATCTGCCCGCGGGTCACCGCGTCGCCCGGCCGGTAGGTGCCATCGGGAAACCCGCCGGCGATCGCGCGCTGCACGAGCTCGACGATCGCCGCCTCGTGCGTGGTGCCGGTGATGTCGCTCAACGCGACCACCGCGTCGCTGCGCTGCCCGTCGGGGTCCTCCTGGTCGAGCAGCCGGATGAGGAAGCTCGCCATCTGGCCGCGTTGGACCGGATCTCCCGGACCGAACCGGCCGCCGCCGGTGCCCTGGGCGATGTTCCGCGCGGCGAGCCGTTCGATCGTCAGCCAGTGGGTGGTACCGACGCCGACATCCGTGAACGCCGAGCCGATCGCGCCGATGCGCAGCCCGATCGACAGCGTGGTCGGTCCGCCGCCGCTGGTCGACGTCCCGCTGCCGGCGACCACGAGGTGGAGGGTGTGGTCACCGTCGGCGACCGCGGCCGGGACGGTGAACGACGCGTCGAGCCCGCCGTCGGCACGCACCCGGGCGGTCACGAGCCGCACCGGCTCCGAGGTCAGCCACGCGACCGCGTCGGCTCCCGGGGGCAGCCCGGTCACCTGCAGCGTGATCGTCCCGCCCGCGGGGATGACGAGCCCACTGTCACGCACGATGGCCGGGACGTTGCTGGCGCTGCTGCCGGAGAGGCTGGCCGCGACCCCGCCGCCGCTGACGATCACCGAGGTCACCGAACGCTGGGTGGTCAGGGTGGTGGTCGAGCCGTCGACGATCAGCCTGCCCTCGCCGTGCGGCGGGGGGTTGCCCGTCGGCGGTGCGAGCGCGTCGCCCGTGTCCGCGTCGTCCTCCGGCGGGATCGCGCCGCCGCCAGTGTCGCCACCACCGGTCCCGCCGTCCCCCGAGCCGCTGTCGCCGGATCCGCTCCCACCGTCGCCGGAGCCGCTGTCGCCGGACCCCGAGGAGTCCTCCTCGGCCTGCTCGACCAGGGGGATCGCCTGCGCCGAGGGAGCCGACGCCGGCCCGTCGCCGTTGTCGTTGGTGGCGACGACGGTGACGGTCACCGCCGTCTCGCCCGCGATGGTGATCGTGCACCCGGTCGCGGCAGCCTCCACCGTGCAGTGGCCGACGTTCGCCACGCCGTCGGAGGCGGTCGCCGTGTAGGTGGTGATCGGTTTGCCGCCGTCCCGTGTCGGTGCGGTCCAGCTCACGGTCACGCCGTCGGTGGCACCGTCGACCTCGACGTCCTCGGGCGCGCCCGGCAGGCCGGTCGGGCGTACGAGCGTGGTCGCGGCCACGCCCGTGCCCGCGTCGTTGGACGCCGTGACGCGCACGTCGTGGCTTCGGCCGTCCTCGAGCCTGTCGATCGTGCAGTCGCGTGTCGTCGCGTCGGTGGTGCAGCCGAACTCGACGGCACCGGCATCCGGATCGTTCGGTGTCACCTCGACGCGGTAGCTCGTGGCCGGATCACCGTCGGACGGCGCATCCCAGCGCACCTCGATCGTGCCGCCGACGCCGGTGTCGACGGCGCTGAGCCCGGTCGGCGCGCCGGGCGGGGCGCTCGCGGCCGCGCGGACCGTCCGGGCCTCGCCGTACCCGCGGTCATTGCCCGCTTCGACGGTGACGTCCGCGCCATCGGTGTCGAGGTTGCTGACCGAGCAGCTGCGCGCGTTGGCATCGCAGGAGTCAAGCGTGCCGTTGCCCACGAGCGTCGTCCGGTACTCGATGATCGGCAGCCCACCGGTGACCGCCGGCTCGTCCCAGGTGACCAGGCGTGCGTCGGGCTGTCCCTCGACAGGGCTCGCGATGAGGTTGCGGACCGGGCCCGGTACGGCGAGCGGTGCGGCACCCGCACCGGGTTGCACGGCCCCGGAGATCCTGCCGTCGCGCACGGCCACGACCGAGGCCTTCACCGTCTGGCCGACCGGGAGTCGCGCCACCTCGCACGATCCGGTCGCGGCGGGTGCCTGACACCCCCGCCCACCCGGCCGGACCACCGCGTGCACGGTGACGTCCTGGGTGTCGGCACCGGGCTCCCAGGACACGCGCACCGCCCCGTCGGTGTCCTCGCTCGGTGCGATCGTGACGCCGGCGCGGGGTGTCGGTGCGTCGGTGGCAGCTGGCAGCGCGGGGATGGACGAGGCGAGCTGCAACCTCGGCAGACCGGTCACGGTTCCGTGCGTACGGGTGTCGGTGATCACCTCGGCCTCGTCCGTGGTGGTCAACGCGCCGAGCAGGGCGGACACATCGGCGTCAGGTGCGGCCTCGCCCAGCAGGGCTACGGCACCGGCGACGTGCGGCGCGGCCATCGAGGTTCCGGCCTTGGTCGCGACCGCCGTGCCGTCGCCGACCGCCGCGACGATGCCGTTGCCGGGTGCCGCGAGGTCCGTGTCCGTGCTCACGTTCGCGAACTCGGCGATCCTGCCCGGGTTCGACACCCACGTCGCGGTCACGGACACCACACCATCGAGGCAGGCGGGTGCCGACATCTGGGTGCGACTGCCGTTGTTGCCGGCGGCGGCGATCGTCATCACGCCGCGGGCGTCGAGCTGCTCGACCTCGTCCTGCAGCGCCTGCCAGACCGTGGTGTTCGGGCAGGTCTCGGCGAAGGCACCGAGGCTGAGGTTGACCGCGCGCAGCGGCGCGATCGCGTCGTGCAGCGTCGCATCGCCGAGGGATCCGTCGAGCCCGTCGACGAGCCACGCGAGTGCCGTGGTGACGTCGGCGACCGACGCGGTGACCCCGCCGGTGACCTCGCGGAAGGTCTGGATCGCGATC
>CAYTLZ010000289.1:0-3478 GCA_964438785.1 uncultured Actinomycetota bacterium | reverse complement strand
GCGCTGTCCGCGATGTACGCGGCCGAGGTCCCGGCCTACGGCACGCTGGTCGAGGAGTGCGAGCGGATCAACCGGGCCGCGGCGAGCGCCGGCGGCGACGTCGACGCCTCCGCGCTGCGACGCATCACCGCGGAACGACACGGCGCGATCCGCGTGGGCTCCCCGGCCGAGCTCCGCGAGGTCGCCCGCGTCTTCGCGCTGCTCGGCATGGTCCCGGTCGGCTTCTACGACCTGCGCGACACGGCATCGAGCTCGATCCCGGTCGTCTCGACCGCCTTCCGCCCGATCGACCCCGCCGATCTGGAACGCAACGCCTTCCGCGTGTTCACGTCCATGCTGGTCAGCGACGATCCACGCTTCTTCGACACCACCACCCGCGAGGCGATCGAGGCGCACGTCGCGGCACGCGATCTGCTGGCCCCGGGGCTGCGCGCCCACCTCGAGCGCGCCGAGTCCCAGGGTGGGGTCCGGCGCGCCGACGCGGCCGAGTTCATCCACCTCGCCGTCGCGACCTTCGAACTCGACCGTGAGCCCGTCGACCTCGCCTGGCACGAGCACCTGACCGCCATCTCGCCGGTCGCGGCCGACATCGCCGCCGCACCGGGGACCCACCTCAACCACCTCACCCCTCGGGTGCTCGACATCGACGAGCTCTACCGCGCGATGGAGGCCCGCGGGATCGCGATGATCGACGCGATCCAGGGCCCGCCGGCGTGGGACGGGCCGCTGGTGCTGCTGCGCCAGACCTCGTTCCGTGCGCTCGACGAGCAACGCTCGATGCGGCTCGCCGACGGCTCCATCGAGACCCGGGCGCTGCGGGTCCGCTTCGGGGAGGTCGAGGCCCGCGGCGTCGCACTCACCCCCGCGGGTCGCGAACGCTACGACCGGATCATGGCCGACGTCGAGGCAGCGCTCACCGCGACCCCGGCGGGTACCACCCCCGCCGCCCCCGGCAGCTCCGAGGGCTCGGGTGACGTCGACGCCTCCCCGGATCGCGCCGAACTGCTCCGCACCCACTTCACGGCCACGTTCCCCACCACCGTGACCGAGCTCGCGCTGCAGGGGCTGGCCAACGTCGAGTTCCACGCCGTCCCCGGCCCGCCGCTGCCGGCCGACACACCGACGGACGTCGCGAGCCTGGTCGCCGCAGGACACCTCGAGGTCACCGGCATCGTCTACGAGGACTTCCTGCCCGCCAGCGCCGCCGGGATCTTCCGCTCGAACCTCGCCAGCGACGGCACCCGCCACGACGACCGGGCCGGGACCGACTGGGACGTCGAGCGGCTCGCCGACGCCATCGGCGGTCCCGTGCTCGATCCGTTCGAGCTGAACGCACGCCGACAGGCGCGCTCGCTGCGCGATGCGAGCGACGTGCTCGGGATCACGATCGACGGCTGAGCGCTCAGCCGACGGGGTCGAACGCCCGCACGCGGGCCAGGAAGCGCTCCGGATCGACCAGGTGCGGGTAGTGACCGTGGTCGGGCCAGACCTCGATCGTCGCCGACGGGATGCGCTCGGTGAGCCAGTCGGCGTACTCGTCACCGGGATCCATGCCGTGCAGCGACAGCAGCGGTGCCTCGACGCCGGCGACGAGCTCGGCGACCATCGCGTCGAGCTCGGCGGTGCTGTGCTCGAACAGCGGCTGCCAGACCCCGAGCACGACCTGCTGACGGGGATCGCGCAGCGCGGTGAGACGCTCCACCTCGCCGGTGTCGAGCGGGCCGTACATCGTGCCGAACACCATTCCGATCGCCTCGGCGAACCCGTCGCCGCGCAGCAGGGGCTCGAGCTGGAGGAGCTGCGCCTGGAACGAGGCGAGGTCCAGGGACTGGTCGACGTCGACGATGGCCCGGGCCGGGAAGCTGCCGCCATAGGCGACCGCGACCAACCCGCCCATCGAGTGGCCGATGACGAACGGGGGCTCGGCGTCGAGCCCGAGCCGGCGCAGCGTGGCGTGCACGTCGGCGGCCATGCTCGCCGGGTCGTAGACCTCGCCGGGTGCGGAACCACCGTGGCCGCGCAGGTCGACCGCGACGACGGTGCGGTCGAGAGCCAACGGTTCGATCAGCGGCTCGAAGCTCCGGGCCGATTCGGTGATGCCGTGCAGCAGGACCGTCACCGGTCCCTCGCCGGTCACCGTGGCCTGCAACTCGATGGTGGCGACGTCGTCGGTCATGGGGTGCTCCTGGAGGAACGGCCCGGCGGACACCGGTGCGCGGCGCATCATCGCGCAAGCCCCGCGCGAGCGCGCGGATGTCGGACCACGCATCACCCCGCGCAGCCGGGACGCCGGTGCGACTTCAGTAGTGTCGCCGGGCAGTGAACCCTCGGACAGGAGAGCGACCCCGTGGCGAGGACCCCAGGCGACCGCGCGGGCGGCACACCGGACCGACCCGGCGCGTCGACCGGCATCGCGGTCGTCGGCAGCGCCAACCTCGACATCGTGGTGCCCGTCGAGCGGCACCCGAGCCTCGGTGAGACGGTGCTCGGTGGAGACCACTACCGCGCCACCGGCGGCAAGGGCGCGAACCAGGCCGTCGCCTGCGCGCGGCTCGGGGCACCGACCCGGTTCATCGGATGTGTCGGCGACGACGAGGTGGGTGCCACGCTGACCGACGCCCTGGCCGCCGACGGGATCGACCTGACGCACCTGGCGCGGTTGACCGGGGTGCCGAGCGGCCTCGCGCTGATCGTCGTCGCGCCGGACGGGGAGAACACGATCGTGGTCAGCCCCGGCGCGAACGCGCGACTGTCGGCCGCTCACGTGCAGGCGTCGTCACTGGCGTCCGCAGCGGCCGTCCTGCTCCAGCTAGAGGTCCCGATGCCGACCGTGACCGCCGCCGTCGCGGCAGCGACGGGACTCGTGATCGTGAACCCGGCCCCGGCCGCGGCCCTGCCCGCGGCGGTGTCGGCACGCGCGGACGTGCTCGTCCCCAACCGGGGTGAGCTGGCCGTGCTGGCCGGCGCGAGTCGGGAACCCGGTGGTGACGACGAGGTGGTCGACCTCGTCCGGATGCTCGCGACCGATGCCAGCGTCGTGGTGACGCTCGGCCGGGACGGAGCGCTCGTCGTCGACGGCGGTGAGGTGACACCCGTCGCCGCCCGACCGGTGGAGGCGGTGGACGCGACCGCCGCCGGGGACTCGTTCTGCGGTGCCCTGACCGTCGCGCTCACCGAAGGCGCCGCGCTGGTCGCCGCCGCGCGCTGGGCCGCAGCCGCGGCCGCCGTCACCGTCGCCCGTCGTGGCGCGCAGCCGTCGCTGCCGCGGCGTGACGAGCTCGAGCCGTGGGAGCCCGCTGAGGGGCCGTGATCCGTTGCGGCTCGACCACTGAGCGAGCACTGCTCGACACCCGAGCGAGCACTGCTCGACGACTGGGCGGCCGCTGCTCGTCCACTGAGCGGGCACTGCTCGACCACTGACCCGGACGGGCGCGATACTCCCCGGCGGGGACACCGCCCACCGGACGACAGGGAGACC
>CAYTLZ010000288.1:0-3517 GCA_964438785.1 uncultured Actinomycetota bacterium | reverse complement strand
GGTCTGGATCGCGATCAGGTCCGCGTCGGGCGCGACACCCGGGGCGACCGCGTCGGCGGCGGCCCCGGCCCGGCCGAGCGCGATCGAAGCCACATGGGTGCCGTGGTCTGTGATCGGTTCGGCGGCACCGGGTCCGACCTGCGAACTCGACCCGTCCGGGCACGCGCCGGTGCCACTGCTGGTCCGCGCGAAACACGCCTCGAGGATGTCCGCGCCGGTGAACGTCTCGTGGCCGACCGCGACGCCGGTGTCGATCACCGCGATCGTGCTGCCGGTGCCGGTGAGGACCTCGCCGGCGAGCACGCTCGGACCGATGTCGTCGGTCCCCGGTCGTGGGGCCGCGCCCACCAGCGGCACGGAGCGGTCCAGCATCGTGGTGAGCTCCACGTCCGACGCGACGCTCACGACGTCCGGGTCGGCGAGCAGCGCCTGAAGCCCGTCACCATCGACCGTCGCGGTCAGCAGCGGTCGGCCCGGGATCGCGGCGAGGTTGCGCACGCGGCCATCGAGCCGGTCCAGGACGTCGGCGTGGACACGATCGGCTGCGGCGCGCGACAGCGGTGGTGGGCCGGGCGCGGCGAACCGGTGGCCCGGACCCGGGTGGCTGGTCGGCTCCGCGCCGTGCCGGGCATCGGCGACCGGGTCCGGGTCCTGGTCCGAGCGCAGCGTGACGAGCACCCGGACCGGTGCGTCGTCGTCGGCGAGGGCTGCCACGACCGCCGGCTCGACGACCGCGTCCTCGACAGGGTCGGTGGCCGTGTCCTCGACGGGGTCGGTGGCCGCGTCCCCGACGGTCGCGGTGGGGTCGTCGGAGCCGGGCCCGTCGGGCGTGGCAGCCGCGACGCCGGGGAGCAGCAGCGCCGCCACGGCGAACGCCGCGACACCCCTTCGCAGCCCAGCCATGCGCCCGCGCGACACACCGGTCAGCTTCACCGAGTCCCTCATCGTTCGCCCTGCCCTCGCCCGGTCCCGGGCGTCCGTGCGCTGGCACCCCCGGCACCGAGCAGACCGGTACCGCCAGCGACCCCGCCGCGCAGCGTACGGCCTCGGCGCTAGTGGGGGATGGTGTGGTGCAGGGCGGGGCGGAGCCAGTGGCTGGTGGGGGTGGTGAGGTGGTGGGTGTCCCAGTAGACGAGCAGGTCGCCGATGATCAGGGGGCAGGTGGTGTCGGTGCACAGCAGGTCGGTGGTGTTGATGAAGTCGGCCTGGTCGATGGTGGCTTGGGTGTGTTGGCCGTTGATGAGTTGGGTGTCGACGACCTGGTCGCGGGTGGGGGTGCAGGGGCGGGTGTCGTCGAGGTTGCGGGCGAGGCATTCGGGGGCGGGGGAGTCCAGGCGTGGGGAGGCACCCATGATGGTCAGATGCGTGTCGGGGGTGAGGGTGCGCAGGGTGGCGGTGATGGCGGCCTGGCCGTCGATGAGGTTGGTGCGCTGTTCGCCGGGCCTCGGGTCGCCGTCGTCGGTGTAGGCGTCGTAGGTGGTGGCGTTGGCCAGGATGATCCGGTCGGGTTGTAGGGCGGCGATGCGGTCAAGGGCGTGGTCGCGCCATTGGTTGCAGGCACCGCCGGGGCGTCCGTCACGCCAGATGGCGATCTCCAGCATCGGGCAGCCGCCTTTGGTGAGCACGGTGAGTTGCCAGCCGCGTTCGCGGGCGAGGTCGTTGACGGGGGGAAACCAGTGCGCGGCGTGCGAATCGCCGAGCAGCACGATGCTGCGTGTCGCGTCCACGTCGCCGTAGATGCAGGCGGGCGAGGTCGTCTCGGTGGAGACACAACCATCGTCGTAGATCACGGGCAGCTCATCACCCGCCGTGCGAAGCGACGGGTTCAACCCCGCCGGCACCACACGCTGCTGCACCGCCAACGACAACACCCGACCGAGACCCGCGTCGAAGTCCGCATCGAGCGTCGCCGATGCCACCTCGCCGTCGTCGTCGATCAGCGCGTCGACCGCGGCCATCTGGGCGAGCAGGTCGTCCTCGGCTGCACCGGATCCCTGCAGCGACGGAACCGTCACGGCGACGACGATGCTCGCCACCAGCGACACGGCGACGAGTCCGCCACCGAACGCCAGGCTGCGCACGTTGCGGGCCGACAGCCGCTTGGAGCGCCGCAGCGGATCCTCCACCAGCCGGAACGACGCCACCGACAGCCCCCAGGAGACCACCAGGCAGGCCAGCGCCTCGGTCAGCTGCAGTTCGCGGCCGAGCCATTGCGCGGTGAGGACCAGCACCGGCCAGTGCCACAGGTACAGCGAGTACGACAGCGTCCCGGCCCGTTGCAGCCCGCTGAGGTTCAGCAGCCGTGCCGCCGGCGACCACCCACCCGCGCCGGCCAGGATGACCGCGGCCGTCCCGACGACGGGGATGGCGGCCATGGGTCCGGGGAACAGCGTCGCCGCGTCGAACAGCACCGCGCTCGCCACGATGGCCGCGATGCCGCCAATCGCCGCCAGTCGTGCGACACCGGGCCGCAGCTGCCAGGTGGTCACGGCCAGCAGCCCGCCGGCCGCCAGCTCCCAGGCCCGAGTCGGCAGCGACAGGTAGGCGACGGTCGCGTTCGTGCCCGAGAGTGCCACCGCCCATGCGAACGAGACGATCACCACGGTCCACAGCGTGGTGACGAACACGGTGCGCGAGGTCCCGCGGCCGAGCTTCACCGCCGCGAGCAGCAGCAACGGCCACAGCACGTAGAACTGTTCCTCGACCGCCAACGACCAGTAGTGCAGCAGCGGGGACTCGACCGCGTCGGTGGCGAGGTCGTCGAGGCCCACCGCGATGAACCGCTGGTTGGCGAGCCACCCGGCGGCCCACAACCCGTCGCGGGCGACGGAGTCCGCGACCATCGGGGTCGCGACGAACCGCGCACCGATGACCGTCACGACCAGCACCAGCGTGGAGGCCGGCAGCAGCCGGCGGAACCGGCGGGCATAGAACGTCGCGATGCGGATCGTGCCGCTCGCCCGCAGTTCCGTGACCAGCCCCTTGGTGATCAGGTAGCCGGACAGCACGAAGAAGACGTCCACGCCGACGTAGCCGCCGTCGAAGCCGGGCACGCCCGCGTGGTAGAGCAGCACGACCAGCACGGCGATCCCGCGCAGGCCCTCGATGTCACGACGGAAGCCCAGGCGCGTGTGCCCGGTGCGCTCGGACGCCAGCTCGACGGGTTGTGTGACGCTCGCCATTCAGCGCCGCCCCCCATCCACCACGACCAGCTCCTCGGAACATCGTGCACGCCAGACGGTGATCGAACCACCGGCACGAGCCTCCTGCAGTGCTCCAGGCCCACGGTCGGCCGGACACGGCCCAGCGTGATGGAAGTCCACCGGTGGGCGGCGAGGTCGCGCGGTCCTCGCTCGGTGAGCGTACGAGGGTCACCAGTCGGCTGCCGGCTGCGCTCGCCCTGCCGAGCGGGCCGGGCCAAACGCCTAGGCTGCGCCCAGCCGGATCGACGGGGAGGTCGTGTGAGGTGCACGCTGCGCACCACCTTGGCGCTGACCGTCGTGGCGAGCCTGGTCGT
>CAYTLZ010000287.1:0-3523 GCA_964438785.1 uncultured Actinomycetota bacterium | reverse complement strand
GTTGGCGCCCATCTTGCCGAGTCCGATGATGCTGATCTTCATGGTGTCGCCTTCGCAAGGGTCGTCGATCATCACCGGCGGTGGGCAGCGGCGCTCGGAGGGCGGGACGTGGTCGGCGAGCGGTCGTTTGCGGCGCGGAGGCTGCCACTGATTTCGAGCGCGGTTCAGGTCGTGTATGGCGCGCCGTGCACGGCCAGATGGCCGCAGGTGCCGGGAGGTCACGGCGGTCCCGCCAAGCGGGCCGTGAAGGCTCCTCAGAGCGCTTCGTTCCAGCGCTCGACGACAGGTACGCCCCGGCTCCAACCGAGTTCACCGACCCGTCCGGCCGCCAACCGCAGGTGTCGCCCCAGCTCGATCGGCTGACCGATCCACCGACACGCGAGCCCCCGCAGGGCGTGCCCGTGGGCGACGACCAGGACCCGATGCCGGTCACCGAGATCACGCAGTTCGCCCACGAAGCGATCGAGTCGCACCGTGACGTCCCCGGGCGACTCCCCGGCCGGGGCACCGGTTGCCCACAGATCCCAGGAGGGGTCGATGGCCCGGATGTCCGACGGGGTCAGCCCCTCGTAGTCGCCGTAGTCCCACTCGAGCAGATCATCGCGGAGCTGATGCGGGACGGCGAGCTCCAGGGCGCTGTGGGTCTCCCTGGCCCGGCGAAGTGGGCTGACGAACACCGCGTCCACCGGTGTCTCGCCCGCGCCGATCCGGCCACGCAGTTGAGCTGCGGCACGACGGCCCGCGTCGGTGAGGGGCTTGTCGGTCCTGCCCGTGTACTTCCCGACGCGGCTCCACTCCGTCTCCGCGTGACGCAGGAGCAGCACCCGCAGCGGTCGACCGGCATCCGGTTGCATGTCGTGGTCCATCCCTCATCAGCTGGCATCCGTGACGGGCGGCCGCGTCGCGACCGCCCGTCACGAACCGATTCATGTCTACTCGGGGATGAGCGACACCTTGATCGATTCCTTGCCCCCGGCGACGAGGTCGAGGCCTTCCTGGAAACGGTCGAGCGGGAGTTGATGGGTGCAGATCTGATCCATCGGCAACATGCCCGCCTCGAGCATCCGGATCGCCGCCGGCCAGCAGTGCGGACCGAGGTGCGCGCCCCGGATGTCGAGTTCCTTGTCGTCACTGATGATCGACCAGTCGACGGTCACGTCCGAGCCGAAGACGCTGTACTCCACGAACGTGCCGAGCTTGCGCAACAGATTGAGTCCCTGCGGGACCGCAGACGGATGCCCCGTTCCCTCGATGTAGACGTCGGCGCCATAGCCGCCGGTCATCTCCTTCACGATCGCGACGGCGTCCTCGTCGGCGATGTTGATCGTGTGCGTCGCCCCGCAGAGCTTCGCGAGTTCGAGCTTCGCCGGTTCCATGTCGAGCGCGATGATCTGGGCCGGGAACTTGGCCGCAGCCCCGGCGATCATGCCGAGGCCGATGGGCCCGCAGCCGGCGACCACCACGACATCGTCGAAGGTGATGTCCGCCCGTTCCACCGCGTGCAGGGCGCAGGAGAGCGGCTCCGCGAACGCGGCGTGCGCCGGTGGCAGGTCCGCGGAGATCTTGTGGACCAGCGAGTCGCCCGAGAACACCATGTACGACGCCATGCCCCCGGGGTTGCGCCGCTTGAAGCCGAACATGTCGTGTGGAGCACACATCCAGTACTGGCCGCGGACGCAGTAGCGGCATTCCCAGCACGGCACGATCTGCTCCGCGACGACGCGGTCGCCGACCTTGATGTTCCAGCGCTCGGCGGCCTCGTCATCGAGTTGGACGACCCTGCCGACGAACTCGTGGCCGGGGATGACCTCCGTCTCCGCCCACGCGGGTCGATTCTCGTCACCCCAGAATTTGGCCGCGCCGTGATAGCACTTGAGGTCGCTGGCGCAGATCCCGACCGCCTCGACACGGACGAGCGCCTCACCGGGACCCGGCGTGGGGACCGCCACCTCCTCGAGCCGGTAGTCCTCGGGGCCGTGACAGACGACCGCCTGCATCGTCTCGGGCAGCGTGTTGGCATTGGTCATACAACTCTCCCTGTTAGCCCACCGCATCCCGACGCGGCAGGTATCCCGTTTCCCGGGTGAACAATAACATAAAGCCACGCATAGTCGAGTGAAAGTCACAAATAAGAATGTTTCTTAGCGCTATCACTCCTCCATCGACGTGCATCGACGGGCCTTCCACGGGCGAGGTCGGACACTTGGGGGGACGAATGAGGTGCCTTCACGCCCGAAACGGTTGCTCACCGCCGCGCCGCACGGCTGTCGATGCCAGGAGGCGCATCCCATGTGTGACACCATGTGATTCTCTACCCGAACGCTGAACGTGCTCATCCTGCGTCCTGGCATCGCGCTCGAGCCCGATCACGACCCGGTACGAGGTCGACGACCCGTCGGAGGTGTCGACCGGCATCGATCGCGAGAGACGAACCATGACGAACCCACCGGTCTGGATCGGCACCAGCTGGAAGATGAACAACACGATCGACGAGGCCCGCGCGTACGTCACCAGGTTGCTGGCCGCTCCATCGGTCTTCCCCGACGTCCAGCCGTTCGTCCTTCCGGCACACACCGCGCTGGCTGCCGTGCGGGACTGTCTGTCCGCGGACGATCACCTCCTGCTCGGTGCCCAGAACGCCCACTGGGAACCGGAGGGAGCTGCGACCGGCGAGGTGTCGATGCGCATGGTCAAAGACGCCGGCGCGCAGATCGTGGAGATGGGCCATTCCGAGCGACGGGCACGGTTCGCCGAGACCGACGACAGCGTGGCGAGAAAAGCCCGCGCAGCCCTGGACCATGGGCTCATACCGCTGATCTGCCTCGGTGAGCCCCGATCAGCGCGGGACGCGGGCAGGGCCGAGTCGTTCGTTGCCGAGCAGCTGACCGCGGCGACGGCGCTGGTCGAACCGGGTGAATTCTCGCAGTTGCTGGTGGCCTACGAACCGATCTGGGCCATCGGTGCAGGGGGTCGCCCGGCCGCCCTCGCGGAGGTCGCGCCCGTCATCGGAGCGCTCGCCGAGGTGATCGGTGAGCGGTCCGGGGCGGGTCGTTGTCGGGCGCTGCTCTATGGGGGCGGGGTCGATTCGGGCAACGCCGGCGACCTCCTCGCGGGCGAGCACGTCGACGGGCTGTTCGTGGGGCGCGCCGCCTGGAGCGTCGCGGGTTTCCTCGAACTCCTGCAGATCGGCGCGGCGCATGCCGTCGGGCGTCGAACGCGTCGCTGATCCGAGCAGGACGTCGGACCAGCGTGGGCAACCCGGGCTCGGCCCGGGGTGAAGCGTCGAAGGGTCACCTGACCCGGTGAGGCTCCGACGCGTCCATTGATGTGATGATCCTCGCATTCGCACGGCGGCTGCACGTCCAAATGCGAGATTGTGGTGATATTTTTAACGAAAGTCTTGCATGTCTAACATTCTGCATGCTAGCTTCCGGGCGTCAGTTCGAACAGGCCCACGATTCGTGGGCTCCCCGACGGGAGAGGTGGGGGTTGTTCATGGGACGTTTGATGCGGCCTGCGAAGC
>CAYTLZ010000286.1:0-3524 GCA_964438785.1 uncultured Actinomycetota bacterium | reverse complement strand
TTCGACGTCGTGACCGCGCCCAGCGTCTGTGACCACTGCTCGGCCGGCTGCACGTTGACGATCCAGTCGCGTCGCGGCGAGATCCAGCGCCAGCTCGCGCGGACCAACATGGCCGTCAACGAGGCGTGGAACTGCGACAAGGGCCGGTTCGGCTACGCGCACCTGACCGCCGACACCCGCATCACCGAACCGAAGGTGCGCGGTACCGACGGGCAGCTCGCGACCGCGTCGTGGGCCCAGGCGATGACCACGGCCACGGGCGCGATCCAGGCCGCGAACGAGCAGGGTGCCGGCCGGGTCGCGGTCGTCACCGGTTCGCGGCTCGCCGACGAGGACGCCTACCTCGTGTCCAAGTACGTGCGCACGGTGCTGGGTACCGACGACGTCGACCACCGGACCCGGTTCGCCCCGGCCGGTGAGGCCGAGGAGCTCACCGCACTGGTGGGTCGGGACACCCTGACCTACGCCGATGTGGAGCGGGCCCCGGTGATCGTGGTCGCCGGCCTGGACGCCGAGGAGGAGATCCCGATCCTCCACCTTCGGCTGCGCAAGGCATGGCGCAACCGCACCGCCAAGATCATCGTCGTCGGCCCGACGCTCGGGACGCTCGACGAACTCGCCTGGCGGCACGTGGTCACGGCTCCGGGTGACGAGGCGCAGGCGCTGCGTGCCCTGGCCGGCGACCACGACTCCGACGCCGGCGTGGCCCTGCAGGCGGATGGTGCCCCCGCCGTGCTGGTCGGGGAGCGGGCCGGTGCCGGGTCCGTGACCGCCGCCGCGGCGCTCGCCGCCGACATCGGCGGTGGGTTCGCCTATCTCCCGCGACGGGCCGGTGCCCGCGGTGCGATCGAGGCCGGCCTGACCGCCGGCACCCTGCCGGGTGGGCGGCGTCTGGACGATGCCGATGACCGGGCCGCGGTCGAGGAGCTGTGGGGCGCAGCGCTGCCCGAGCAGTCCGGCCGTGACCTGCATCAGATCCTGACCGACGCGGCGGCTGGGAAGATCGACGTCCTGCATCTCATCGGCGTCGACCTGGCCCGGGACGCGGCCTCGACGGTGCTCGCCGCGGCCGCACTCGCCAAGGTCGGCACGGTCATCGCCCAGGACCTCGCGGCCACGGAGACCGTCAGCGTGCACGCCGACGTCGTCCTGCCCGCCACCGGTCGCCAGGAGCGGGCCGGCACCACGACCAACTGGGAGGGCCGCCGGCAGCGGTTCGCCCACGCGGTCGACGGTCCCGACCTGGTCATGGACGACTGGGAGATCATCGTGCAGCTGAGTGCCCTGCTCGGTCACGACCTCGGGGTCGACGACCTGGACGGCATCCGGGGCGAGATCGAACGGCTCGGCCGCCGCGCCACGCCGCACGAGCTGCCCACGGGCGATGGCACCGAGGTGGCGACCGACGCCGACCCCGCGGACGCCGACGGCGCCGACACCGATGTCGCGGTCACCGACGCGGCGGAGGCCGACGGGCCGCCGACGGCGCTGATCGGTGCGATCCGTCCGTTGCTGCTCGACCGCGGCACCATGCTGACCGGTGCCACCGACCTGAACGCGACCGCGCGCCCCGCCACGGCCTACCTCGGTGCGGCCACCGCGGACGAGCTCGGCGTGACCCAGGGCGCACTGGTCCGGCTCACCCGCTCCGACGGGGGCGACGCGGCGATGGAGCTGCCGGCGATCATCCGCGCCGACATCCCGGACGGGGTCGTGATCCTGCCGGCGAACTCGACCGACACGAGCGCGTTCGCCCTGGCGGACCGTGAGGGTGCGGTTCGCGTCGACCTCGAGATCGTCGCCGTCGCCGACGCCGACGACACCGTCGATGACGCGCAACCAGCGATGGCCGAGGAGGTCGCCTGATGGACACCACGCCGTTCTGGGTCCCGCTGCTGCAGGCGACGACCGTCTTCACCTACTTCCTGCTGATCACGGCACTGCTCATCTGGGCCGAGCGACGCATCGTCGCCCGGATGCAGTCGCGGGTCGGTCCCAACCGGGTCGGTCCGTTCGGGATCCTGCAGACGCTGGTCGACGGCGTGAAGATGTTCTTCAAGGAGGACACGACCCCGGGGATGGTGAACCGGACGATCTACACGGTCGCGCCCCTGATCGGGGTGATCGCCGGGTTCCTGTCCATCGCGGTGATCCCGATCGCCGGTGAGGTCACCCTCTTCGGGGAGACGTTCACCCTGGTGGTCGCGGACCTGTCCATCGGGGTGCTGTGGGTGCTGGCGATGGGTTCGATCCACGTCTATAGCGTGTTCCTCGGTGGCTGGGCATCCAACTCGCCCTATCCGCTGCTCGGCGGGATCCGCTCCAGCGCCCAGATGATCTCCTACGAGATCGCGCAGGGGCTCGCGGTCGTCAGTGTCGTCATCTACGCCGGCTCGCTGCGCGTGTCCGACATCGTCGCCGGCCAGGCGGGCGACGGGTTCATCGCCGGCGTGCCCGGGTGGTACGCCATCCCGCTGTTCCCCGCCTTCATGGTGTTCGTCATCGGGATGGTCGCGGAGGCCGGTCGGCCGCCGTTCGACCTGGCCGAGGCCGAGGGTGAACTCGTCGGCGGGTTCAACACCGAATACTCCGGCCTGCGTTTCGGCATGTTCATGCTCGCCGAGTTCATGTCGGTGGTCACGATGTCCGCCATCGTGGTGACCCTGTTCCTCGGCGGACCGTCCGGTCCGACCTTCGGGGCACCCGACGCCATCGCCGGTCTCATCGGCGGGCTGTGGTTCTTCGCCAAGATGGCCGGGTTCATCTTCTTCTTCATCCTGCTGCGTGGCGCGCTGCCGCGGTACCGCTACGACAAGCTGATGGATCTGGGTTGGAAGGTGCTCATCCCGGTCGCGCTCGTCTGGACGCTGGTCACCGCCGGCTTCGTCATCCTCGAGCAGGAGCAGCCCGGACTCGGCGACAACCTGCGCCTCACCCTGGCCAGCATCGCAGCCGCCATCGTCGGCTGGCTGCTGATGAGCGGGCGCGAACGGCGTGACGCCGGTGACGGTCAGAGCCGTCACGGGGCCGCGCCGGGCCCGGCCCAGGCATCCACCGCACCCGCCGCCGACGTCGAGGACGCGCCCGCGTCCGACGACGACCGCGAGGAGGTCGCCCCGTGATCGATGTGTTGACGTCCATTCCCGCTCCGGTCGGGACCCTGCTCACCTTCGTGGTGCTCATCGGCGGCCTGTGGCTGCTGCTCACCCGCACGGTGCTCGGCCGTGGCTTCTCCGTGCCGCTGCGCACGATGCTGCGCAAGCCCGAGACCTCGCAGTACCCGGAGAAGCCCCGTCCGGTCGCGCCACGGTTCCACGGCCGCCACCAGCTCAACCGCTACACCGACGGGCTCGAGAAGTGCATCGGCTGCGAGCTGTGCGCCTGGGCCTGCCCGGCCGACGCGATCTACGTCCAGGGCGCGGACAACACCGCCGAGCAGCGCTTCTCGCCCGGAGAGCGTTACGCCGAGGACTACCAGATCAACTACACCCGGTGCATCCTGTGCGGCCTGTGCATCGAGGCCT
>CAYTLZ010000285.1:0-3558 GCA_964438785.1 uncultured Actinomycetota bacterium | reverse complement strand
CACCCGGCACGGCCTGATCCGCCCACCGGTGGACGACCCCGACCGGCCACCGGATCTCGGTGGCCGGTGGCGGTGAAGCAAGAAGGCGGTGCGCGGGGCGTGCCCCCCGACGGGTGGGTTCGTCCAGATCGTCCAGATCGCCGATGGAACGGCTCGACGGCGGCAGGCGGCCGACCCGACGTCCGCGCGGGCGGCGACGCTCAGTAGGCGGGCGCGAGACCGACCGCGCACGACGCATCCACCGGGACCGTGGGGTCGTCGATGAACGACTCGAAGACGCCCCGGGTGCACGGGTCGATGTCGATGGTGTCGTGGCCGAGATGGGGCAGCTCGATCAGGGTGCCGTTCGAGAGGCGGCGCGCCGCCTCGGCTGCCCAGAACGGCGGGGTCTGCCGGTCGAACGTGCCGGCGAGCAGCAGCGCCGGCACGTCGCTGGTCACCGCGGCATCCTCGATGGCCGGCGCGGCCCCGGTGTCCCACACCGCGCACAGTCCGACCATCTGCGCCACGGTGAACCCACTGTGGAACCCGATCGTGTCGTCGGCGTCGATGTCGAGCACGTCCCAGGCGTCGTCCGGATCGATGTCGGCGAGCGGGGAGAGCGCGAGCTCCTCCGCGCATTCGATGACGTAGAACACCGGCGTGCTGTCCTCGTCGACGGCATCGCTGCGCGTGCGGCCGAGGCGGTCCACGACATCGTCGAGGGAGCTCGTGCCACCGGCGACCACCTCCGCGATGAAGTCGGGGACCGCGGCGATCGTCGACGAGTCACTGAGGCCGGCGAGCACCGCGTCGATGAGGTCGGTGCCGTCGTAGGTCAGCCCGTCGTCGAGCGTGACCGGCGCATCCTCGAAGTCATCGACGGTCGCGAGGAACGCCGCGAGGCTGACATCGGACGCCGGGCACGCCACGTCGACGGCACACGTGTCGAACAGATGCTCGATGGCGGCGCGGTCCCCCGACGCCGTGTCCGCGTAGGCATCGACCTGATGGGGGTAGACACCCTCGAGCACCACACTGCGGATGCCGGCGGGCGCGTCGCGCAGCACGGTCAGCGCGACCCGGGTGCCATACGAGCTGCCCCACAGGTTCCAGCTGTCGTAGCCCAGCGCGACCCGCAGCTCGGCGACGTCCGCGGCGGTCTCCGCGGTCCGCAGACTCGCGAGGTCGATCCCCGCTGCCTCGATGCGGTCGCGGCACGCCTCGTGCGCGGCGACGAAATCGTCGGTGTCGTCCTCCTCCGGGCAGGACAACGACGGACGGGATGCGCCCGTCCCGCGCTGGTCGAGCAGGATGACGTCCCGGGTGTCGAGCAGGTCGTCGGTCGTCCAGGCCGGCAGTTCGGCGATTGCCGGGGCACCCGGCCCGCCGGTGAGGTAGAGCACCGGGTCGGCGGGACCGGAGGGGTCCCGTGCCTGCAGGACGGCGACCGCGAGCTCGAACGTGCCGGCAGCGGGTGCGTCGCGCCGGGCCGGCACGACGAACGTCCCGCAGGTGACGGTCAGGTCGGTCGGGCCGGGGTCGACCGGGCAGTCACCGACGGTGAAGGACCCGATGTCGCTGTCGTCGGCCCGGCCGTCATCGGTCCGGCCGTCGTCGGTCGGGGTGTCGTCGGTCGTCGAGTCCCCGTCGAGCTGATCGGTGTCCCGCCCCGTGCCCCCGGCGACACCGACGTCGTCCTCGTCGTCGGGCACGAACAGCACCACCACGACCAGCACGGCCACGACCACCGGCGCCCACACCCCGACCCGTCGCATCCCCGACCTCCTCGATGGTGGGAACGCGTCCCACGTCGTGGCCCCGAACAGCCCCTCGACCCGGTCCGGGGCCACCTGATCGGGCACGGGTCGCGGCGCAAGCTAGCGCCGGACCGGGAGGGGTGCGCGATCTATCGCGTCGCGGACGGACTCACGTCGGCTCGCGGGCAGATGTGCGTCGCCTCGCCGGCGAACGCACGTCGCAGCACGGGCGAGCGCGAAGCTCCCGGCGGGGCCACTTCGCCTGCAAGACTCCCCGGGGACGGGAGCGGTGTCGTCGACGCCGACAGCCGGAGGGGAGGTCCGAGGATGTCGCTGACGCCGGCCGTGCCGCCCGATGGGCCGAGTGGCGGTTCCGTGAGCGGAACGGTGGGCCGCCGGGACGTGCTGCGCCTGGCCTCCCTGCTCGGGCTCGTCGCCCTCCCGGCCGGCTGCCTCGCCGGTGGTGGACGCGCCGACACGGGCACCGGTACCGGTACGCGCAACGACCGGACGCTGCCCACCGATGACCCCGCCGAGCCCGACGACGCCGCCGTGCCCGATGACCCCGCCGAGCCCGCCGCCCGTGACCGGTCGGTGATCGTCGTGGGTGCCGGTGCGGCCGGCCTGAGCGCCGCACACCTGCTCACCCGCGCCGGGGTCGACGTGCGCGTGATGGAGGCGGGCACCACCCACGGCGGACGACTGCGGCACGTGACCGGTTTCGTCGACTTCCCCATCCCACTCGGCGCGGAGTGGATCCACGACGACGCGGACGTGCTCGACGACATCGCCGGCGGGCCCGTGGACGTCGCGCTCGTCGGCTACGGAACCGACGACACCCTCGGCCACTACGACGGCACCCTGCGCATCGCGCCGATCGCCGACGAAGCCGACCTGAAATTCGTCGCTTCGTCGTGGCTCGACTTCTTCGACACCTACGTCGTGCCCGGCATCGCCGACACGCTGCGGCCCGACACCCGGGTGGTGGGTATCGATGCCACCGGCGAGCACGTGACGGTCACCGACGAGCGAGGCAGCAGCATCGACGCCGATGCCGTCATCGTCACCGTGCCCGTCAGCATCCTGCGGGCGCGCACCATCGCCTTCACGCCGGACCTGGACGCGGCGATGTGGGCCGCCATCGACGACGTCGAGGTCTGGGGCGGCATCAAGGTGTTCATCGAGTTCGATGAGCGGTTCTACCCCACCTTCCTGACCTTCCCCGACAGCGACACCCGCGCCGGCCAGCGGCTGTACTTCGACGCCACACATGGCCAGGACAGCGACGCGAACGTGCTCGGCCTGTTCGCCGTCGGCGGGCCGGCGGCGGCCTACCAGGGCCTCGACGACGACGCGCTGCGCGCCCTGGTGCTGGCCGAGCTCGACGAGGTGTTCGACGGCGCCGCGTCGCGCAGCTACCGACGACACCTCACCCAGGACTGGAGCGCCGAGCCACACATCCGGCAGGCCTACGTCGCCGACCACGCAGACTGGCGGCTGGTTCGGACACTGGGCCGACCGACCAGCGAACGGGTCCTGTTCGCGGGCGACGCCTACACCGACGGCGAGAACTGGAGCGAGGTCCACGTCGCAGCACGTTCCGCACGGGTGGCCGTCGAGCGGTTCCTGCGCTCCTGGTGAGCCTGGCCGTCGACCCACCTCCCCACCGCGAGGCGGACGTGACACGTCTCGCGTCGTCTCGCGCACCCGTCGGGAAGCCGATCCTCGGCAGGGTGTACGCGGATCCGGTCGTGCAGATCGGCGCTACCTCGGCGTCATGAAGCGGCACCGCGTTCCGGGCGCGACCGCAAGTCGCTGA
>CAYTLZ010000284.1:0-3559 GCA_964438785.1 uncultured Actinomycetota bacterium | reverse complement strand
CCGGTTCAACCATGACATCACCGGCCACTCGGCCGGCTACATCGCCACCTGGGTCGACGGGGACCCCGACCGGCTGAGCGCACTGCACACCCGGGTCGGCCAGGTCACCGCATCCGTGCTGCCCCCCGATCAGCTCGACCTCGCCCTGCAGGCCGCCCGCACCCAGACCGCTGTCCGGCCGGCTGCTCGGGCCGCGCGGAGGTGAGGTCGTGAGCGGCCTCGCAACCCGTGAGGACCTTGAGGCGTTCGCCCGGTTCCTGGCACGCATCACCCTGGAGATCGAACGTGGCCAGCGCGACCCCGACCAGCTCCGCGCCTTCATGCCCGACCAGACCTGGCAGCACTGGCAGCACAGCCGGCCGCCCGGCAAGTTCGCCGGCGGGCCCGTGCACCGCACCGACATCGGGCGGCCCCGCGTGGAACTGCTCACCGACCACCGGGCGATCGCCAACGTGGTCACCACCACCGACGCCGGCAGGTGGGGGGCGCTGACCATGAAACTCGATGCCATCAACGGCCGGTGGCGGGCCGCCAGCATCCAACGGCTCTACGCCGCCCGCCACTACCGCGCCGGTGCGTTGCGACCGGTCGTCCCGATCCCGATCGAGCAGCGGCTCGCAACCGCCCACACCGACCGCGACCAGGCCGCCGACGCACTCGTCGCCGTCGACCGGCGCCGCGATGAGCTCCCCCACGGCAGCCGCGGCCGCCGCCACGCCAACCAGTTATCCACAACCTGGACACAGGTCATCGCCGATCTGGACCGCGAGATCGCCACACTTCACCACCAACAGCAGACCGGTCTGGAGGTCCGCCATGCCCGCCACCGCAGCCGCCACCTCTGACCCCCCAGCCACCTTGCTGGCGCCACGGAACGGCAGGCCTGCCCCTGCGAGCGCGAGAGCCGCACACGACCGCACTCTAAGCGCGCACACATTACCGAAAGTGGTCAGCGGCGACTATCCCCACAGATACAAGAGCGAGCTGACTACACGATCCTCGGGGGACGTGTGGCGCTGCTCTCCTCCGGTGCATCCGCGGCTCGCAGGCGTGGGTGCACGGAAGGAGCCAGCACATGCGTAGCGCACGACCGTTCGTGGCCTCAGGCCTGCTCCTGCTCGCCGTCGCCTGCTCCAACGACCCCGAACCGCCACCCCCAGACACCGACGACCCACCCGGCATCGACGACCCCGCCGACACCGACCCCCCACCGCCACAGGACGCGGACGACGACAACGCCGACCCGGAACAGCTCGCGGCCACCTGGGAGAGCTTCCACACCACCTGGATGGAACAGACCGCCCAGGACGAACCCGACCCGGCAGCCTTTGACGGGCTAGCCGCGGACCCGGGCGCAACGGTCGAGCGCCTCGACGCCCTGCGGGCCGGAGGCCGACTGGTCACCACCGACCAGGAGCTGTGGCCACGCTTCGACATCGACGATGACCGTGCCGAGATCGTCGACTGCGCCATCGTCTCCCAGCACCCTGCCGACCAACCAGACAGCGTCGCCACCATCACCATCAGCTGGGAGGCCACCGCCACCCTGACCGAGGACGGCTGGCGTATCGACACCGCCCGGCCAGGCGACCTGTTCTGCATCGCAGAAGAACTCAACGACGAACTCCTCGATGCCTACGAGGCGTTCCGCGACGCCAAGAACGCTGCCTGGGACCCGCCCAATCCGGACCATCCTGACCTCGAACGCACGATGGCTGGTGAGCAGCTCGAGTTCATCCGCGAGCTGCTATCCGAGCATCATCGCGACGGGATCGTGATCCGCGATCCCGCCCCGACCGACAACGCGGTGGTGTTCGAGGTCGGTATCGGGACCGCCACTGTCTCAGATTGCACCCGGCAGGTTGCCGAGCGTGGCGCCTACGACATCGAGACTGGCGAACGACTGGATGACCTCATCCTGCCGATCGGCGACGATCAGCTCGACCTCCAATCGGTCGAACTGGAGAGGAGCCCAGAAGGTTTGTGGCGGGTCATCGATCAGGCCGGGACGCGTGACACGAACTGCGAGCCCGGGAGTTCACGCTATGTCGTCCCGTAGTCGTAGAAGCATGTCCCTATGGGTCACTGTCGCGTTCCTGACGGTCTGTCTGGGAGCTCCCGCGGCCGCAGACCCTTGCCAGGGTTCGGGTTCGATCGACGATCGAGGTGGAGAAGCGGTCGGCACCTGCCCCGGCTCCGGGGGGGATGCCGAATCAGCTGTGCCGGTGAGCGGGAGCCGCGGCGGTGTCCCTTGCACGGAGGAACGTGCGGCCGATCCGGATGCATGGTGGATCTCGTACGACGTCCCGGAGTCGGTGCTGCCCGAGGGTGGTCAGCGAGGTGAGGCGTTTCGGCCACCTGAGGGCCAAACGGTGGCGGTGCGTCGGGACTGCAACGGCGATGTCCGCAGCGGGGCGATCTGGGTTCCGGAGCCGGAGCCGGGTGGTGGGGGGGATGACGACGGGATCTTCGTGGCGCGTCAGGAAGCCCGGGCCCGGGTGGAGCCGTCCGCACCCGTGTTCGCCGTGTCGCCGGAGCAGGCGGTTGTCCGCTTCCCGACGTGGCTGTGGATCGACGGTTCCTACTGGCAGCCGGCGTCGGCGTCGTCGACCACCCCGGGTGGGGTGACGGTCACGGTGGAGGCGGTCCCGGTCGAGGTGGTCTGGGATCTGGATGAGGGTGTGCGGGTCTGTGACGGCCCGGGGGTGCCGTGGTCTCAGCTTGCGCAGGCGAGCTATGAACTGCAGCCGGAGACGGTCCGGGGCACGGGCAACCCGGCGTGCACGTTCACGTTCGTCAACGCCTCGTCGACCCGGGAGTCGGGGGTGTTCGACGCGTCGGTGACGGTGCGGTGGGAGTTCTCGTGGTCGCTGGACGGTGCGGACCGGGGTGTGTTCGGCAGCGTCGAGGTGTCGGAGGGCTTCGACCTTCAGGTGGGTGAGGTCCAGGCGGTGATCACCGGCTGACGCCGGACAGGACACGGGGGTAGCGATGGCAATGACGACGCCACCGGCCACGACCACTCGGTCGCGTGTACCGGATCCGCCCGAGCCGGCGGTGCGGCGGGTCAGGGTGCCGCAGCTGGCGTTGGGGCTACTGCTGTCGGGTCTTGCGGCGTTGGGGTTCGTGCTGTTCAACGCCGCATCGATCCAACGCACCCCGGTGTTGGCGCTGGTCTCGGACGTGCAGCGCGGCCAGGTCCTGGAGGTTGAGGACCTGCAGGTGGTGCATGTCGGCACCGATGACGTGCTCGCCACGACGCCGGCGGAGCGCACCGATCTGCTGGTCGGCCGTGCCGCGGTCACCGACCTGTCGGCAGGGACGCTGCTGACCGCGGACCAGGTGGCGGCGGGTGCGACGTTGACGCCCGGTGCGGGGGTGGTGGGCCTCGCGCTCGCGCCGGGCCAGTACCCGAGCCCGCGGCTGGCGATCGGTGACCTGGTCTCAGTCGTCGAGGTGTCTGACGAGCTGGTCGTGCTGGTCGAGGCGGCCGAGGTGGTCGGGATCGAGCCGGTCGGCACGCAGGGGCAGCGGTTCATCTCGCTGCAGACCGGCGAGA
>CAYTLZ010000283.1:0-3572 GCA_964438785.1 uncultured Actinomycetota bacterium | reverse complement strand
ACCTCGACCGGCTGTTCGCCAACGGCGAGGTGGACATGACCTTCACCCAGCTGCCCGCCGGCATCGGCGCGAACGTGGAGGCGGGCACCCTGCCGGACTCGGCGCGGCCCTTCGTGCTGGACACCGGCACGATCGGCGACCACCACTACCTCGGCATCCCCGTCAACGCCGCCGAACCGGCGGCGGCCATGGTGCTCGCGGATCTGGTGCTGGACCCCGACCTGCAGACCGCCAAGCTGGACCCGGCCAACGGCTGGGGGGACGGACTGGCGATCGACGTCGGCCGGCTCGCCGACCACGACCGGGCCGCCATCGACGCGCTCACCGCGGGCTTCGGCGACCTCGCCCTGCCGCCTGAACGGCTCGCCGCGGTGCGCCTGCCCGACGCACCCCCCGAGCTGACCGACGCCCTGGACCGCGACTGGGAGCGCGTGGTCCGCCAGCAGCGCCCCCGCTCGTGAGGGGGGCGGTGTCGGCGCGGTGGCACGCCCACGAGGGCGTGCGCACCTGGGTCGCCCTGTCCCCCGCACTGCTGCTGGTCGGGGTGCTGTTCGGCGGCGCGGTCGTGATGGCCCTCTTGCGCTCGATCGGGCTGCTGGGCATCGGGGAGGGCGGACCGAGCCTGGCGGCGTACCGCCAACTGGTCACCGATCCCGGCTTCGCACGCTCGCTGGGGCTCACCCTGTACGTGGCCGTGGTGTCGACGTCGCTGTCGGTGGTGCTCGGCATCGGCGCCGCCCTGCTCCTGCGGCGGCTCGGTGCCGGACGCCGCTTCGCCACGACGATGTTCCAGCTCAACCTGCCCGTACCCCACGTGATCGGTGCCGTGGCGATCCTCGCCCTGGTCGGCCAGAGCGGCCTGTTGTCGCGGCTGGGGGCCCAGACGGGGCTCCTCGACGAGCCCGCGGCCTTCCCCGCCATCACCTTCGACCCCTGGGCGATCGCGGTGATCCTGCAGTACCTGTGGAAGGAGGTGCCCTTCATCGGGATCGTGGCGCTGGCGATCCTGGCCGCCGGCGGCGACGACCTGGAGGAGGCGGCCCGCACCCTGGGTGCCTCCGCCTGGCAACGGCTGCGCCACGTCACCCTGCCCCTGCTGCTGCCCGGGGTGCTGTCCGCGGCGGTCATCGTGTTCGCCTTCACCTTCGGCACCTTCGAGGTGCCCCTGCTGCTCGGACCGAGCGCCCCCACCGTCCTGCCCGTGCTCGCCCACCGCCGCTACACCGACGTCGATCTCGCCGCTCGGCCCGAGGCGATGGCCATCAGCGTGGTCATCACCGTCGTGGTGGTGCTGGTGGTGCTGCTGGGTGCGGCGGGAGCCCGTCGCGCGATCCGCGGCGACGCGGCCGTCACGGAGGCCGGCGGATGACCGTGGTCACTCCCGCGGCGACCGACGCCGCACGCCCGGCTCCCCGGCCGGCCACCGGGGGGCCGGGTGCCACCTCGCGTCCGGTGGCACTGGCCGTCGTGCTGCTGCTGGCCCTCCTGCTGCTGCCCTTCGTACCCCTGGTGCTGGCCAGCTTCGCCCAGGGCTACTTCTATCCCCAGGTCCTGCCGGAGCGGTGGAGCCTGCGGGCGTGGCAGGTGGTCCTCGCTCCCGACGGCGCGACGTGGGCCGCGCTGCGCGACACCGTGACCATCGCCGTCAGCGTCGCCGTGCTCTCCCTGGTTGTGGCCGTGCCGGCTGGCCGGGTGCTCGGCACCCGGCGCTTCCGCGGCCGGCGCGCGGTCGAGCTCGTGCTGCTCACCCCCGTGCTGGTCCCGGCGATCGCCGTGGCGATCGGGCTGCACGTGGTCCTCCTGCGCCTCGGGCTGGCGGGTGGCATCCCCGGTGTGGTCCTGGTCCATCTGGTGCCGGCCACCCCCTACGTCGTCCTGCTGACCGCGGGGGTGTTCGCCAACGCGGAGCTCGAGCTCGAGCAGCAGGCCCGCTCCCTGGGCGCCAGCTGGTGGCAGGCGCAGCGCCACGTCACCTGGCGCCTGGTCGCGCCGGGCCTGGCCGTCGCGGGGCTGTTCGGGTTCCTGGTGTCCTGGGGGCAGTACGTGCTCACCCTGGTGGTCGGCGGTGGCCGCGTCGTGACCCTGCCGATCCTGCTGTTCGCCACCGCCTCAGGGGGCGATACGGCCATCACCGCCGCCACCGCCCTGTTCCACGCCCTGCCCGCCCTGGTGCTGCTGGTGCTCACCAGCCGGATCCTCGGTGGCGGGGCGCTCACGACCTTCGGAGGGGCACGATGACCGACATCCACCTCGACGGCCTGACCCGGCGTTTCGGCGACGTGCTCGCCCTCGACGACCTCCACCTCGATGTCGCCGGCGGGTCGATCACCGCCCTGCTGGGCCCCTCGGGCTGCGGCAAGACCACGGCGCTGCAGCTGGTGGCGGGCCTGCTGCGCCCCACCTCGGGACGGGTCCGGTTCGGTGACCGCGACGTCACCGAGGTGGCGGCGGAGCGGCGCGGGGCGGTCATGGTGTTCCAGGACCACCGCCTGTTCCCCTACCTCACCGCCGGGGACAACGTGGCCTTCGGGCTGCGGATGCGCGGGGTGGCACGGCGCGAGCGCCGGCGCACCGCCGCTGCCGCCCTGGAGCGGGTGGGCCTCGAGGGCCTGGCGGGGCGGCGGCCCGCGGAGTTGTCGAGCGGCCAGCGGCAGCGGGTCGCCCTGGCCCGGGCCCTGGTCCTGGAGCCCGAGGTGCTGCTGCTCGACGAGCCCCTGGCCAACCTCGATGCCCACCTGCGGGCCGGGATGCGGGAGCTGATCCTGGACCTGCAGCGCGACCGGCAGCTGACCATGGTGGTGGTGACCCACGACCAGGAGGAAGCGGTGGTCCTCGCCGGGGACATCGCCCTGCTCTTCGACGGCCGGCTCCACCAGCACGGTGCGCCCCGGACCTTCTTCGAGCGGCCGGCCACGGCCCGGACCGCACGGTTCTTCGGCACCACCAACCTGGTCCCCGGCCACCGGTCGGGCAGGCAGGTGCGGACCCCCCTGGGCGTGCTGCACGTCCCCGACGGCGCCCCGGGCAGTGGCGCGGACGGCACGCCGGAGCACGGCTCGGACAGCATCCCCGGTGCTGGCGCGGTGTGGGTGCTGGTGCGCCCCGAACGCCTCCGGGTGGACCGCGGCGACACCGATCACCCCCGGGTCACCGGCCGGGTGCTGCACTCCACCTACCTCGGCACCCGCACCCGCGCCGAGGTGGAGGTGGCGGGCGTCCGCCTGACCGTCGACGCCAGCGACGACGCTCTCGCGGACGCCGGACCGGGCACCAGCCTGACCCTGGTCCTGCCGCCCGCGGCGCTGTGGACGGTGCCCCGGGCGGACGACGACGGGCAGTGGCTGCCCGCGCCGCATCCGGCCACCTCGACGGCGGGCACGGCGGAGCCGACGTGATCGACACGGAGGTCCGCGCCGCCCTCGCGCCGGCGTTGGAACGCGTCGGCGGGTGGCTGGCGCGGCGCGGGGTACGGCCCCTGGCGGTGACGCTGGTGGGCCTGCTGCTGGCCCTGGCGGCGGCGGTCGCGGCCGGTGCGGCGCTGTGGGGGTGGGCGCTGGCCCTGTGGCTGGCAT
>CAYTLZ010000282.1:0-3578 GCA_964438785.1 uncultured Actinomycetota bacterium | reverse complement strand
AACACCCCGTGGGTCGAGGGGTAGGTGACCATCAGCGCCGCGAGCGTGTCGGCGTGCTCGGTGACCAGGCGCTTGAGGTCGTCGACGTCGACGTTGCCGTCGTCGTCGCAGGCGACGACCTTCACCCGCATCCCGGCCATCACCGCGGATGCGGCGTTGGTGCCGTGCGCCGAGGACGGCACCAGGCACACGTCGCGGTCGACGTCGCCGTTGGCCCGGTGGTAGCCGCGGATGGCGAGCAGCCCGGCCAGCTCCCCCTGCGCCCCGGAGTTGGGCTGCAGGCTGACCGCGTCGTAGCCGGTGATCTCCGCCAACCACGATTCGAGGTCGGCGACGATCCGGCGGGTCCCGGCGCTGCGCTCCCGCGGCGCGAACGGGTGCAGCTCGGCGAACGCGGGCCAGCTGACCGGCTCCATCTCCACGGCGGCGTTCAACTTCATCGTGCACGAGCCGAGCGGGATCATCGCCCGGTCGAGCGCGATGTCCTTGGCCTTCAGCTGGCGCAGCCAGCGGACGAGCTCGGTCTCCGAGCGGTAGGCGTGGAACCGCGGGTCGGTCAGCGGCTGCGTGGAGCGGTGCAGGGTGACCGGGATCCCCGGCAGGCCGTCGCGCTGCGCGGCGAGTTCATCGGCGCGCGTGCGGCACGCCGCCACCTCGGTGCGGTCGGGGCCGCTCGCGCCGACCTCGTCATATGACCCGCTGATCGCCTGAGCCGCAGGGCCGGAGCTGCCGTCGGTGGCCGCGTCACCGGTCAGCACCGCGACGAGCGCGGCGACCTCCTCGAGCGTGGTCTGCTCATCGAGCGCGATGCGCAGGTGCTCGCCGTCGCCCGGGTACAGCGCCCCGTCCGCGCCCGGTCGGGTACCGAGCTCGAAGCCGGCCGCGGCCGCCGCGGCGCGCAGCTCGTCGACGCGTCCCGGGACCCGCAGGGTGACGGTGTCGAAGAACGCCTCACCCACCACCTCGACGCCATTGTCGACAAGTCGATCCCGCAGGGTGGCGGCCAACACGTGGACCCGCCGGGCGATGCGGGCCAGCCCGGCCGGGCCGTGGTGGACCCCGTACATCGCGGCGACCACGGCGAGCAGGACCTGCGCGGTGCAGATGTTGGAGGTCGCCTTCTCGCGGCGGATGTGCTGCTCGCGGGTCTGCAACGCGAGCCGGTAGGCCTCGCGGCCGTGCCGGTCGCGACTGACCCCCACCAGGCGGCCGGGCAGCTGCCGCGCCCACGTCTCGCGGGTCGCCAGGAACGCGGCGTGGGGTCCGCCACCGAACAGCGGCACGCCGAACCGCTGCGAACTGCCGACCACCGCGTCCGCGTCCTGCTCCCCCGGCGGGGTCACGACCGTGCAGGCGAGCAGATCGGTGGCGACCGTCACGTACACGTCGTGGTCGTGCAGTTCGGCGATCAGGGCCGCGTCGTCGTGCAGCACCCCGTCGGTGTCGGGTGACTGCAGCAGGGCCGCGGTCACCCGGTCGAGCGCGACGGCCTCGCCGGCGGCGTCGCGCAGTTCCGTCAGGGCACCGGGTGCGCGCAGCGGCGCGACGAGCAGTTCGATCGCCAGCGGTTCGAGCCGGGCCGCGACCACCGCGATGGTCTGCGGGTGACAGGCAGCGTCGACGAGCACCACCTCGCCGTGGTCGTCGGGGACACGCTTGCGTGACACCCGCCGGCACAGCTGGATGGCCTCCGCCGCGGCCGTGGCCTCGTCGAGCAACGACGCCCCGGCCAGCTCCATCCCCGTCAGCTCGGTGACCATCGTCTGGAACACCAGCAGCGCCTCGAGCCGGCCCTGGCTGATCTCCGGCTGGTATGGCGTGTAGGCGGTGTACCAACCCGGATCCTCGAGCACGTTGCGCCGGATCGCCGCCGGGGTCACCGTCCCGTGGTAGCCCAACCCGATGAACGAACGCCGCACGTCGTTGGCGTCGGCCAGGTCCTGCAACGCCGCCAGCACCTCGCGTTCGGGACGTGGTGCCGGCAGGTCCAGCGGCGAGGTGTCACGGATCGAGCCGGGCACCGTCGCGGCGATGAGCCCGTCCAGATCGTCGACGCCGACCGCGGCGAGCATCGCGTCCCGCTCGGCGGTGTCCGGGCCGAGGTGGCGGCGATGGAACGCGGCCCGATCCTCGAGCGCGGCGAAGTCCGCCGGGTCGGCCGGGTCCGTATCGGGCGTCGACGGGTCTCGGGTCACGCATCAACTCCATGTCGGGACCCCGAGCGTACGTCAGCTCCCCGCGTCGACCATGGGTGTGTCGCCGGACGCGTCGTCGCCCGCGGCGTCGTCCGCGGTCGCCGGCACCTGGTCCCGGCGGTCGATGCGTTCGGTCGGGAAGGCGGTGACCTCGCCGCGCAGTTCGTCGACGACCGGGTCGAGTGCGATGGCGAACACCGCCTGACCACGGCGCAGCAGGTCGAGCACCTGGGCGTCGTCGTCCATCGCATAGACGGTGGTGCCGTCCGAGATCAGCGTCGTCTCCGCCATGTTGCGGCCGCGCGAGCGCAGCTCCTCGACGGCGAGCCGCACCTTCTGCAGCGACACCCCGGTGTCGAGCAGCCGCTTGACGACCTTCAGCCGGACCACGTCGTCGAACGAGTAGATGCGCTGGGTCCCGGACCCCTCCGCCCTGCGGAACGAGGGTTCCACCAGCCCGGTCCGCGCCCAGTAGTCGAGCTGGCGGTAGGTGATCCCGACGATCTTGCACACGGTCGGCCCGCGGTAGCCCGACCGCTCGCCGGCGTCACCCACATCGAGTGCGAGCTGCCCGGTGTCGTGCTGTGCCATCGAAAGATCTCCTCGTCCACCTGCCGCTGGGCCACCCCCGTCGACGGCGTCGTGCTGCCGTGGCCGGGTGGATGGACCGGATCCGGGGCGCTCCACCGGGCGGATGACACCTGTGGAACTCCCAAGGTGAGGCTACGCCGGAGGGTCACCTCCGGTCAACGTCCAATCGAGATCGAGGCAAGCACGGGTTGGCCACCTGGCCAAACGAGCCTCGACCCGACATCGAGGTTGCACGCGGCCGGCGGGGCTACAGGTGCCGCGGGATGGCATGAAACGCCCCGTCAGCAAGCGCTTCGAGCAGCCAGCAAGCAGGCATCGACCACGCTGCGTGGCCCGTCGTCGGCGACGTATGCACCGTCATGCAGGGATCTGCACCCACCCGCTGGGCGTGCGCCAGCGCGCACACGACGGCGCGAACGGCCTGCGATCGGTCGGCGACACACGTCGAGCAGGCCCAGGTCCTCCGCGGCCGCAACGGACGAGGCGCGATCGGTCAGCGACACACGTCGATCCCGGGCGGGGCCGAGCACCGTGGCCCCGTGGCCCCGTGGCGGGCGGCCTACTGCTCCCGGAAGTCCTCCGGGGTGACGTCGTCGAGGAACTCGCGGAACTGGCGGACCTCTTCCTCCGGGTCCTCACCCTCGGCGGCCTCGCCGTCCTCGTCGACGTCGTCGATCTCGATGCCGGCCTCGTCGAGCACGTGGGGGGCACCGAGGATCGGCACCTCCCCGATGCGGGCGTCGCGGGCGATGGCGGCCGGCGGTCGCGCGGAGAGGGGGAGCGTCGCGGCGC
>CAYTLZ010000281.1:0-3591 GCA_964438785.1 uncultured Actinomycetota bacterium | reverse complement strand
ATCCGGATGGCTACGCGCAACTGCTGGAGTCCAAGGCCCAGCCGGTGCTGCGCGACTGGCTGTCGCGCGCCAAGGCCGAGAAGGTCGTCACCCCCGAGGTGGTCTACGGCTACTACCCCGCCAACGGCGACGGCGACGACCTGGTGGTCTGGGATCCCGACGCACCGCTGGAACGCGAGCTGGTCCGCTTCAGCTTCCCGAGGCAGGACCGTGGCCGGTTCCTGTGCATCTCCGATTTCTTCCGTCCCGTCGACAGCGGCGAGGTGGATGTGCTGGGCGTCCAGGTCGTCACGATGGGACGACGGATCAGCGAGGTCGCCCAGGGACTGTTCGCCGAGGACCGCTACCAGGACTACCTGTTCGCCCACGGGTTCGGCGTCGAGATGGCCGAGGCGCTCGCGGAGCTGTGGCACCGACGCATCCGCGAGGAACTCGGGGTCGCCGACGACGACGGGCCGAGCGTGCAGGACTGGTTCCGGCAGGGCTACCGGGGGTCGCGCTACTCGTTCGGCTACGCCGCATGTCCGGACCTCGAGGACCAGGAGAAGCTGTTCCAGCTCGTCGATCCGGGCGTCATCGACGTGGAACTCACCGACGAGTTCATGCTCCACCCGGAGCAGTCCACCTCCGCGATCGTCGTGCACCACCCGGAGGCGAAGTACTTCAACGCGCGCTGACCCGCGTCAGCGCGCGTTCGGTCCCAGGGCGGTCGATCAGTTGCCGTGCTTGGTCTCCTCGCCCTTGTGGCCGGCTTCCTGGTTGCGCTTCTGCTGGGCTTCCTGCTCGAGCCGGTCAGCCTCCTCGGCCTTCTGCGCCTTCTTCTGCTGCGCCTCGCCCTCGCGCTCCTTGTCGTCGTCGCCCGTCACCTTGCCGACCGCTTCCTTGCCGACGCCCTTGACCTTGTCGCCCATGTGCTGGTCACTCATGTCCGTCTCCGAATCCGTGGTGCCACGGCTGCTCCGTGACCTGCTCCACTATGGGCACGACGGCGCGCGCACGTCCGGGCGGTAACCCGGTCGCGGGGACAGCCGACCGATCGACGACGCCCACCCACCGGAGGAGCCCTTGTCCGCCGCTGCATCCGAGCCGAGCGCCCTCGAACTGGACACGACCGGCACTCCTGCGGCCACGATGTACCGGCTGCTGACCTCGCTGATCGTGCCGCGCCCGATCGCCTGGGTGTCGACCCGGTCGGCGACCGGCGTCGACAACCTCGCGCCGCATTCGTGGTTCACCCAGGCGAGCGTGGACCCGCCGTGCATCGTGTTCACCTCCGTCGGCGAGAAGGACACCCTGCGCAACATCCGGGCCACCGGCGACTTCGTGGTCAACATCGTCGATGAACACGTCCGCGAGGCGATGAACCTCACGGCCGCCGACGCCCCCGCGGAGGTCGACGAGTTCCGGCTCGCCGGCGTCACGGCGCAGCCGGCCCGGCGGGTCGGGGCCGCCCGGGTGGCCGAGGCTCCCGCCCATCTGGAGTGCACCTGCGAGCAACTCGTCGACGTCGGCGATGCGACGCTGGTCATCGGCCGGGTCGTCCAGGTGCACATCGCGGCGGGCGTGCGGGGACCCGACGGGGCCGACGCGGCGCTGCTGCGCCCGGTCGCGCGGCTGTCGGGCAGCGCCTACGCCTCACTGGGCGAGATCGTCACGACCCCCCGGCCGAGCTGGCAGGACGTACTCGACGCCCGGGATGGCACCGACGGCTGAGCCGGGGATCAGGTGCCGTCGGTTCCCTCATCCCACTCCGACCACCGGGCACCCTCCTCGAGGTCGTCCGGGTCGGGAGGATCGCACTCGATCTGATCGAGCAGGGCCGCGTCGTCACTGAACTCCAGGACACCGAGGTGGCTGTCGGCCGGATCGTCGATGTGCACGGCCGCGATCGGCCACCAGGCGTCACCGTCGTGCTCCCAGAGCACCCCGACGTGTTCGCTGGCCGCGAAGCCACGGGTCAGACAGCACGTCGGACGTCGGCGCCACAGGTCACGCACGGCGTCGGCGACGTCGTCGCGGTCGTGCGCCGCGAGTCCCGACACCTCCGCATCGGGGGCGAGCAGCTCCAGGACACCGTCGAGGTCGCGCGCGTTGAAGACCTCGCCGAGGCTGTCGAGCAGGTCCGCCTCCCGGTCGTCACGCAGCCCCGCATCGAGATCGTCGTCGAGCAGATCGACGTCCGGGTCGTCGAGGTGCACGCCGTACTCGTCGGTGTCGACCGCGCGACCGACGCCGCCGTCCACGTCGGTCGCGGCGTCGCGGCGATCGGCATCCGCCGGCGCGTCGTCATCGCTGGCGGCCAGGTCGTCGAGGCGATCGAGCCCCCGCTCGGCGGCCGCCTGGTAGCGGTCGACATCGTTCATCCCGTGACCTTCCGTGATCGGGCGGTCGAGCGTCGCGTCACGATCCGTCGCTCTCCCGACATCCCGGCGCGTCGCCTGCGATGCTGCCCGTCCCCGGCCCCCGGCACAAGGGCCGTCGGCTGATCCACCGGCTCACGGGCCGTTTCGACACGCGGCTGTGGCGCCCCCGCGCACCACCGGCCACGATGGTGCGTGAGCGCCCGGCTCACCCCTCCCACCCACGACGAAGGTCGGATCCATGATGGCGCGGCAGTCGCTCGAGCACACCTTCGACCACGTTCTCAAGGACGGCACCACGGTCCACGTCCGACCCATCCGGGCCGATGACGGCCAGCGGCTGCTCGGGATGTGGGGGCGGACGTCCGCCGAATCGCGCCGCCTGCGATTCCACGGCTCGTTCAACCTCGACGAACACAACGTCAAGCGCTTCATCGACCTCGATCCGGCGCTGCAGTTCGCGGTCGTCGCCACGCGCGGTCGGGGCGAGCACGAACGCATCGTCGCCGTCGCCCGCTACGAGCGTGACCCCGATCAGCTCGACCACGCCGAGTTCGCCGCGCTGGTACAGGACGACCTGCAGGGCCGCGGGGTCGGCACGGTCCTGGTCCGCCAGGTCGCGCTGGCCGCCGAGGCTGCGGGCATCACGTCGCTGTCCGGGGACATCCTGTCCGACAACGTGCGCATGCTGAACCTCGTGCGCGAGCTGGGGCTCGAGTACACGTCCGGCAACGACATGGGGGTCGTGCGCTCGGACCTGGAGACCAACATCACCGAGCACTTCCTCGACGTCGTCGACGCCGAGGAACGTCGCGCCGCGCAGGCCGCGCTCGGGCGCTTCTTCAACCCGGAGAAGGTCGCGATCGTCGGGGCGTCACGTGATCGGACCTCGATCGGGGGACTGCTGCTCGACAACGTCATCCAGGGCGGGTTCGAGGGCGTCGTCTACCCCGTCAACCCCAACGCCGCCTACGTCCAGAGCATCGCGGCCTATCCGTCACTCGGCGACTGCCCCGAGGTGCCGGACCTGGCCATCATCTGCGTCCCGGCACCGCTGGTGAACCGGATCGTCGACGAGGCCGGCGAGATCGGCGTCGCCGCCGTGTGCGTGATCTCGGCCGGCTTCGCCGAGGTCGGCGGTGACGGGCTCGCCCGCCAGGAGGGACTGATCGACACCGCCCGGGCACATGGCCTGCGGGTGGTCGGACCGAACTGCATGGGGGTGCTCAAC
>CAYTLZ010000280.1:0-3648 GCA_964438785.1 uncultured Actinomycetota bacterium | reverse complement strand
TGACGCGGACCGGGCCCCGTGCACCCGAGGTGGTCGTCTCGTCCTGCATGGGCGACCCGGTCGTCGAGCTCCCATCGCTGACGCCCAACGCGCGCGCCGGCATCGGGTGACCTGCGCCGCGTGGCGCGAGCCCGGCGACGATGCCGACGATCATGCCCACCACGAGCGCGATGGCGATCGGCACGGGGACGGCAGCGGCCACCTCGGGCAGCCGGAACTCGTTGCCGACCAACCGGATCACGTTGCCCGCCACGCCGGGGATGACGACCACCTGTGGACGGGTCGCTGCATCTTCGCACCGACGGGGCTACCGTTTCGGTCATGCCCGCACCGACACATCTTCCGACCAAGAGTCCGACGACCGCGCCGACGGTCGATCCGGACCTGCGTCCGGATGCCCGGCCCCAGCCCGGCGACGGCGATGGCGATCACGACCGGTTCGCGCACTACGTGAACAAGCGGGAACTCGAGCGGGCCCGCAAGAAGGGCACGGCGGTCACCGCACTGTGTGGCAAGCGTTGGAAGCCCGATGGCGATCCGAGCCGGTATCCGATGTGTCCCACCTGCGCGGAGATCGCGGCGGAACGCATCGCCGGTTCGTTCGGCGAGTAGGACGCGTCCCCGGTCACGGGGCGGCGTGGTCGTCCGTGGGGATCCGGCCGCATCGGGGGGCTGCGCGGACGTCCAGCAGTGGTATCCGCCACGCCGGACGGGCGCGGCGACGACAGGGTCGCGTCGGCCCATCGGCCGGGTGGCCGGGGAGTGACATCGTGGAACAGCGCAGCATGCAACGGGCCGGCATCGAGGTCTCGACCGTCGGACTGGGTTGTTGGCAGCTCGGTGCCGACTGGGGGGCCGTGTCCGAGGCCGACGCCCGCACCGTGCTGCACACGGCACTCGATGCCGGGGTGACCTTCCTCGATACCGCCGACGTGTACGGCGACGGTCGCAGCGAGCGGTTCGTGGGTGCCGTGCTCGACGAGCGTGGTGACCGCGACCGGGTCACGGTGGCCACCAAGGCCGGCCGTCGCGCCGACCCCCACGTGGCCGCGGCCTATCACGCGGAGGCGCTGCGGGGTTGGGTGGCCCGGAGCCTGGACAACCTCGCCATCGAGCGGCTCGATCTGCTCCAACTGCACTGTCCGCCGACACCGGTCTACGCCGACGACGCCATCTACGACGCGCTCGACGCGCTCGTCGACGAGGGGCTCGTCGCGGCCTACGGCGTCAGCGTGGAGACCTGCGACGAGGCGTTGACCGCCATCGCCCGACCGAACCTCGCCAGTGTGCAGATCATCCTCAATCCCTTCCGGCGCAAGCCGCTGGAACAGGTCCTCCCGGCGGCACAGCAGGCGGGTGTCGGCATCATCGCCCGGGTCCCGCTGGCCAGCGGCCTGCTCAGCGGCAAGTACTCCCGCGACACGACCTTCGCGGACGACGACCACCGCACCTTCAACCGGGGCGGTGACGCGTTCGACGTGGGCGAGACGTTCGCCGGGGTGCCCTTCGAGGTCGGTGTTGCGGCGGCCCAACAGGTCGCTGCGCTCACCGACGAGGCGATGTCCCCGGCCCAGCTGGCGTTGCGGTGGATCCTGGACCAGCCCGGGGTCACGACCGTCATCCCGGGCGCGCGCAACGCCGAGCAGGTCACGGGCAACACCCGTGCCGCAGCCTTGCCGTCGCTCGACGCCGCGACCCTGACCGGGCTCCAGCGCATCTACGACGAGCAGGTCCGGGCCCACGTGCACGACCGTTGGTGAGCCTCGGCACCGGTGCCTCGCCGGCTCCGCCAGCGGGGGCCGTGTAGGGTCACGGCACCCATCGGTGCGTGCCTCACCCGGTGGCGTGGGTCGTCGCTGCAGGCGACCGGCGCGGTCGAACGGGCCCACCGTGATCGACCCCGATGCCGACGTGAGGCCGCCGACGTGGACCAGGTTCGACACCGCGCTGTCATCTTCGATCTCGACGGGGTCCTGACCGACTCCGCCGAGTTCCACTACCTCGGTTGGCAGCGGCTCGCCGACGAGGAGGGCATCCCGTTCGACCGGGAGGCGAACGAGGCGCTGCGTGGGGTGTCGCGTCGGGACTCGCTGCTGCACCTGCTCGGTGACCGGGAGGTCACCCCGGCGCAGTTCGACGAGATGATGGAGCGCAAGAACGGCTACTACCTCGAGTTCCTGCAGGACATGTCGCCGCGCGACGCCCTGCCCGGTGCGGTGTCGCTGGTGGTCGACGCGAAACGGCGCGGGTTGCTGGTCGCGATCGGCTCGTCGTCGAAGAACGCACCGTTCGTGCTCGATCAACTGGGGATGGCCGCGTTGTTCGACGCCATCGCGGACGGCAACACGGTCGAGAACGCCAAGCCGGCACCCGACCTCTTCCTCGCCGCCGCCGCGATGCTCGACGTCCCGCCCGAGACCTGCATCGTGATGGAGGACGCCGGGTCGGGGGTCGACGCGGCCCTGGCCGCGAACATGACGGCGGTCGGGATCGGGCCGCACGACCGGGTCGGTCACGCCCACCACCGCTTCGACGACACCTACGCGGTCGATCTGGCCGAGGTGGTGACCCCCGACGAGGCCCGCATCGGCAACGGTCCCATTCTGCTGGACGGCTGGGTCGTCATCGACGACCACCACGACCCCGACCAGGTCATCAACGTGGCGACCAGCCACCTGACGGGCAACGGCTACCTCGGCTACCGCGGCACCCTGCCGGAGTGGGACGCCGCCGCGACCGTCGGGTGCACCGTGTCCGACACGTGGGACAACGCCGACGGCAAGTGGGCGGAGTTGTGCAACGTCCCCAACGCGCTGTTCGCCCGCTGGGAGGTGCTCGGCGAGCCCATCACCGTCGCTGCCGACGAGGTCCTGAGCGACCGGGACCTGCTCGAACGCCGGCTCGACATCCGCTACGGCCGCCAGCACCGCATCCTCGCCCCGGCCTCCGGCAGCGTGGACCGGCTGATCGACGAGCGATTCGCGTCGATGGACGAGTGCCATCTGCTCGCGCAGCGCCAGCGGCTGTTCGCACCGCCCGGGACCCGGCTCACGTTCACGACCGGGATCGACGGCCACGTCTGGTCGCTCAACGGTGATCACTTCGCGTTCTGTGAGTCGCACATCCAGGACGACGCGCTCGCCTTCCGGATGAACACCACCGAGCGGGGCCTGCCGCTGGCCGTCGCCCACGCCGTGTCGTTGGACGGCGGCGAGATCCGCGCGGAGCGGGTCGTGGAGGCGGAACGTCGGCTGACGCGCATCTGGGACGTCGAGGTGGGCGGTGACGGCGTGGTCGTCGTCGACCAGGTCATGACCGTGTACAGCGGCAACGACGTCGAGTACCCCCTCATCGCCTCGTTGGAGCTCGCCCGGGCGGCGATCGCCGAGGGCTACGAACCGTTGCTCACCCGGCACGCGCTCGCCTGGGACCGCCGCTGGGCCCGGATCGACGTCGGCGTCCATGGTGACCAACTCGCCCAGGCCTGCCTGCGTTACAACCTCTACCACAACGTCATCGCCACCCCGATGCACGCCGATCACCTGCCGATCGGGGCCCGCGGACTGTCGTGTCAGGCCTACCAGGGGGCGGCCTTCTGGGACCAGGAGGTGTTCAACCTGCCGATGTGGGTCCACACCTTCCCCGAGG
>CAYTLZ010000279.1:0-3687 GCA_964438785.1 uncultured Actinomycetota bacterium | reverse complement strand
CAGGGCACACGGCGGCTTCGCAGCGTACCCATCATGTCCGGACTGCGTCAACCGCCCCCGGTGGAACCGGGGACGGTCGCAGGAACCCCGCGTACCGACCCGGACGGCGGACCGCCCGGGCTGGTACGCGTGGATCACTTGAGCTCGATGGTGGCGCCAGCCGCCTCGAGCTTGTCCTTGGCCTCGTCGGCGGCGTCCTTGGCGACACCCTCCAGGATGGCGGTCGGCGCACCCTCGACGAGCTCCTTGGCTTCCTTCAGGCCGAGGCTCGTGAGACCACGGACCTCCTTGATGACCTGGATCTTCTTCTCGCCGGCGCCGGTGAGGACGACGTCGAACTCGGTCTTCTCCTCGGCCTCCTCGGCGTCGGCACCACCGCCGCCGGCCGCGGCGACCGCGACGGGGGCAGCGGCGGTGACCTCGAAGGTCTCCTCGAACTTCTTCACGAGCTCGCTGAGCTCGAGCAGGGTCAGTTCCTTGAACGCATCGATCAGCTCGTCGGTGGACAGCTTCGCCATCGTTGTTCCTCCATCAAGGTCCGCGGGTCAGCGAACCGGTGCTCGGTCGGTTGGTCGGTCGTGTGTGATCGGGGTCCGGTCGCCGCCGGTGGCGGCGTGCCGGTGTCAGGCCTTGGGCGCGTCGTCCGCGTCGGCGTCGGCAGCTGCCTCGGCCTCCGTGGTGCCCTCGGCGTCGGCGGCCGGCTCGGCCACCTCCGCGTCAGCGGGCTCATCGGGACTGTCGACGCTCGACGGGCTGTCGACGCTCGACGGACTGTCCGGGCTCGACGGACTGTCCGGGCTCGGGGCGGCCTCGGCAGCCGGGGCGGCCGCGGCCTGCGGGCTGAAGCCCTTGGCCTCGGCACCGCCGGCGTCGACGAGTGCCTGCATGAGACGCGCCTGCTTCTCGGTGGCGGCCTGCAGCAGTCGCGCCGTGCCCGACAGGGCACCTTCCATGAGCCCGGCCAGCTTGGCGAGCAGTTCCTCGCGGCTGTCGAGCTCGGCGAGCTGCATCGCCGCGGCTTCGTCCAGGACCTCACCGTCGAGGTAGCCACCGCGGACGATGAGCTCCGGGTGGTCCTTCTGGAAGGCCTTGAGCGCCTTCGCCGGGCCGACGGGGTCCTCGGCGCAGAAGATCAGACCCGTGGGTCCGACCAGCAGCTCCTCGAGTCCGTCGATCCCGGCAGCCGCGGCCGCACGGCGTGTGAGCGTGTTCTTGACGACGCGCATCTCGGCGTTGGTCTCACGCAGGCGGACGCGCAGCTCCGCGAGCTCCGTCACGGACAGGCCGCGGTAGTGCGTGAGCAGCGTCGCCGCAGCGCCGGTGAGGTCCTCACGGACCTCCTCGACCTTGGCGACCTTCTCGGGGCGTGCCACAGCTTCCTCCGGTGGTCGGCCGCGAATGGGCGGCGTGGGGTTGGTTGGGCTGGCGGTCGGACCCGTGAGGGGAGCGGCACCCGGGGAACGACGACGTCCCCCCGCGCTCAGCGCAGGGGGACGACAACGATGACGTGCCAGCACGTCGTGATGTGTCCTCGACCTGCGCGGGACGCGAGGGGCGCGTGTCGCGGATGGATCCGGCGGGGCCGGGTCGATCCGTGGTGCGCCGCCTCGACCTTTCAGTCGGCGGCCCGGACCGGTCTCGCCGAGGGCCGGCGAGGTGATCGGTCCGAAGCGAGCGACGTCCAGCGGTCTTCGGCTTCGGTTCGTCTGCGAGGTTAGCGAGCCGTCGGAGGTCCGTCGATCCGGGCGCGGTGTCGCGCGCCCACAGCACGTGGTGCGTGGGGTTGCGGGGCTCAGCCGGCGGAGCTCATCCGTCGGCGCTGAGACCGTCGACCTTGCGCAGCAGGGCGAACGCGGTCGCCGGCACCACGAGGGTCGCGTCCACGCCTGCAGCCTCCGTCGGTGCCTGCGTGCCGCGATGGGCGAGGATCAGGGTGCGGATGTCAGCCGTCTCCGGCTGTTCCCGCAACGTCCGGGCCAGCGGCAGGGCGTCGCCCGCCAGGGCCAGGTCCAGGATCAGCACCCGCGGCGTCGCCGTGGCGATGCCGCGGACCGCCTCGTCGAGCGACCCGTGGTCGACGACCTCGTAGCGGTCCTCGCCCAGGGTCAGGCGCACGAGTGCCCGCGTCGCCTCATCGGGTGAGACGACGACGACGCGGGCCCGGTCCGTCACTCGTCCTCGTCCTCGAGCAGGTCGCGCGACTTCGCCGGGTCGAGCGGGATGCTCGGCGAGGCGGAGGTGGAGATCGCGACGGTCTGCAGATACCGGCCCTTGGCCGCCGAGGGACGCTGGCGGATGAGCTCGTCGAGGATGGCCGCGTAGTTCTCGACCAGTTGCTCGACGCCGAACGACGCCTTGCCCAGCACGGTGTGGACGTTGCCGTTGCGGTCCGAGCGGTACTCGACCCGGCCGGCCTTGATCTCGGAGACGGCCTTGCCGACGTCCATGGTGACGGTGCCGGACTTCGGGTTCGGCATCAGGCCACGGGGACCGAGCAGCTTGCCCAGACGTCCGAGCTTGCCCATCATGTCCGGCGTGGCGATGATCGAATCGATCTCGTCGATCAGCGTGCCGTTCGAGAGCTGCTCGACGAGGTCGTCGTCGCCGACGTGGTCGGCACCGGCCTCACGGGCCTCGGTGGCCTTGTCGCCACTGGCGACGACGGCGACCGACACGCTCTTGCCGATGCCGTGCGGCAGCGCGACGGCACCGCGGACCATCTGGTCGGCCTTGCGCGGGTCGATGCCGAGCCGGAACGCGCAGTCGATCGTCGCGTCGTAGCTGGTGGAGTCGACGTCCTTGAGCAGGGTGAACCCCGCCTTCGGACCGTAGAGGCGCTCGCGATCGATCTTCTCGAGCGCTGCGCGGTACTTCTTGCCCTTCTTCGCCATGTGTGCAACCCCTCGTGGTCCAGACGACGGTGACCCGTCTCCCACCTAGGAACGTGTGGTGCCGACCTGGATGAAGCGGTCGGCTACGACCGTCGGGGCATCGGCCCCGACGGCATCGAACGACAGCGATCAGCCGTCGACCGTGATGCCCATCGAGCGGGCGGTGCCCTCGATGATCTTCATGGCACCGTCGAGGTCGATCGCTTTGAGGTCCGGCATCTTCTTCTCGGCGATCTCCTGGACCTGCGCCCGGCTGACCTTGCCGACCTTGGTCGTGTGCGGCACACCGGAACCGGACTTGATGCCGGCCGCCTTCATCAGCAGCTGCGCCGCGGGCGGCGTCTTCATGATGAAGGTGAACGACCGGTCCTCGTAGACGGTGATCTCCACCGGCACGATGTCGCCCTGCATCTGGGCGGTCCGCTCGTTGAACGCCTTGCAGAACTCCATGATGTTCACGGAGTGCTGACCGAGCGCGGGACCGACCGGTGGGGCGGGGTTCGCCTGACCGGCCGGGATCTGCAGCTTGATGAAGCCTGCGACCTTCTTCGCCATGGTGTTTCTCCTCGCGTGGTCGAACGGCCGACGTGATGCGGCCTCCCACGATCGATGGGTGGTTGGGTGCCGTACTCGACCGGTCCGTCGGCCCGCGACCACGAGGTGGCCTCGGACCGGCGGGCGGGCCATCAGAGCTTGGCGACGTTGTCGAACGGCAACTCGAGCGGGGTCTCACGACCGAACACGCTGACGAGCACCTTGAGCTTGGCCTGATCGAGGTTGATCTCCGCGATGGTGC
>CAYTLZ010000278.1:0-3750 GCA_964438785.1 uncultured Actinomycetota bacterium | reverse complement strand
AGTAGGGGTTGGGCTCCTCGGGTGACAGGGCGTCGAGGAACGTGATCGCTCGCTGCTCAGTGTAGGGCTCGAGCAGCACGGTGAAGTGGGTCGGGTTCGTGAAGGTCGCCAGCAGGACGAACCCTGCACGTGTGACGGAGCCGACCTCACCTCGGCGTACGTGGTGTCGCGTCCGGTAGGCCGTGGTCTGCAGAAGCCGATCGAGATCGGCCAGGTCAACGACCACGTTGACGCTGAACCCGTATGCCGGCGTGTCCCGGTAGGTGTACTGGGACCCGAGCCTGCGTGCGCTGTCGAGCAGCTTGGCCGCGGTGTTCGGGCTGCCCCGGACGATCAGGTGACCGCCGATCAGTAGGCGGTCCGCTCGGAGGTGATCCTCCAGTCTGCGCATGGCTTCTCCATCGTCCAGGCACGTTCTACCGTCGCGGTCAGGGCCGGCTGGTAGATCCGCGAGAGGTGGCGTCCGGCGTCGAGCCCGACCTGGAGAGGCTACGCGGGGTCGGTGCCGTTGCCCCGGGGCCCGTCTTCCGACGGGGTTCCCGGGCCCTACTTCCGGCCGCTTCCCGCGATCGGGTCCTTGGGGATGCCGCGGGACGCCACCCCAGCCGAGGCCGGACACGATGATGATGTTGGTGTCGAGGACGGCCCTGATCACCGGCTGCGGACAGCGGCGATGGCCTCATCGACGACCGAACGGTCGAGACCGGCCTGTGCCACGTCGCGACGGGACTGCTCGATGATGTCTGCGAGTTCGTGTCGGGCGTCGGCGCTGAGGGCCAGGAGAAGCTCGTCGTATGCCTGGCGGCTGAGCACCACCGCGGCGAGCTGGCCATCCTTGGTGAGCTGGACGAGGTCGCCCTCAGCGGTCTGCTCGAGGAGCTCGCTCAGGGCGGTGTCGTCGCTGTGGACGGGCACGGTGCGGGTCGCAGGACACCTCTTGTCCGGTACGGCTTCGAGGATACGGCCTGCAGGGGTTCCCCGGAAGCCGCAGGTTGCGGCGCGCTTCGACGAGGGTGTGGCGGTCGGTGACACAGTCCTCATCGGTGACGAGCAGCGCTTCGCACGCGACGCTGTCAGGCTCCTCGACGTAGAGCTTGAGCAGCGCCGAGGTATCGACGTACAGGCTCAAGCCCCGCGGTCCTCGGCCAAGACCGCCTCGATGGTCCGGCTGGCCCGGTACCGGCGACGTTGGACCGGACCAGCTGATGCCGGGTGATCATCGCCGGCGGGACCGAGCGCCGCGACATGGCCGGCCGCGTCACGAACGAGGATGCGCTCGCCGGACGACGCCCGAGCCAGGAACTCGTCCAGGCGGGCCTGCAGTTCGGCGCGATCGATCGCGGTGGCCATACGGTCACGATACCGCGGGAGACGTGGTAGCGGTGTCGAGGACAACCGATCCTCGCGGTTCGCGCGACTGCGGTTGCGGTCACAGCCGGGTGGCAGCGTCGCGGGCGTCGGTGGGGCTCCAGCCGTCGGCTCGGAGACGCCGGTAGATGTCGTCCACGTCGTTGGGCCAGTCGGGGTCCCCGAGGATGAGGTGGTGCGCTCCGGGGATGCCGTTGATCGGCTCGACGGTGCACCGGGTCGGGCAGGCCTGTTCGGGCCGGCAGTGGCCGCAGCAGCAGCCGTAGGCGCCGCAGGGCCAGATGACGGTGTCGGCAGGCAGCCGCTCGGGGTGCCCGAGCGGGTCGAGGGTGGCGATGATGCCGATGTCGAGTTCGATCGCGCCGGCGAACGGTCCGGGACGTTTCTGCTGGCCGGTCTCGATCGACAGCAGGTGGAGCAGTTCGGGGGCGACGAGGTAGAGCCGGCTACAGGCCCGTGCGACGGTGAGCTCTCGGGTGAGATACTCGGTCCAGGGCCGTAGGCGAAGCTGGTACCGGTGACGGCTATCCACGTCTGGCTGCCCAACGGATCCGCACGGCGTCGTTCAGACGGCGGTCGTCAAGGTCCCGGTCGTGGCTGTAGCCGTCCGGTTGCGCGGCAGACGGGCTGGAGGTCACGGTCACGCGCGGTCCGCGCTCCGCAGGAGCCGGGGGTCCCGCAGGCAGATGCCCGGGTCCGGCTCCGGGAGCGAACAGCAGCGCCACCACCATCGCGGTGATGGTGATCACGGCGCCAAGCGTCACGCTGGCAGCGATCAGTCGGGCGGTCGCGCGGCTGCTCCGGGTTCGGCTGACGGGGGTCTCCTCGGTCGTGTTCTGCTGACGGTGCTCCGGTGCAGCGGTCCGCGCATACCCGCGGCGCATCCGACACGTCGCGCTGTCGTCGCGATGATGGGCCGGTAGCGTCCGGAGACGACGGCTGGAGTCGTCCACGCGCAGCCGGCCGGCCATCGCAGGTGCCCGCTGCCGCCGCTGTTCGCACGGCTCAGGTCAGCGCTGTCACCGGGTCTCGTAGCTGGTCTTCGCGCCGTTGCGGGTGATCCGGACGGCGCTCTGGTCAGCGAGGTTGGAGATGGCCTCGTCGAAGTACTTGCGCATCCCCGAGCGCAGCGAGCCACGCAGGTCGCTGCGAACGACGGGACGCTGCGCGGCCTTGAGTTTCTCGTCGAGCAGACGTTCGGTGCGGCGCACGTGCTCATCCTCTGCGACCGCGGTCGCCACGGAGTCCTGCAGGCCCTGAGCGCGACCACGTGCTCGGCTGCTGTCCCGCGCGGTCTCGGCCATCGTCGCCTCGACCTCCTGCCGGGTGTCGGCTGAGCGGGCCATGATGAACCCGGCCAGCATCCAGTCCTCCTCGGTGACCTGCGGGGCGGAAGCGTTGCGGCTGAGCAGTCCCAGTGCCGCGGCCACCTTCAGCCTTGCGAGCAGCGCATGGTTGTCGTCGCCCGTCTTGAGTCCTTGAACCACCAGCCGCCGATCGTTGACGATGACGTCTACAGCGGTTTCACAGACCCGCAGGACCACGGGCGTGAGCGACGGGAGCTATACCTGGAAGTTGTGGATGAGAGGTCGTGAAAAGTAGGCGGCGTACCCTCCCGAATCGCCAAATCCAAGGACGCCGGTTGCAGCCGGCGGGGAAGGTACGCCTGATGTTGAGGGTAGTGGATGGGACCGTTGCGACCGCCGAGGACGCCGTCGCGGACGGTGCCGGTTCGGCGGGTCCGGACCTGGATGAGCTGTGCCGGCTGGCGGCTCGAGAGATGATCGCGGTCGCGCTCGAGGCGGAGCGGCGCGCGTGGCTCGATGCCCACGCGCACCAGACCGATGCCACGGGCAAGCGGCTGGTGGTCGGCAACGGCTACCTGCCGGAGCGCACGATCACCACGGGTGCAGGCCAGGTCGAGGTGAAGGCCCCACGGGTGGCGGACAAGCGGCCGGAGGAGGCGCGTGAGCCGTTCTCCTCGGCGATCCTGCCTCGGTACATGCGCAAGTCGCCGAAGGTCACCGAGGTGTTGCCGGTGCTGTACCTGCGGGGGCTGTCGACCGGGGACTTCGCCCCGGCACTGGCGGGGTTCTTCGGCTCCGACGCGGGGTTGTCGGCCTCGACGGTCAACCGGCTCACCGAGGCGTGGCAGGCCGAGCACGAGCGCTGGTCGAGAAGGGACCTGTCGACGGTCGACTACGTGTACCTGTGGGCGGACGGGGTGTATCCGCGGGTCCGGCTGCCTGATGCGGACGGCAACCGCGATCCGCTGTGTCTGCTGGTCATCGTGGGCGTACGGGCCGACGGAACCAAGGAACTGGTCACCGTCTCGGACGGCTACCGGGAGTCGACCGAGTCGTGGGCCGAGGTCCTGCGCGA
>CAYTLZ010000277.1:0-3750 GCA_964438785.1 uncultured Actinomycetota bacterium | reverse complement strand
GTCGACTCGGGGCCACCCGTCGACTCGGGGCCACCCGTCGCCCCGGGGCCACCCGTCGACCCGGGGCCGCCCGTCGACCCGGGGCCACCAGTCGGCCCGTCCGGATTCTCGGGCGGGGATTTGCCCCGATGTCGATAGGTGACCGTGTTGCCCTGGACCTCGATGCTCCAGGGCCCGTGATCGAAACGACGATGGTGCGTGCGACACAGCAGCGCACTGTTCGAGGGGCTGAGGCGACCATCGGTGGCGTAGGGATGGTCACCGTGGGCGACATCGCACCAGCCGACCGGTGCGCTGCAGCCCTCCCAGGTGCAGCCTCCGTCACGGGCGACCAGGGCCCGCCACAGCCCGGTGGGAACGCTCCGAACGCGTGTGGTGACCGCGATCGGCGCATTCTTGCAGTCGACCGCGACGTGGGTCATGACCGAATCGCGCAACAGATGGCCGAGCGTCGCAATGGGGACCGAGCCGGTGTTGGCGAGTTGCGCCATGCCCGAGCCGCGGAGCAGATCCTCCTGCCGTACGACCACGATCACCTGCGGCCGTTCGCCATGCTGGGTCGACGCCTCGCCGGATCGGAGCGCGGCGAGCGCCATGGCCTCGAAGGCGTCGGCGGCGCGCTGCTCGTGGCTTCGCGGGTCGTTGCTGGTCGGCTTGTCGTAGAAGGCCCGCCACGACGTCATGATCGTCTCGCCCTGGGTGCCCGAGAAGGCACCGGAGACGAGCACGTCGCCGGCATCGTCCTGGCGGACGGACGCGCGACGGAACAGATGGCGTCGTCGCTCGGAGCGTTCGGCCACGGCTGGCCTGAGTTCGCCGACGCGACGTCGGGCATGACGGCCGAGTGCGACCGGGTCCATCCGCCTGGCCGCGTCGAGGAGTTCCACCTCGAGGCTGTCGCGCTGATGGTCCTCGACCTGTGGCAGGGTTCGCGCGATCACGGCGGCGTGCCCCTGACCGACGTCTCCGGCCTGCCACGCCGCCCGGGTGCGGTCGTTGTCCCGAAGTTGCCGGCCGACCTCGGAGGCCTGCTTGGCCTCACCGGGTGGGAGGTTGAGCTCGTCACGCAGGAAACGGGTTCCCTCGCGGCCGCCCGCCGCCTTCTTTCCCGCGGGAGCACGAGCGATCGCGCGTGATTGCAGCGTCGCCACGAGGCTCGAACGCAGCATGGCCAGTTGGTCGTAGGAGCGCTGCACCGTCGTCAGTGCCGCCTCGAGCTCCGGATCGCTCAACTCGTCGTGCTCGATCGCGACCGCGGCCCCGATGCTCGTGACCATCCCCTCGATGGCGTCACGAGCGGTGGTGCCGATCGTCGGCTCGACCGAGCGTGCTTCGTCGTCACCGGCGTCACGAGCGGTGGTGCCGATCGTCGGCTCGGCTTGGCGTGACGCGTCCTTCCCCGGTCCTCCCGCCTCGTAGGCAGGTGTCGCCTCGCGAGCAACGACGACGCTCCGCTCCGGGACTCCAGCACCGACACGGGCTGGCGTCGGGCTCGACACGCGGGTGCGTCGCGTGACCGGTCGACTGAACCTGCTCGACATCGCGCACCTCCTTCGCGTGGGTCCGACTGGTACGGCTGCTGCTGGATCCGGGATGACGAACGACACTCAACCAGACAGCTGCGACACCGTCGGGAGTTGTCCACACCCCACGGCAGGGCCCGCTGCCGCCACGGAATCGCGCGTCCGTCGAACGGTCAGGACCCCGCCCCCGTTCGGCCCTGCCCGAACCCCGCTCGGCTCCGCACGCCCCCCCCCCCCAAGCCGGTCGGCCCCGCCCGGCGCGACCCCCGCTCGACCCCGGCCGCCCCCCGCCCGAAGCCGTTCGGCCCCGCCCCGCCCGGCTCGACCCCCGCTCGACCCGGCCCGTCCCCCGCCCGACGCCCGCTCCTGACGCGGCTCAGCAGACTGCGGCACACCCACCCCGTGACCGTCTCACCACCAGACGGGGCTCACCCCGCCAGCGGGCGGCGCGCTCGCCGAAACAGGGCGCTCGTCACCTGCGCCGACAATCGAACACCCAGCACTAGGGTGCCGCCCGGGGCATGCGTTCGGTCAGCTGGTGCACACCGCACGGGTACGGGGTCTCGTCGCCTGCCGGGTCCGAAATTCCGCTGCGATGGAAAGCCGTTCGTGCGCACTCATGTCTTCGTCTCATCACGCTTCGAGGAGTTCAAGGAGTTGCGCGCCGGGCTGCGTGATGCCTTCCAGGCCGATGAGATGTTCGAAGCCCAGATGCTCGATGACGGCAGTGCCGCACCAACCACGCCCACGGATCGTTCGCTCGGGGCGGTCGACGAGGCGGACGTCTTCGTGCTGCTGCTGGGCCGGAGTTATCGGCAGGAGCAGGGTGACGACGTGAGCATCGTCCACCGGGAGTTCCGGGAAGCGATGGAACGCCGGGTCCCGGTCTACGCCTACGCCATCCAACAGGACGACACCTGGGATCCCCGGGCGGTGGACCTGGCGGACGACGTGCGCAGCCACTACACCGTCGGCGTGATCACCGAGGACCTGCCCGAGGTGATCGATCGGATCCTCGCCGACCTCGAAGGGTTCCTCGCTGACGCTGCCGACGACGATCAGGGGGCCTCGAGCGTCGCCGACATGCTGCGCCGAGATCTGGCGTTCCTCGGTGCGGATGCTCGTGAAGGCAGCACGGCCACCGGGACCCTGGCCGCATTTCGCCTGTCGGATCAGGACAGTAGAAGCGAGCCGGCCTACAACCAACTGATCGAGCAACGCCGCTTCGCGCTGCTCGCCATCAGAGACGGCGATCTGCGCGGCGCACGAGAACACCTCGATCGGGCGCGCGACATCTACTCCCGGGATTGGGCGACGAACTACCTCTCGGCGCGTCTGGTGGAGAGCACACGCCGGCGCGGCGACCTCGCGCTCGGCATCGAACTTGCGGGCACCGCGAAGCTCACGGCGGATGATCTGGCACACGCGCCTGCGGTCGGCCTCGACGACTCGACCGCCATCCAGCGCCGTCGGGTCGCGAGCATGGTGCTGGAAGGCCGCCTCTGTCGGCTTCGCGGTGACGTCAGCCGCCGGTCGCTCCTCGAGGAGGCACTGGAACAGATGCCCCACAGCCGGCCGACGCAGATCGAACTGGTCCTGCAGCACGTCGGTGCAGGCGACCGGGACGCTGCAGACGTGGCGTGGAGAAGACTCACCGCGATGTACCCCGATGCTGCGGCTCGACTGGCCAGGTCGTCGGAGTACCGATCGATCGATGATGGTTCGGTCGTGGCTGCCCAGCAGCTCGTCACGGAACGCAAGGAACGGTTCTGTGGGGAGCTTCGCCGCCATGACGTTCCCCCGAACCCATCCACGTTGGACGGGGCTCTGCGGCAGTACCGGTCGCTGGTCGATGACGCGCGTCAGGCGCTGGCAGGACGGACGGAGCAGCTCGTCGATCTGCTGTGGGTCGAGCGGTTGTCGGAGCTGAGCAACGGCGTGGTGCACGACTCCCCGGAGATCCGTCCGCGCGACAGCTCCTGGCTGTGGCAGCAACCCGGCGAGGTCGATCCGCAACAGCTGACGGCGTGGGTGGAGCAGCTGTCGACGACGCACACGCTCGCTGCGGAACGCTGGCGCTCCGTTGCCGCGGCATCCGGCGTCGCCACCACCACCCCACCAACAACCGGACCACCAGCCACCACCCCACCAGCGTTACCGCCTGAAGGAGCGGTTGGGCCTCCCCCCTGCGGCCGGACACCCTGGATGACAGGATGTCCGTATGGGA
>CAYTLZ010000276.1:0-3794 GCA_964438785.1 uncultured Actinomycetota bacterium | reverse complement strand
CCAGCCAGATGTCACCGTCGGGTTGGCGCACGGCGACCGCCCACCGGTCGGCGCCGCGCATCATCACGCCTTCGATGACGGCCTGCCCGCCGTAGTAGTGGGGGGCCATCTCGGCCACGTCCCCGGAGAAGTCGGGGGTGTGGGACACGGGTTCGGGCGGATTTGGCACTTCGCACTCTCTGGCTCGGGGACCAACCCCACATGGATTCCCACATAATTGTCGTGGGTCTGCGCGGGAGCCCCACCAGCACGGTGTTGGCGGGACGCTCGGTAGGCCGTGGGAGGGTACTGCCTGGCCCCACGGCGGATCAGTCGAGCGCGTCCCAGTCCAGGGCGTCGACCTTGCGTCCAAGCTCGACGACATCGGACGGCCACAGGTGCCCGTAGACCCTCGAGACCATGTCGAGACTGGCCCACCCGCCGGCCTTCATGACAAGGAAGGGCGTCGCGCCGGCCTTGATCCAGAGCGAGGCGGCGGTGTGACGCAGGACGTGCGTGGTGATGCTGGCGTTCCCGGACGCGCGCGCTGCTGCGGCCAACCGGTTGCGCCAGGTCTCGTAGGCGAGCCGGTGTCCGTCGGGGCCACTCAACAGGTAGCCGCTACGGGCGTAGGCATCGAGGCGGTCGATGACGGGCCGCAAACGAGCGATGACCGGGATGTCCCGAGGTACACGCGCGCTGGCCTTTCCGTAGCTGCGGGGCTCGTCCGCATCGCGTGGCCAGACCTGCACGAGCTCGAGGTGGTCCCCGCGGTCATCGCTTGAGCGCAGGCCGGCGGTCTCCGCCCACGAGCAGCCGGTGTAGGCCAGGAACCAGAGCAGGTCGGACGGTCGCCACCTGCCGGCGTCGTAGACGTTGAGCCATCGCGGTCGCTGGGCGGTGCCCCCTCCGCCGGTCCGTACGACCTGGGTGGGAACATCGAGCTCGGCTGCGATCGCCTCGAGCGCACGGATCGAGGGGACGACCGCCCGACGTCCGGCCCCGACCGGACCCCAGCTCGAAGCCAGCCGGGTCGCCACATTCTGCTCGTGCCAACCGAAGTCCACGGCGTCCTCGAACCAGGCCCTCAGGACGCCGACCATCCGCTCTTTCGTCCCGTCGCTGACGGGCGAGCCGGTCCGCAGGTTCCGGCGTCCCTCCACGAGTCGGAAGAGGTCGCTCGGCGTGATGCTGGCGAAGGGAGTGTCTGCTCCCAGCTCGTTGATGACGTACTGGACGGTCCGGGCCGCCTCATCCCACGAGCTGCGTTCCACCCGTTTGCCGCCGCTGCCGGCCCGACGTCGGGGCTGGGTTGCGTAGTGGCGTAGCCACATCTCTCCCGCTTCTGCCACGCTCGTGCGGTCCGGGATCGTGGCGAGACCACCCTCGTACCTGGCTGCCACCTCCCGACGCAGTTGCTGCGCTGCCTCTAGCCCTGCGATGCGCCGCTCTCGACTCCAGGGGTCCTGACGTAGGAGCCTGATTCCTTCGAGAACTGCAGGGGATAGGTGACTTCCCGCTTCGGATGCGCAAGAATTATGGCAGAGATTACGCGGGTTGCGTGGAGGGTGTGTGGGACAGACGATGTGGGCGCCGTTGCGTGAGATGGAGCCGCCGTTGCCGTTGTCCCCGCCGTGTTCGATCCCGGTCGCGCCGGGGGTCGATGTGGTCGAGGACGACGAGGGTGGGGCGGTGTGGCTGCACGGGATGGTGGCGTTCGCGTGGGACATCGGTGACGCGACGGGCCGGCGGTTGGCGGCGGTGGGGCTGGTCGAGACCAAGGCCGCGAAGCAGCGGCAGGTCGCTGCGGCGTTCGGGGTCAATGAGACCACGTTGTGGCGGTGGCGGACCGAGCGTGACCGGTCCGGGATCGCGGGGCTGGTCACGGTGCGTCCGGGCCCGAAGGGGGCGTGGAAGCTCACCGACGAGGTGACCCGCGAGATCGTGGCACTGCACGAGCAGGGGTGCTCGGGTCGTGAGGTTGCCCGGCGGGTCGGGGTGTCGGAAGGCAGCGTCCGCCGGGTGCTGGCCGACTCCCGTCCGGCTGATGCCGCGGCAGCCGACATCGACGGCCAGCACGACCGTGACAACGGCCAGCCCGACGGCGACGACGAGCTCGAGCTGTTGGCGCGGCCGACGCCGCGGACCGCAGACCGTCAGGCCGCCCGTGCCGGGGTGCTCGCCGGTGCGGCTGTTGAGGTGTGTCAGGGCCGGCAGCTCCCCGCCGCAGGGAGTCTGCTGGTGCTGCCTGGGTTGGAGGCCACGGGGCTGCTCGAGGTCGCTGGTGACACGTTCGCCGACCAGGACGGTCTCCCGGCGTTCTACGACCTGCGTGCGCTGCTGTTGACTGTGGTGTTCGCGGCGTTGCTTGGTGAGCCTCGTGCGCAGGGGCTGACCCGGCTCGACCCGGTCGCGCTGGGACGGCTGCTCGGTCTGGACCGGGCCCCGGAACCCAAGACGTTGCGACGCCGGATCGACCAGCTCGCCACGCTGGTCCGCTCCGATCGGCTGTTCGAGGGGCTGGCCCGCCGGCACCTGGCCGCACACCCGCAGCAGGCCGGGATGTTCTACATCGACGGGCACGTCCGCGCCTACCACGGCAAACACGACCTTCCCAAGGCGCATCTGGCACGGATGCGGATCTCGATGCCCGCCGAGGAAGACACCTGGATCTGCGACGCCAACGGCGACGGGGTGCTGGTGTGGACCGCGCCGCCCGGCGCGTCGCTGACCGGCGAGCTACGCCGTGCCACCCGCGAGATCCGCACCCTGGTCGGCCCCCATGTGCGTCCCACGATCGTGTTCGACCGTGGCGGCTGGTCCCCGAAGCTGTTCGCCGACCTGGTCGATGACGGCTTCGAGATCCTCACCTACCGCAAGAACCCACCCGCGCCCGAACCCGACACCGCGTTCGCCGACCACGCCATCGTCGACGACCGCGGCATCACCCACACCTACCGGCTCACCGACCGGCAGGTCGAGATCGGTTACGGCCCCACCACCCGCCGTCGTAGCTTCGCGTGCCGACAGATCGTGCGCCTGTGTGACGACGGGCACCAGACCAGCCTGATCACCACCCGTACCGATCACGACCCGGCCATGCTCGCCCAGGCGCTGTTCCACCGCTGGCGGCAGGAGAACTTCTTCCGCTACATGCGCACCCGGTTCGACCTCGACAGCCTCGACACCTACGCCACCGTGGCCGACGACCCCGGGCGGACCGTGCCCAACCCGGCCAAGAAGCATCACGCCCACCGCATCCAAGAACTGGAAACGACCATCACCTCCGGGCAGGCCACCCTCGGCCGCCACCGCGAAAACCCCGCGCTGGCCGGCTCCCTGACCGAACTCGACGACACGCTCGACCAGGCCAAACACGAACTCGACCAGCTGCGCGCCGCCAGACGCGACCTCCCGGCCCGTGTCCCACTCGGCGAGATCCGCCCCAACGCGCAACGGCTGGCCGGAGAACACAAACGGATCGTTGATGCCATCCGGATGGCTACCTACAACGCCGAGTCGGCGCTGGCCCGCCTGCTCGCCCCGCACTACCCCCGCGCCCGCCGAGAAGCCCGCAGCCTCCTCCACGAGGCATTCGCCACGCCCGCCGACCTGCGCATCATCGACGGCCGGCTCCACGTCACGCTCAACGCCCTCTCCGCGCCGCGCCGCACCCGCGCCATCGCCGGTCTCTGCGACGAGCTCACCGCCACCGAAACCCTCTACCCCGGCACCGACCTGCCACTCGTCTACTCCATCAAAGCGCCCACCAACCCTGCATGAACGATGTCGCTACGTCAGGACCCCTGGAATCC
>CAYTLZ010000275.1:0-3824 GCA_964438785.1 uncultured Actinomycetota bacterium | reverse complement strand
TCGCGTGGGTCGCGGCGACGTTGTAGTCGGCGGTGTCGGTGATCTCCGGCTCGATCGGGAACCACAGGCCCATGCCCTCGAGCAGCAGCAGCTCGATGATGTCCACCTCGCCGTAGCCCTCGACATCGAGGTGGACGGAGCGGATCGGGCGGCCCAGCGACGAGGAGTCCCGGTCGGCTGCCCGCAGCAGGACGCGTTCGTCGAGGATCAGCTCGGTGAGACGGTCGGTGGCGATCTCGTAGCCGCACTCCCCGATCTCGAAGGCCTGGATGCCGGACAGGCGGATGCGGGTCGGCTCGCTGTCACCGTCCACGAGCACGTCGATCGTGTCGCCGTCGGCGACGTGGGTGACCAGGCCACGCTCCCGGACCGGGTCCGCAGCGGCGGCTTCCGCGGGCGCCGGGGTCGACACGGCTGGCAGCAGCGTGGCCAGCACCGCGAGGGCGACCAGGATCACGGTGACGGCACCCGGTTCGACGGGCCGGACGGTTCGGCTGGTGCGCTGCATCTCTCCCCCACGACGACGGTGGTCGCACACCGGTGCGCGACCGCGACCTGTTCCCCATCGACCATAGCGACGGGGGCTGAAGCACCTGCCGGCCGGTCAGCCCCCGCCCGCAGCAGGGTCGGGCGGCTCAGGGGCACACCCCACCTCCACCGCCGCAGCTGTACATGTCGTCGCAGCGCGGACCACGCACCCGGAGCACCGATGCATCCCGTTCCCACCCACCTTCCGACCGCAGGCTGCGGCCCGACCGCGGCACGGCCGGGCGTCAGCCGATGTGTCACGCCGATCCTGGTGCCGGCGCTGCTGGCATCGCACCTCGACGCCGCCCGGCGTGCCAACGGCGTCGACCCACGTACCGTCGAGCTGCTGCGCGACGATGAGCTGGGTGCGCTGGCCCGGTCGTCCCCGGACCGCATGGCACGGCTCGGACGCATGGACCATGACACCCGCATCCGGGACGCCCTGTGCTGCGGGAGCCGGTTCGCGGACAACATCGGCTACGGGTCACTGCCGCACCGCAGCGGCGCTGACCGCCTCCGTGGGGAGACCGCGGCGTGATCCGGGGCGTCAGCGCCGATCGGTACGCGCCGTCCACGACGCGAGCCTGCGGTGGCTGGGCGAGGCCGACACCGGGCACGCCCGCGGCTCCTTCCGCGATGTTCCCGTCGATCGGCGGGCTGCACGGGCCATCGACCACGTCGCTGCGCGCGGGCTGAGGGTGGGGGACGAACAGGGCCGCTTCCGCCCCGACGACCCCCTGCGCCGGGTCGGTGATCGCATCGCCACGAGCGCCGGAACCCGACGCTGGCCTCGTCACCCAGGCAGCAGCGGTACAGGGTCGGCGGGGGCGTCCGCGTCAACGTCCCGGTGCAACCACGCTCCAAGGTCGTTGATGAAGGCCTGGCTGACAGCGCCATCACGGTGGTACTCGGCGACGGCCCGCGGGAAGCCGCCGCAAGACAGGTAGGACTGCCAGGACGACGCAGTGCATACCACGGTGTCGTCGCCGAACACCAGGGGTCCTGTACTCGCTCCAGCGCAGGCAGGACGGAGGGGGCTCCGGATCTCCTCCGAACCCGATCACACAGGCTCCGCAGCGACGCAGCCGGATCAGGGGCGACGCAGCGCACCACGCAGGACACCGCCGGGCACCGCCGAGCTCTCGAGCTCGACGCGGGCGTCCTCGTTGCGGTGCAGCAGGTCCGCGAAGCGGACCAGGCTGTCAGCCTCGACCGCGCTCCCGCTGGCGAACCGTTCACCGCTCCCGAGCTGAGCGAGCTGCTCGGGACCGACCAGGACGAGCACCACCACACCCTCGCCCCCGCTCCCCGGCAGCCGCAGCACGACCCTGGCGTCGTCCCCCGGATCACGCGGCACCTGGCTGAGATCGAGCAGGTAACCGAGGCTGCCGTCGAAGGCGTTGATCAACAGGGTGACCAGCGCGCGGGGCGGCACCACCTCGGCGTCTGGGTCGTCATCGGGCCGACCCTCGTCATCGAGGATGTCGAGGCCCTCGGCATCCGGAGGCGGCCACGCGGTGTCCGGCACCGTCAGCTCCGCCAGCAACAGCTGGGTGGTGGCGGTGGGCTTCCAGCGCTGGTGCCGATCGAGGTAGTCGGCGGCGCGCAGCAGGAAGGTCGCGAGCTGACCGCGGGTGACCGGCCGCTGCGGGGAGAACACCCCCTCACCCGTCCCGGTCGTGATGCGGGCACCGGCCAACGCGAGGATGTCCGCCTCGAAGGTGGAGCCGGCGACGTCGTCGAAGACCACGGTGTCGCCGACCGGGGCCGGTGGCAGCGGGCCGGAGACGGAGAACACGTCGGCGTAGCTGATGGCTCGGGCGACCACGCCGGTGAACTGTCCCCGGGTCAGGGGTTCGTCGGGCGCGAAGGTGCCGTCACTCCGGCCGCCCAGCACCGCGATGTCGGCCAGGGCGGCGACCGCGTCCCCGTGGGTCCGACCCAGGTCGTCGAAGGGCGGTTCGTCCGGGACCTCCAACGGGAAGCCGGTGGCCAGCTCGAGCCACGTGGCCACCACGGAAGCGGTCTGCCCGCGGGTCACCGGCTCCGACGGGCGGTACGTCCCGTCGCCGAAGCCGCCCACCAGCCCGTAGGCAACGGCGCACGCGATCGCTGCCCCGTGGGTGGAACCGGCATCGTCGAAGGTCGCCGCAGCCTCGACCGCGACGTCCTCCGGCGCCGGGCAGACCCGGTCGATGCCACGGGAGGCGACCGTGGTGTCCGTCGGCGGGGCCGGTAGTGGCCCGTCAACGCCCGGGTCGTCCTCGACCTCGGGGGTGTCCTCTCCCTCGGCGTCGCCCTCCGACTCGGGGCTGTCCTCCTCCTCGGGGCTGTCCTCCGCTTCGGAGCCGCCCTCCGCTTCGGAGCCGCCCTCCGCTTCGGCGTTGCCCTCCGTGGCCCAGGCACCGGTCGGCACCACCGGGACCACGAGCAGGGAGAGCAGGACGGCGACCACCACCGCGGACGCGACGGCACGTGCCGCCCGGCCACCGAGCGGTGGCAACGAGGTGGGTCTGGCGTGGTCCACTGCGGCTCGATCCCCTGGTCACGCCCCGCGAGGCGTCGCGCCCGATGACCAGCCCGTACCGGTGACGGGCGCACACGGGGCGCCTGCCGAGGATACGACGTCGCCGGCCGGATGCGGGTTGCATCGCAGTGCGGCGTCGGGGTCGGGCTCCTCGGGGAAGCCACCGACGCGGACCTGAGCGTCCTCCCCGCACCACCGCCAGTAGACGTCGCCGGAGGCGGCGTACAACGTCACGCCGTCGGTCTCCGCGCGGCCGATCGGCTCCCACACAAGCACGGGCCAGGGGCCACCCTGCGCGCCGGAGGTACGCAGTTCGATCTCCCGAGCATCGGGGTGGGCGAGGCGCGGCGGGGCCTCATCCACCTCGACGAAGCTCGGCTGCTCGCCGGCCTCGTCGGCCAGCGCTGCGCCGGGCAGGGCCGGGCGGGGCGGCGCCGACGGACATCGTGCAGCCAAACGACCGTCCTGTGGTCACCTCGCTGCACAACCTCCCCACCACCGCCGTCCGCAGTACGACCCGCGTGCTCCCGTCACCACGAACCAGGGGCCATCAGGCGATCGAGGGCGAGCAGACCCGGCGGCCCGTAGCGTGCCTCGATCACGATGGACGCCTCGACGAGACTCGCGGTCGACAGCCAGCTGGTCGCCGCCGCCTCGATCCGCTCGTTGAACCGCCGCCGCTCGGGCTCGTCCCGGAGGATCGCCAACAACGCGGAGGTGTCGATCACCATCAGGACGGCACCCCGTGCCCGTCGTAGCCAAGGATCTC
>CAYTLZ010000274.1:0-3832 GCA_964438785.1 uncultured Actinomycetota bacterium | reverse complement strand
GGCGGGTCCCGCCGCCTGCGGCGAGCACGATGCCGTGCATGTGGGGCTCCTGGTCAACGGGGGCGGATCGGATGGCGGGGGTGGGCGGGGGTGGGCGGGAGTGGGCGGGGGTGGGCGACAGCGGCCGGGTGGCGTGCCGCCCGGGGGTGGTCACCGTCCGAGGTGGCGCCAGCTCACCAGCGCGTCGGTGGCGACCAGCGGTCCCAGCAGCAGCACCAGCGTCGGCACCACCACCTCCAGGGTCGCCGTCGCCGCGGCGACCACCACCACGGCGCAGCGCACCGGCCAACCACCTGCCAGCAGGGACAGCCACCCGTGTGACCCCGTGCCCGACAGCCGCACACGGTAGACGATGCCGTAGTGATGGGCGGCGAGCACCGCCAACAGCAGGTACGCCCACGGGCTGGCACCGGTCAGCAGCAGCACCGTGCCGTACTCGACGGCCCTGAGCAGGGCAGGCAGCGGCCAGTCCAGCCGCCGCAGGCTCCGGCCGGCCATCGCCACGGTCGCCACTGCCACCGCCACCGCTGCCCAGATCCAGACCGGTCCCACCGGGCTCGCCACCTGCCCCGGCACCCCGAGGGCGTCCGCCCCGGCATCGAGCGTCCGAGCGACCGCAGGCACCACGAGCAGCAGCGCTGCCACCGCGGCGCCGACCACCTGCGGGACGGGGAGCCGGACCGGTCGTGACAGCACCCCTTCCAGGGGGCCGAGGTCACGGTGCGGGCGCAACCACGCAGGGATGGGGTCCGTCGCGCTCACGCCACTGACCTGACCACACGGCCGCCGGCGGTGTACAGCGTGGCCAGCCCACCCCAGACCAGCAGCACCAGGAACAGCACCCGCGGCGTGGTGACGATCGCGAGCACACCGATCAGCGCGAAGCGCTCACCGATGGGCAGGACCACGATGCGCTTCGCCCACTTCAGGACGGCCACCCCCTCCGCCCGGCGCAGCGCCAGGATCACCCGTCGCGGCAGCGAGGCCCGGCTGGCCTGCCCCGCTACCGCAGCACCGGGGCCGGCCGCAGCACCCGACCCGGCCGAAGCGCCAGCCCCGGCCGCTGTGCCGTCACCGGTCGACCTCCCGGACCCGCCGTGCCCCACCTCCCAGAAGCTCGGCCCCGGATCCTGCGGGTCGGCCAGGTCACGGCGGACCAGCCGCTCGACGTCGGCTGCCTGCTGGGCGGCGTACGCGAGGTCCAGGGTGTGTCGCATGGTCTGTAGCGCCAGCGCGGCGCCCGCGAGCAACCACACCCCGGCCTCGTCCCCACCGCGCACCGCCCCGACCGCCAGTCCGCCGTAGACGACGTACTCCTTGCCACGGTCGAACATCGCGTCGAGCCAGGCACCGCGGGCGGAGAACCGACGGATCGTGCGGGCCAACTGCCCATCGACGCAGTCCAGGACGAAGGCGAGGTAGAGCAGCACCGCTCCGAGCGCCGACCAGGCGGTCAGCCCCACGGCGAAGGCGGTGGCAGCCAGCACGCCGAGCGCCATCGACAGCCAGGTCACGGTGTCGGGGCGCAGGCCGAGGTGGCGTGCCGCCCGTACCAGCAGCGGTGACCAGCTGCTGACGAGGAAGGTGGTGAAGAAGCCATCCTCGCGCTTGACCGCCTCCTGCAGCAGCACCCGGTCGTGATCGACCTGTGCCCGCTGCTCCGACGCCCGGCGTGCGACCTCGGGTGTCGTGGCGAGGGTGGCCACACCGGCCCGTGCGGGTGGCCGGGCCGTCACCGGGACGCCCCCGCGGACCAGGGCGACCAGCAGCCCGGCCTGCACGTCGCCGTCCGCAGCGTCCCCGCTCCCGCCGAGCGACCCCGCCAGGGCCCGCAGCAGCCGGGACGCGTCCGCGACGGCTCGCGCGTGCACCGCCAGCGCGCCCAGGGCGTGCTCCGTGGGCGACACCAGCGCGTGGTCCGGTGAGGAGGCGGCGACCACCCGGCCGCGCAGGGTTCGCAGGTGCCCCATGCCCGCCACGTGGAGATCGGTGCGGTGCGCGGCACCGGTCAGGTCACGCTGCGCCGCGGCGCTGGTCGGCGCGGCCGGGTCCTGCGACGGGCCCGGGGGTCGCGGCACCGCTGCGGCGAGGACGGCCGTGCCGCCCTGCCCGTCGAGCAGCGGCAGCAACGACACCTCGTCAGCGATCAGGTGCCCGTGTACGAGGGCGACCCCGCACCCCCGGTCGCCCGCACGCTCCAGCACCTCCAGGGTGCGCGCACGCTCCTCGGCACCGTCCTCGGCGGACACCACCCCGACCCGTGCCACCGCCCGGTCGTCGCCGGACGCGGCCCCCAGCTGCTCGCGCACCGCCTCCGCCCAGGCCGCACGGGTGAGCACCACGACCTCCTCGCAGCCGGCGGCGTCGGCCGTGGACACCAGGGCACCGAGCGCCGAGCCGCCATCCCCCGGCAGCAGCGCCGCGGGGCCACCCGAGGTGTCCGCGGTGGTCGCGAGCAGGAGCGCGATGGTCACCGGCAGGCCCGCCCGTCCCGGGGAGGCCCGACGAGGAAGCCCACCCCCCAGCTGGCGTGCATCGTCGCCAGCGCCAGGGCCACGGCCGGTGCGTCCCGCCACCGCGGCGCGGCGGCCAGCCCACCCCCGGTCACCGCACCGAGGTAGCCGCCGCCGACCACCGCGAGGGGCCGGCCATCGCGGGCGAGCACGCTGACGCCCGCTGCAGCCACGACCGCCATCACCGCAGCGGGTGGGATGAGTTGGCGGGGCCGCAGCGAGCCGGGGTGGGTGCGTCCCGTGTGCCGTCGCCACCGGCCGTAGCCGAGGTACTGGCGCGCCACGTCAGCGACGCTGCCGCGCGGCCGGTACGCCACGACCATGCGCGGATCCATCCAGACCGGGTAGCCGGCGCGCGCGAGCCGCAGGTTCAGCTCGGCGTCCTGGTTGCGCGTGAACACCGGGTCGTACCCACCGACCGCCTCCAGGGCCTGACGGCGGAACACCCCGAGGTAGGCGGTGTCCACCGGTCCGGCGTCACCGCTGCCCCGGTAGCTGGCCCCGCCTGTGCCCAGCGGTGAGCGCATCGCCAGCGCCACGGCCCGGGCGAACCCGTCGTCGGCGACCGGGTACTGCACGGCCCCGACGTTGCCGGCCTCCGACACCCGCAGCGTCTCCAGGGCGGCGGCGAGGTAACCGGGTGGGAGCACGCAGTGGGCGTCCACCCGGGCGATGACCTGGCCGGTCGCCGCCGCGATCGCGGCGTTGAGCGCCTCGGGGGTGCGCCCGGAGGGGTTGTCGACCACACGGATGCGGCCGGGATGCGCCGCCGAGAGCCGTCCTGCCGCCTCGATGGTGTCATCGTCAGAGGGGCCGACGGCGATCACCACCTCGTCGGGCGCCGGCTGCTGCGCCAGGGCTGCAGCCACGGCGGCGGCCAGCGTCGATCCGGCGTTGCGGGCCGGGATGACCACGCTGATCGTCACCGCCGAGGCGGCGGGCAGCGGCGGCAGCATCGCTCAGCCCGCCCGGCGCTCGGTGCCGGTGTCGGGGCCGACATCGCCGGCCCCCTCCGCGCGCGCCTGTTCGGCCTTCGCGGCCTTCTCCACCTTGGCCTTGCGCTTGCGACGGTTGGCCGCCTTGAGCTTGTCCACGTGGGCCTGGTAGGCCCCGACCACCGACTCCGGGTCACCGTCGGCGATGAGCCGACCGTGGTCGAGCCACAGCACCCGGGTGCACACGTCGGTGATCGACTTCAGCGAGTGGCTGACAAGGAACACGGTGCCGGCCTCGCCGATCATCTCGCGGATCCGGGCGTCCGAGCGGTCCTTGAACTCCCCGTCGCCGGTGGACAGGGCCTCGTCCACCATCAGGATCTC
>CAYTLZ010000273.1:0-3843 GCA_964438785.1 uncultured Actinomycetota bacterium | reverse complement strand
GACCGACGTCCTCCCGACCGACGACCTGCGCATCGGCGGTGCACCCACCGCGACGACCCACCTGCGCCCGGGGGATGGCCGCGACCCGCGGGACCGCGCCGCCGTCCGACGGATCTTCCGTGCCACGTTCGTGGTCGGCGCCGCCCTGCCGACGGAGCTGCCCGCCGGTCTGTTCGACGCCTACGAGCGCCTCTGCCTCGACTGGTACCTGACCCACGGCACGGTGCTGCTCGCCGAACGTGACGGCGAGGTGGTCGGCTACCTGCTGGCCTGTCTCGACGAGACCGCCCACCGCCGCTGGCTGCGCCGCGCGGTCGCCCGGTGGTTGACGGTGTGCATCCGCGATGCGGCCGCGGGCCGGCTGCACGGTGCCGCCGCGGCGTTCGTCCGCGCCCGGCTGCACGACGGCTGGCGCAGTGTCCGCCACGCCCCGCGACCGCCGGTCCCGGCGCACGCCCACGTCAACCTGGTGCGCACCGCACGGGCGGGACGGACCGGTCGGGCACTCGCCCTGGCCATGGACGAGCTGGTACGCACCGCCGGACTGCCCGGCTGGTACGCGGAGATGAACGTGCCGCCCGGCCGCTCCCTGACTGCGATCGAACGGGCCGGCTCGGCGATCATCCACCGCCAGCCGAGCGCCACCTTCTCCGCGCTGCTCGGCGTCCCCGTGGAACGCGTCACCCTGGCGCGGATCGTCGCGACTGCCGCGCCCGCGACCCGCGCACCGCTCACCCGATGAGCCGTCGCATCGCGATCATCGCGGAGTCGTTCCTGCTTCAGGTCAACGGCGTCAGCCGCTCGGTGCGGATGGTCGCCGAGCAGCTGACCGCCCGCGGCCACACGGTCGGCATCATCGCGCCCGGTCCCGGCCCCGATCACCACGGCCCGATCCCGGTCGTCCGGCTACCGGCCGTGCCGCTGCCGCTGTGTCGCGACTTCCCGCTCGGGATCCCGGGTCCGGCGCTGCGCCGCGCGCTGACCGACCTCGCGCCCGACGTCGTGCACCTGGCCTCGCCGGCGCTCGTCGGCGCACGCGGTGCGGTGATCGCCCACGACCTCGGACTGCCGACCGTGGCCGTCTACCAGACCGACCTCGCCGGGTTCGCCACGCAGTACCACCTCGGTGCCGCCGCCACCCCGCTGTGGCGCTACCTGCGTCGGGTCCACGCCCACGCCGACCGGACCCTCGCCCCGTCGCGGGCCGCGGTCGCCGACCTGCGCGCCAACGGCTTCACCGGGGTCCACCGGTGGGGCCGCGGCGTCGACACCGACGCCTTCGCCCCGGCCCACCGCGTGCGCCCCGCCACCGACCGGGTCCGTCGGGTCCGGATCGGCTACGTCGGTCGCCTGGCCGCCGAGAAGCGACTCGAGCTGCTCCGCGGGCTGATCGGGCTGCCGGGCACCGAACTCGTCATCGTCGGCGACGGCCCGGAACGCGCCCGCCTCGAACGCCGCCTGCGCGGTGCCCGGTTCACCGGCCGGCTCGACGCCGGCGCGCTGTCGCAGGCGTACGCCGACCTCGACGTGTTCGTCCATCCCGGCCGGCACGAGACCTTCTGCCAGGCCGCCCAGGAGGCACTGGCGTCCGGTGTGCCCGTGGTCGCCGCCGCTGCCGGCGGGCTCCTCGATCTCGTCGAGCCGGGACGCAACGGGCTGCTGTTCGACCCCGACGAGCCCGACCAGCTCGTGCGCGCCGTGGAGCGACTCGTGCACGACACCACCGGCCGCCACCGCGCGTCGCTCGCGGCCCGCGCGGACGTGGCACCCCGCTCGTGGCGCGTGGTCGTCGACGAACTGGAGGCGCACTACGACGCCGTGCGCAGGCCGCAGGTGATCCGTGCGGCGGCCTGAACCCATGCCCCGCGCTCGGGGCCCTGCCGGAGGTCCGCCATGTTGATCGTGCAGCTGGCCAACTTCGCCCACGCCACCTCGGGTGGGATCCGGACGGTGCTCGACCAGCTCGGTCGCGGCTATCGACGCCGTGGCCATCGGCGCGCGGTGATCGTGCCGGCAGCCCGGGCGTCGCTCGAGCTGCGGGCCGAGGGCACACGCTTCATCGAACTGCCCGGCCGGGTCGTGCACGGGTCGGGTGGCTACCGGGTCCTGACCGACCGGGCGCTGGTGGCGGCCACACTCGAGGACCTGCGCCCCGACGCGATCGAGATCCACGACCGCTTCACCCTGGCGTGGGTCGCCCGGTGGGCGCGGGAGCGCGGCATCCCCGCCACCGTCATCGTCCACGAACGCCTGGCGACCAGCCTGCGCACGTTCGGGCATCTCGGCCCGCTCGCCGGCCCCGTCGAGCGGCTGGCCAATCGTCGGCTGCTGGCAACCACCGACGGGGTCGTGGTCACCAGCGGCTACAGCGCCGCCGGCTTCGGTGGCGACCCGCGGGCCCGGATCATCCCGCTCGGTGTGGACCACGACCGGTTCCGCCCGGAACGCCGCACCCGGCCGCTGCACGAGGGCGGACCGCTGCGACTGCTGGCCGTCGGACGACTCTCCGCCGAGAAGAACCCCCTGCTCGCCCTCGATCTCAGTGCCGAACTGCGACGTCGAGGTGTCGACCATCGCCTGGACCTCGTCGGTGAGGGGCCGATGCGACCCCGGATCGAGTACCGCGCCGGGCAGCTGCCCGTCCGCCTGCTGGGGCACCGCACCCCCGACGAGGTCGCCGGACGCATCGCCGACGCCGACCTCGTGATCGTCACCTGTCCCCAGGAAGCGTTCGGACTCGCCCCGCTGGAGGCCCTGGCCTGCGGCACCGCGATCGTCGCCCCGACCACGGGTGCCGTGCGCGAGCTGCTGGGCATGCACGACCAGACCCCGACCGTCACGCCCGCCGGGGCGACCGCGTTCCCCGCACCCGCGGAGGTCGCCGACGCCGTGCTCGCACTGCGGGGCATCGATCCCGCGATCCGCCGGGCGGCGGCCGTGCGCCGGGCTGCGGTCTACCCGTGGGAGGACACCGTCAGCCGGATGCTGCTGCGCCATCGGGCCCAGCCGCCGATCGCCATCGCCCAATGATCACCGCGGGTCTGCTGACCCGTGCCGCGGCCCGACTGCGCCCCCGGCTCACCACCACCGCGCTGCACACCGCCGTGACAGCGGCGTCCACCCTGCACGGGTCGGGACCGGTGCTGGTGCTGCCGCCGCTGCGCCGGGTGGTCGTCCTGGCCCCGCACCCGGACGACGAGACCATCGGCTGTGGCGGGACGATCGCCCGGCTCGCCGCGGCGGGCACCCGGGTGACGGTCGTCGCGGTCACCGACGGTGAGGCGACGATCGGCTCACCGCACGGCCCGCGGCGCACCGCCGAGCAGCGCCGCCACGAACTGGCACTGGCCTGCACCCAGCTCGGGGTCGGTCCCCCGGTGACCCTGGGCCTGCCCGACGGCGGGCTGCCCCGGGCATCGGCACCACTCGTCGCGGCGGTGAGGCGCATCCTGGACGCCGAGGCACCGGACGCGGTGTTCGCGCCGTGGCCGTTGGAGGCCCACGCCGACCACCGGGCGGTGACGCGCGCCCTGGTCACCGCCGCTGCGGTCGACACGACCGTCTACGGCTACGAGGCCCACACGCCGATCCCCGCCCCGACCCACGTGTTCGACATCACCCCGACGCTGGCCCGCAAGCGGGCCGCGCTGCGGGCGCACGCCACCGCCGGGCTGGCCTTCGACCTCGAGGCGTGCCTCGGCCTCGCGCGCTGGCGGTCGCTGGCGACCGGCGCCGGCCGCGGTGCGGCGGAGGCCTTCCTGTGCGCCCGTGCCGCGGATCTACGCCCGGTGATGGACGCCGCGGACGCCGCCCACACCGCGGTGCACGCGCCCGGTCGGGTCG
>CAYTLZ010000272.1:0-3847 GCA_964438785.1 uncultured Actinomycetota bacterium | reverse complement strand
CGGAGCCGGAGCAGCTCGAGGAGGAGCGCCGGCTCGCCTACGTCGGCATGACCCGGGCGCAGGATCGGCTGTTCCTCACCCACGCCGATCATCGGACGCTGTGGGGCGGCACGTCCTACAACCCGCCGTCACGCTTCCTCGACGACGTGCCCGAGGAGCTCGTGGCGGTGCACGGCGCGTCGCGGGCCGGGTCCGCCGCACGTCGGGTCCGTGATGCCGAGGTCCTGTCGATCGGTGGGACCGAGTTCCACGTCGGCGATGCGGTCATGCACACCAAGTTCGGGTCCGGCACCGTGCGCGAACTCACCGGCGAGGGCGAGCGTGCGGAGGCGACCGTCGACTTCGACGAGCACGGCCGCAAGCACCTGGTGCTCGCCTACGCGCCGCTGGTCAAGGTCGGCTGAAGAAGTACGGGTCGGCAGTACCGACGAGGTACGGCTCAGACGTACGGTCGAAGGGGCACGTGAAGCTGTTGCGTGCGACAGGTTCGCGTCGACTGCCAGGGCGGCTCGGTCGATTGGCCGGGCGTGGGTGCGTGGTGCTGTTGCCGGTGACAGGTTCTCGCACGAGCCGGTGATGGCCGGACCCGCATCGGGTCCGGCCATCGCCTTGGCCGCCCGGGCAGCCAGAGCCGGGAACGGCCCCGAACGGACGGTGATGCATCCGGCCTCGTTCGTGCCGGTATCGACCATCCGTGGAGGATCTCTCGTGGCCAAGCAACGCAAGGTGTCGGCACAGCGTGTCATCGCCGCCGACCGTCAAGCCCTGTTCGACATCGTCGCCGACCCCTCGATGCACCCGGTGATCGACGGGTCGGGCACCGTGACGGGCACGCGCCCCGACGGCCTGCCCGACCGGCTGGCCGAGGGCACCACCTTCGGTATGGACATGAAGCAGGGGGCGGCCTACAAGATCACGAACAAGGTCGTGGAGTTCGAGGAGGGCGCGAAGATCGCCTGGCGGCACATGTCCGGTCATCGCTGGCGCTACGAGTTCCGCGATGTCGAGGGCGGCACCGAGGTGACCGAGACTTTCGACTGGTCGACCGCGAAGCTCAAGCTGCCCTTGGAGCTCGCTGGCTTTCCGGAGCGCAACCGCAAGGGCATGGAGGCCACGCTCGAGCGGCTCGACGAGCTGGCGACCACCGGCGAGGTCGCCGACGCCTGAAACCGGGCTGGCGACCACCGGCGAGGTCGCCGACGCCTGAGCAGCCGCAGCCGGCAGGCCCGGTCAGGCGCAGCCGGGCTCGACGGTCTCCGGGTCCGGGTCGGGCCCGGGGCTCATCCGGGTCGGATCGACGTAGGCGATGCCGTCCTGGGTGAGGGTCGGATGTTCGGCGAGCGAGTCCGTGCCGAACCCCCGGCCGGTGAGCGACCACACCCGACCGTCCGGGCTCTCGAGCCGGTTGGACGGCTCGCAGTAGCGCACGTCGGTCGCCTCCGCGAAGGCCCGGATCCGCCCGCCGGCGCGCACGATCAGCGCATCGACCGCGGTCGCCGGCTCCGAGGCGGGCAACTGATCGACCGTGCCGACCGCGACCCACGGCTCGGGCGGTGGATCACCGGCGGTGACCAGGAACCACACGCCCGCCACGACGACCGCGACCCCGGCGACCACCGACGCCACGATCCACTGCGCCCCGAGCGGTGCGCGCAGCACGATCTTGCGGGCGCGCTTGGACGCCCGCTCCGGCAGGTAGCCGGACGGGCCGAACTCGAGGTCGTCGTCCCGCTTCGGTGCGTCGGACGGAGTGCCAGGATCGCTCATCGTGGCGTGCACGGTACCGAGCGGTGTCGCGACGGCGTCCGCCCGCTTGGCGGTTCCGAGGTGCCCCCGACTAGCCTCGGCAACCAACATCACCCGGCCAGAACGGGAGCAGCATGGCCATCCGCGTGGTCGTCGCGAAGCCCGGCCTCGACGGGCACGATCGCGGCGCGAAGGTCGTCGCCCGTGCGCTGCGGGATGCGGGTATGGAGGTGATCTACACCGGCCTGCACCAGACCCCGGAACAGATCGTCGCCGCCGCCCTGCAGGAGGATGCACAGGCCATCGGCCTCTCCATCCACTCGGGTGCGCACATGACGCTGTTCCCCAAGGTCGTCGAGCTGCTCGCGGCCGAGGGGGCCGACGACGTCATCGTGTTCGGCGGAGGGATCATCCCCGACGCCGACATCCGGGAGCTCGAGGCACGGGGCGTCGCGGCGATCTTCACGCCGGGGACGCCGATGAAGACCATCACCGACTGGGTCGCCGCCAACGTCCCCGAGCGCGTCTGACCCGGCGGACGCCGCCGACCGATGCCGCTCACGCCGCCGAGCACCCTCGCCGCCATAGCCGTCAGCCACGCTCCGCACGCCCCGCACGCGCACGACACGACCCACCACCACATCTCCGACGCAAGGACACCTCGATGGACCTGGTCGAGTTCCAGGGCAAGCAACTGTTCGGCCGCAACGGCGTTCCCGTGCCGCCTCCCGGGGCGGCCTGCCGCACCGTCGAGGAGGTCGTGGCCGCCGCCGAGCGGTTCATCGCCGACGGTGCGGACGCCGTCATGGTCAAGGCCCAGGTGAAGACCGGTGGCCGTGGCAAGGCCGGTGGGGTCAAGTTCTCCCCGTCGGTCGAGGCCGCGAAGGAGAACGCCGAGGCGATCCTCGGGCTCGACATCAAGGGCCACGTCGTCAACGTGGTCTGGGTGGAGCCCGCCTCCGACATCAGCGAGGAGTACTACCTCGCGGTCATGCACGACCGGGTCAACAAGGGCCACCTCATCATCTGTTCCAAGGAGGGCGGGGTCGACATCGAGGAGGTCAACCGCACCAATCCGGACGCGGTCGTCAAGCGGTCGCTGACCCACGACGAGACCGTCGACGGTCTGCCGCGCGCAGTCGCGGCCGAGGTGATCGCCCAGGCCGACTTCCCGGCCGAGGTCCGTGAGGGCTCGACCGACCTGCTCGTCGCGCTGTTCGGGGCCTACCGGGCGGAGGACACCACGCTGGCGGAGATCAACCCGCTGATCCGTCGGCCCGACGACTCGGTCATCGCGCTCGACTCGAAGGTGACGCTCGACGGCAACGCCGCGTTCCGCCACGACGGTTACGAGGAATGGAAGATCGAGGGCATCGACGCCGACGATCCGCTCGAGGCCGAGGCGAAGGCCAAGGGCATCCAGTACGTCAAGCTCGACGGCGAGGTGGGTGTGCTCGGCAACGGTGCCGGTCTGGTCATGGCGACCCTCGACGTCGTCGCGCAGAACGGCGGCCGGGCGGCGAACTTCCTCGACGTCGGCGGTGGTGCGTCGGCCGACGCCATGGCCGAGTCGCTGGGTCTGGTGCTGAAGGACCCGAAGGTCAAGAGCGTGTTCATCAACATCTTCGGCGGTATCACGCGTGGCGAGGAGGTCGCCAACGGCATCATCGAGGCGACCTCGCGCCTGGGCGACTTCCCGCAGAAGCTCGTCGTGCGGCTCGATGGCACCAACGCCGAGGAGGGCCGTCGGATCCTCAACGAGGCGGCCCTGCCCAACGTGGTCGCCGCGGCGACGATGCAGGAAGCCGCCGCGACGGCCGTCGACCTGGCCGCCAACGCCTGAGCCGACCGACCCGGTCACGCCGACGCGCCCGCGGTGGCGCACCAGACACGGATCCAGCAGCCAGGAGCCTCTTCATCGACGAGAACACCACGGTGGTCGTCCAGGGCATCGGCTCCCAGGGCACCTTCCACGCCAAGCGCAACCAGGACTACGGCACCAACGTCGTCGCCGGCGTGCACCCGAAGAAGGGCGGCACGACCTGGGAGGAGCTGGGTGTCCCGGTCTACGCCACCGCCGCGGAAGCGGTCGAGGCCACCG
>CAYTLZ010000271.1:0-3916 GCA_964438785.1 uncultured Actinomycetota bacterium | reverse complement strand
TGTTCCAGCCCACCTGGACGAGCCCGGTGCCGCCCGCGGCGACGTAGCGCAGATCACGATCGATGGCCAGAATGGCCACGTCCTGGAGGGTGTCGAGCAGCGCGACCGTTTCTTCGGCATCGAGCTCGACCCGTTGCTGAACAGCCTCCGTGCCTTCTGCCGTGTGGCTGTCTGTCGGGCGGGAGGTTCCGTTCTCGTCCAATGCATCTGCCTCGTGTCTCGCCGCGGGTCGGTCGATCATGCGGCTGCCGGGGCGGCGCCGAGGAGGTCCGACCGTGACGCGAGCCCGTGTGGGTCAGCATGGGACTCAGCACCACCAGCGGTGGCGCAACGTTCGCCGTTGCCGGACCTGCAACCGGGTCGGCTCGCGTCGACGGAGGTCTTCGCCTCCATCCACGGCACCCCGATAGGTCGCCGTGACCCTCGCTTCGAATCAGAGCGGGGCAATCACCCGAAACGGGTGAAACACGTTCCTGCAGATCCTCGCGCACGTCCGTGCCGGCGGACGCGGCCACCGAGCAGAAACTGCTCTGACACCGTGGGGCCTGGTTGCCTCGGGATACGGGCCCTTCAGGCCTGGCAGCGTCGCGAGTGGCTGTGCGTGGTTTCACCCGGTCTGGGTGACGTGGGCTACGTCCCTCGTCCGTAGCGTTCGCCGGCAAATGATGTACCCGGCGTCGGTCTTCGTCGGGTGCGGGGCTGTCTTCCGAAAACGACCGGCAGTCGCCATCGTCCGCAACTACTCGCAGGTCAACCATGACTCGTCGCCACTCTCGCACGTACCCGGTCCCGCACCTGTTCATGCTCGTTTCGGTTGTTCTCGTGGTAATGATGGTTCCGCTCATGGCGGCGAGCGCAGAGGTGGTGGAGGGCTCCTGCACCGGAACCGTCACGATCGACGGTGAGTTCGTCACCGACGCCGACCGCTCGGCGGCGGCGCCAGCCGTGATCGCCGAGAGCGGCACCGCCCAGATCGAAGGCAGTTTCGACCGTGCACCATCCGAGGCGGCCGTCGCCTACCGCGGTGAGCTCCGGGGGCGGCACGCCTTCGGCAGCTGGCCCATCGTCTCGTGGTCCGGTCAGTCCAGCACGGCCGAGGTCGACGCCACCGAGTCGTACACGCTTCCAGCTGTCATCCCACGGGGGAGTGGTGCGGTGCCGTTGGACCTCGACGTTGCGTTCGGCGACGACACGTGCCGGATCGCGGGAGCGGTGGCCGTCGCGGGGCCAACCTTCGATGGGCTCACGATCGGGTCGCTCCTCGCCACGCTGCTTCTGTTGAGCGCGACCATCGCCGCCGGCCGTGCTGGACCCCGGGGGCGCGGACGGCCGCTCGTCGGACTGCTCGTCGGAGTACTTGCCGGTCTCGCGGGCGCGGCGACCCTGTTCGGAGCGGGTGCGATCGCTCTCGACGGCATCCTCTGGTGGATCGCGCCGTTCGTGCTCGGGGCGCTCGGTGTCGCCCTCGGGGTCGCGGCACCGTTCGGGCGGAACGCCGGTGGCCGCGAGCTGCTGACGCCGGGCACCAGCGGGACCGGTGACCCCGACGCCCCGAGCCCGGACCGCACCTGATGCCAACAACGACGACAACGACCCGAGGGACGAACATGGCAGGTCCGATCCAAGTCATCATCGCCGCGTACAGCGACCAGGACGAAGCCGGACGACGGCTGGCAGAGCTCAAGGAGGGTCGCCGGGCGGGACTCGTCGGGATCATCGACGCTGCCGCCGTGTCCAAGGCTTCCGACGGCGAACTGAAGGTGACCAACGCCAAGCATCGTGGACGTCGCGGGCTGCTCACCGGCGGGGTCGTCGGCGCGCTGATCGGTGTCATGGCCGGTCCGGTGGGCTGGGCCGCCGCGGGAGGTGGGGTGCTCGGTGGGCTGTCGGGTCGCCTGCGGAGCGCCCCGTTCAAGACCGAACTGCTCGGCATCGGCGAGGAACTGCCGCCTGGCTCGTCGGTGTTGATCGCGGCGGTCGAGCACACCTGGGTGGAGCAGCTTCGTCAGGAGCTGCAGGCCGCCGAGGCCCGGCTGGTCATGGAAGAGCTCCGTGCGGACATCGTCGAGCAGCTCGAGGCGGGCGGCAACGTCGCCTTCACGCTGACGGAGGACGGCACGGCGGCCCTGGGCGCCCGCGTTGCGTCCTCACCGGATGGCCAGACCACGTTCTCGGGGTTCCTGAGCACCGAACAGGGCGTGGCAGTGGCCGCAGCCGAGCTGACCGATGAACGGCTCTCGGCAGGGTCGCTCGAGCAGGGCTGACCGCCGCTGGCCGTGCCCATGTGGGTGCAGGCCGGAGACCAGCGAAGGCCATCGGGAGGTGCCGGCATGGTTGAGGTGAGTGCACGGCGGATCTTCGCTGCGGAGGCGATCGGGACCTTCGTGCTGGTGTTCGCAGGGCCGGGGAGTGCGGTGCTCGCGACCGGTGGGTTCTTCGGCGATGGGTCGATCGGGGTCGTGGGAGTGTCGCTGTCCTTCGGTCTCGCACTGCTGGTGATGGCGTACGCGATCGGCAACATCTCGGGCTGCCACATCAACCCTGCAGTCACCCTTGGCCTGATCCTGGCACGCGAGCTCGAGGCACGGAAGGCTGGTGGCTACGTTGCCGGTCAGTTGCTGGGCGGGGTCCTCGCAGGGTTCCTGATCTGGGTCGTCGCGGCCGGGGCCTCGGGTGGCTTCACCCCGGATGCCGCCAACTTCGCGGTCAACGGCTGGGGTGCGCTGTCACCGGGTGCGTTCGGGTTCGGGGCGATGGTGGTCACCGAGGTCGCCATGACGGCCATCCTTGTCTTCGTCGTGCTCAGTACCACGAGGCGCGACTTCCCGGCAGCGGCTGGTGGGCTCACGGTCGGGATGACCCTCACGTTGATCCATCTGGTCAGCATCCCGGTGACCAACACCTCGGTGAACCCGGCGCGCAGCATCGCGGTCGCCGTGTTCGCTGGCGGGGACGCTCTCGTGCAGCTATGGGCGTTCATCGTGTTCCCGTTGGGGGCGCTGCCGTCGGTGCAGGGGCCTGGTGACTCGTCGACGCACCGAAGAAGACGGCGATCGCTCCGGACACACCCGAGGATCTGCCCGCCTGAGTCGGCCTGCCGGGTCACCGATCGATAGCCCGGCGCGGTCGACTGGCATGTCCGGGGGACGGACGATGGTCAGCGGAGTTGCTGCCGGGCAGCGACGCGCGGACCTCGTCGGTCAGACGCTGCGGTCGTCACCGGGAGGGTGGCTCGGCGATCGGTTCCCGGGGTCTGCTCGCACGCCCGACGGCCCGTCACGACCGTCGCCGTCCGTGAGCTCATCCACCCGGCGAGGCAGGCGGCTGGTGACTGCCAGCGAAGCCAGGGCCAGTCCGGTGACCGCGAGCAGTGCTGTGCGCAGGCCGACGAGCTGTGCGTCGGCGTAGTCCTCGACCAGTGCGGCAACCTGATCGTCGTCGAGCCCTGCATCCTCGAGGGCATCGCGAACGGTGTCGGTGTCGACGAACGGGACGCCGGCGCTGACCTGCACCGCCGCGCGGTCCCGCAACACCGGCTCGAGTCGGTCGTCCGCAGCGATGGTCGTGGCCAGGGTGCCGGTGAGCGAGCCCAGCACCACGGCACCGATCAGTGCGGTTCCCAGGGCGGCTCCGAGGTTCTGTGCGGTGAACTGCAGGCCACCTGCCTCGCTGCGCGCGGTGTCGCTGACCGAAGACTGCACGACGTTGCCGAGCTGTGAGGCGACCAGTCCCATCCCCGTTCCGAGCAATCCCATCGCGATCGCGAACGAAGCGCCGGCCAGCGTGGGACCGATGACGTTGAGTACCGCCAGGGTTGCGAGAAGGATCGTCAGCAGGCCGACGCGTACCACGCTCCGCGGCCCCCACCGGGCAGCGAGCCCCGCTCCCACCAACGAGGAGAGCAGCAGCATCACGG
>CAYTLZ010000270.1:0-3934 GCA_964438785.1 uncultured Actinomycetota bacterium | reverse complement strand
TGAACAGCGGGGCCTCGCCCCGGGCGACCCGCTCCTTGGAGATCTCGGCCAGCGGCCGCATGAAGCCGTCGAGCTTGTCCTTGGGGCAGTGGTCGGTGTGCAACGCCACGGTGACGTCGAACTTCTCCGCGACGACCTTGGCGTACTCCGCGAACCCGGTCGCGCCGACGACCATGTCCTTGACGCTGAACCCCGACCAGGCGGCGGCCCCACCGGTCGAGACCTGCACGATGCCGTCGGACTCGGCCTCCGCGAATCCGCGCAGGGCGGCGAGCAGCGTCTGCGACGAGGTGACGTTGATCGCGGGATAGGCGAACGCGCCGGCCTTGGCGCGGTCGAGCATGTCGTCGTACTGCTCCGGTGTGGCGATGGGCATCGTGGTTCTCCTCGGTGGGTGGTGCGTACTCCGGCGGCGGATCCGGGTGGTGAGCCGTGTCAGGCGAGGCCGACGTGGGCGGCCAACGCGGTGGCGACCGCGGCGGCCTCCTCACGCAACTCGTCGGTCCGGGCGTCGATGTCGCTGTCGGCGGTGACCTCGGCGCGCAGGTCGATGTAGATCTTGCACTTGGGTTCGGTCCCGGAGGGCCTGATCATGGCACGACCGTCCTCGAGTTCCAGCGCGACGAGGTCGTGCACAGCCAACCACGGCGGCCGCTGGTCCGCACCGGTTCGGTAGTCGGTACTGGCGGTCACCCGGTGACCGGCCAACTCGGCGGGCACACGATCGGTCAGTGACGCCATGGCCGCGGCGATCTCGTTCGCGCCACTGGCACCGGGGCGGGTCACCGCCAGCTGGTCGCTGACCCACAGCCCGTGGGCGACACACAACTCGGCCCACCGGTCGGCCACGGTGCGGCCCTCGGCCTTGAGGCTGCGGACCAGGTCCGCGAACGCGACCGCCGCGCCGATGCCGTCCTTGTCGCGCACCACGTTGCCGACGGAGCTGCCGAGCGCCTCCTCGAACCCGAAGACCACGGTGCGCTGATCGGCACGCTCGAGATCGCGGGCGGCGGCCCAGATCCACTTGAAACCGGTCAGGGTGACCTCGGAGCGGGCATCGTGGGCAGCCGCGACCGCGTGCACCATCGGCGTGGACACGATCGAGGAGACGATCAGCGGACGGTCGACCTCGGCTCCGCGCAGGAGATGGTCGGCGAGCAGCACCCCGATCTGGTTGCCGGTCAGTGGCCGGACGCTGCCGTCCGGAGAGGGGAGCGCCACGGCGAGGCGGTCACCGTCGGGGTCGTTGGCGAGCGCGAGGTCCGCGCCCACGTCGGCGGCCAGTGCCAGCAGGGCGTCCATCGCCCCGGGTTCCTCCGGGTTCGGGAACGACACGGTCGGAAAGTCCGGGTCGGGCTGTTCCTGGCTCGCGACCACGTGCAGATCGTCGTGGCCGGCGTCGGCCAGGGCGCGGCGCACGTGCGGGCCGGCGACCCCGTGCAGCGGGGTGTAGGCCAGGGTCAGCGCCGGACCGTCGACGGCGGGGCGCGCCGTGCGCAGCTCGGCGAAGTAGCGGTCGACCACCTCGCCACTGACCGGGGTCACCAACTCGGAGCCGAGCAGGTCCACCCGCGGGACCTCGGCGGCCGGACCGACCTCGGCGATGGCGGTGGCGATGGTCTCGTCGACGGGCGGCGCGATCTGGGCCGCCCCGTCGCCGTAGACCTTGTAGCCGTTGTCCTGCGGCGGGTTGTGCGAGGCGGTGACGACCACCGCCGCGACGGCGTCCATCGCCTTCTGGGCGTAGGCGACCAGCGGCGTGGGCTGCGGACTCGGGAACCACGCCACCTTGAGGCCGGCGGCGGCGAACACCGCGACGACGTCGCGGGCGAAGGTCTCCGAGTCGTGGCGGGCGTCGAAGCCGACCACGACCCCCCGCTCGGCGGCGTCGGGCGTGGTCGCCAGCAGGTGGTCCGCGAAGCCGCGGGTGGTGCGGATGACCACGGCCCGGTTCATCCGGTTGGGACCGGGACCGACCGCGCCACGCAGACCGGCCGTGCCGAAGGCGAGTGCCGCGCCGACGTGGTCGGTGAGTGCTGCCTCGTCGCCATCGTCGAGCAGGTCCTGCAGCTGCTGGCGGGTCGTCGGGTCGGGATCGCCGTCGAGCCAGTCGGTTGCGGCCGTACGGAGTTCAGCGGGGATCATCGGTGGGTTCGCTCTTCGGCGTCGGCGACGGGCGGGCCGTGCCAGCTTAGAGCTCAGTCGGGCCGACTCACACGGGTGCGGCGAGCAACTCCCGGGACAGCCGTTCGAGCATCGCCCGGTGCTCCTCGACACCCATCTCCGAGGGCATGGCCTGCCGCCGCAGCGTGGCCGAGTCGATCAGCCCGTGCACGGCCAACGCCAGCGCATGCGCCTCGGCGGAGGCGACCTCGGTGCGCACCGCGGCGATCGCGGTCGCCCATGCCGCCACGTACCGGCGGTGATTGCGTCGTGCCAGCGCCCGGTAGTCGTCGGGCAGGTGCTTGAGCTCACGCACCAGCAGCACCAGCGCGGCGGGCTGCTCGAAGGCGAGGTCGAGCTGTGCCTGCAGCAGCAGTTCCAGCGCCGCGGCCGCATCGACCGCATCGCGCTGTTCGACCGCCGGACGCAGGCGATCCCAGATCCGGTCGAGCACCGCCATCAGCAGCGCGTCCTTGGATGCGAAGTGGCGGTACAGGCCCGGCCCGGAGATCCCGGCGGCCGCACCGAGGTCATCGACGGACACGCCGTGGAAGCCGCGCTCGACGAACAGCTGCTCGGCGGCATCCAGCACCGCCTCGCGCCGGCGGCGCCCACGATCGGTCGTGGGTGCCGCCGGTGCGTTCAGCGCGGAGCTCGCCGTGCGGGCGGAACTCACAGCTCGAGCACGTCCGCCAGCAGCGCACGGTGGTGCTTGGGCGAGCCGAACAGCAGCTTGGAGGACTTGGCGCGCTTGAAGTACAGGTGCGCGTCGTGCTCCCAGGTGAACCCGATCCCGCCGTGCAGCTGGATCGAGTCGGCGCTGGCCTTCTCGTAGACGTCCGAGCAGTAGGCCTTCGCGAGCGGCGCGGCGATGCGCAGCTCCTCGATCTCGTGCGCCGCCAGCATGCGGGCCGCGTGGTAGGCGGCGGAGCGGGCCGATTCGGAGGCGACCAGCATCTCCGCGAGCTTGTGCTTGACGGCCTGGAACGAACCGATGGCCCGACCGAACTGCACCCGCTCGCGGGCGTAGGTCGTGGTCCGCGACAGGATCTCCTGGACCCCACCGACCTGCTCGCAGGCCAGCATGACCACCCCGGCGGTCAACGCGGCGTGCAGCGCGGCGGAGGCGTTGCCGCCGAGCTTCGCGTCGGCCGGTACCTCGACGCCCGACAGCACGATGGTCGCCATCGGCCGGGTCAGGTCGAGGACGTCGATTCCGCGGCGTTCGATGCCGGCTGCCTCGGCGTCGACGTGGAAGATCGCGATGCCGTCATCGGTGGTGGCCGCGACGAGCAGGTGGGTCGCGCTCGCCCCGTCCAGCACGTAGCCGGCAGTGCCGTCGAGCGTGAAGCCGTCACCGGCGGCGACCGCACGCACGCCCGGGTCGGCGTCGAGCCGACCGGCCGGGTCGAGGTGGGCCAGCGCGAGGCGCGACGAGCCGTCGGCGACGGCGGGCAGCCAGGCGGCCTGCTGCTCCGAGGTGGCACCGACCTGGATGGCGGTGGTGCCGAGCACGGCGGTGGACAGCAGCGGTACGGGCGCGAGCCGACGACCGAGCTCCTCGAACACGATGGACAGCTCGGTGAACGTCGCACCGGCGCCGCCGTGCTCCTCGGCGATGGTCAGTCCGGCGAGGCCGTACTGCACGAGCTGGTCGTAGAGGGCCTGATCGAAGCCGCCGTGCTCGACCATGACCTCACGGACACGCTCGGAGCTGGCGGCGTCGCCGAGCAGGTCGCGGACCATCTCGGTCAGCGCCTTCTGCTCGTCG
>CAYTLZ010000269.1:0-3951 GCA_964438785.1 uncultured Actinomycetota bacterium | reverse complement strand
CGATGGCCTGGAGCGACAGGGTGCCCAGCGCCGCGACGATGATCAGGTCCAGGGCCGCGCCGGAGATGCGGTTGATCAGACGGCGGTCGACCAGTTCGGTCCGCCCGGTCCGGTCCAGGAGCAGCTGCAGCAGCACCCCGCCGAGCATGGCCATCGGGAACAGCGGCAGGTGCACCAGCAGTTCGAGCCCGTCGTCGCCACCCCAGGTGGCCACTTCGATCGCCTCGAGCACCTCGAGCAGCACCCAGCCGATGGCGATGGCGAGGGCCACGAACCCGATGTGGACCGACAGCGGATCGGTCGCGCTCTGCACGTCGTCGGTCGCCTCGCGGTCGTCGAGATCGTCGAGGTCGTCGTCGGTGGCCCCGCGGGCGTTGACGATCGGATCCCCCGCGGCGTCCAGGCTGATCCGATCGGTGCGCACCCCCCAGTTGATGATGACCGTGCCGATCAGCACCCCGGCGACCAGCCCGATGGTCGCGAGCCCGAGTGCCAGATCGGTGCCCTCCGCGAAGCCGAACTCCTCGAAGGTGTCCGACAGGCCCGCGGCCGTGCCGTGACCCCCCTCGAAGCCGATCTCCAACAGCGCTCCAGCGAGCGGCGGGAGCCCGAACACCGGACCGAGGACCAGCAGCGCGAGCAGGATGCCGACCACGTACTGGCCCCAGGCGATCGACTGACCGAGCGCCACCTGCGGACCGGCGACCAACCAGATCTGGCGGATGCCCGGGATGTGCTTGCCGATGAACAGCGCGGCGAAGACCACGCTGATCAGGAGCACCGGCAGCTCGGCCCAGACCTCCAACACCACCGGTGGGAGGATCCCGTCGGCCAGCATCGCCGGGCCGTCGACCGCGGTGACGACGCGACCGAGCAACTGCGGTCCGAGCAGCAGCGCCAGGGTCCCGCCGATGACGGAGGCGGGCAGGAACAGACGCTGGAACAGCGGCACCCGCGCCCGGATCCACTTGGCCGCCACGAGGAACAGACCGATGACCAGCAGGGCGGTGAAGACGTCGACGACCATCAGGTCCACGGGGGCTGTCCGGGCTCGGGAACGGGCGACCGGGCAGGCTAGTGGGCAGCACCGAGCGGGTCGCCGGGTACCTCGGCCAGGGTGCCATCGTCGCGCCCCCGGGTGGTCGGGACCGCCGGTGCCCTGAGGGTCGGCAGTCCGGGGGACCGTAGCGAGCGGGGTAGGAGGTCCTCCCGAGAGGGGACCAGCGTCCGCGTCCGCGTCAGGGCCCCGGCCGTAGCGTCCCTGGTGGCTGGCCCAGCACACCCGATCCGCCACCAACCGTCCCAGCCAGACGAGGTCCCGCATGTCGGATGCCGTGATCACGACCGAGGCGCCGGGCAGCACCCCGGAGCCCACGCGAGCCACCGACGCTCCCCGCGTCGTCACCATCGACGGCAATGACGCCGCCGCGCGGGTCGCCTACGCCTGTTCCGAGACCGTGGCGATCTATCCGATCACCCCGGCGTCACCGATGGGGGAGGCCGCCGACGCCTGGTCGGCACAGGGTCGGGCGAACCTGTGGGGAGCCGTCCCCGCGGTCGTGGAGATGCAGTCGGAGGCCGGGGCCGCCGGTGCGCTGCACGGCGCGGTCCAGGCCGGATCGCTCGCGACGTCGTTCACCTCGTCGCAGGGGCTGCTCCTGATGCTGCCCAACATGTTCAAGATCGCCGGCGAACTCTCACCCGCGGTCCTGCACGTCGCGGCCCGGACCATCGCGACCCACGCCCTGTCGATCTTCGGTGACCACTCGGACGTGATGGCTGCGCGGACGACGGGCTGGACCATGCTGTCGTCCGGGTCGCCCCAGGAGGCCCATGACCTGGCCGCGATCGCGCACGCGGTGACGCTGACGTCCCGACTCCCCGTGATGCACTTCTTCGACGGCTTCCGCACCTCCCACGAGCTCAACCGTGTCGCCCTGCTCGCCGACGACGATCTGCGCGCGATGATCGACGACGACGCCCTGCTCGCCCACCGCGGTCGGGGCCTGAACCCCGATCACCCCGAGGTCCGCGGCACCGCCCAGAACCCCGACGTGTTCTTCCAGGCGCGCGAGGCCGCCAGCCCCTACCACGCGGCGGTGCCCGGCATCGTGGCGGCGGCGTTCGAGCGGTTCGCGGCGCGCACCGGCCGCCACTACGACCTCGTCGAGTACCACGGTGCACCGGACGCGGAACGCGTCGTGGTGGTCATGGGCTCCGGCGCGGGCCCGATCCGCGAGGTCGTCGACCACCTCGTCAGCAGCGGTGCCAAGGTCGGCATGATCGTGATCCGCCTGTTCCGACCGTTCCCGATCGACCGCCTGCTCGAGGTGCTGCCGACCACCGCGCAGCGCATCGCCGTGCTCGACCGCACCAAGGAACCCGGCTCGGTCGGCGAGCCGCTCTACGCCGACGTGCTCAGCGTGCTCGCGGAGGCCGTCACCACCGGCGTCCGCGACCGACTCCCGGACGTCATCGGCGGCCGCTATGGCCTGTCGAGCAAGGAGTTCACGCCGGCGATGGTCGCGGCCATCTTCGACGAACTGGCGGCCGACACCCCGAAGCGTCGCTTCACCGTCGGGATCAACGACGACGTCAGCCACAGTTCGCTGGCCGTCGACACCGACTTCGCCCTCCCACGTCGCGCCCGTGACCTGTCCGCGATCTTCCACGGGCTCGGCTCGGACGGGACCGTCGGCGCGAGCAAGGCCACCACCAAGATCATCGCCGAGCGCACCGGCCGGGAGGTTCAGGCCTACTTCGTCTACGACTCGAAGAAGTCCGGGGCGGTCACGGCCTCGCACCTGCGCGTGGCCGATGCGCCGATCACCTCCAGCTACCTGATCGAACGGGCGGACGTGGTCGCCGTGCACCAGTTCGGCCTGCTCGAGAAGCTCGACGTGCTGCGCGAGATCCGGCCCGGCGGCACCGTGCTGCTGAATGCGCCCTACGGGCCGGACACGGTGTTCGACCTGCTCCCGGCCGACGTCCAGCAGATCCTCATCGACCGGCAGTGCGAGCTCCACGTCATCGACGCCTACGCCCTGGCCCGCGAGGCCGGGCTCGGTGGGCGCATCAACACCGTGATGCAGGTCGCGTTCTTCCTCGTCACCGGGGTGCTCGACCGTGAGGAGGCGATCGAGGCCATCGACGACGCCGTCCGCACGGCGTACGCGAAGGCGGGCCAGGCGGTCGTCGACCGCAACCTCGACGCGGTGGCGCGTGCCGTCGACGCCGTGCGGTCGGTGGCGATCCCCGCGCACGTGACCTCGGCCTGGCACCGTCCCGACGCGATCGAACGCGCGCTGGAACTGCGCGGTGACGTCACGGCCGACGACGTACCCGCGTTCGTCGAACGGATCACCTCCCGGTTGCTGGCCGGCGAGGGCGAGCTGCTGCCCGTGTCCGCGCTCCCCGTCGACGGTGGGTTCCCGACCGCGACGGCGCGCTACGAGAAGCGGTCGTTGGCGGCCGAGATCCCGACCTGGGACCCGGATGTGTGCATCGACTGCGGCAAGTGCGCGATCGTCTGTCCGCACGCCGCCATCCAGATCAAGGTGTTCGACACCGACGCGGTCGCCGACGCACCGCAGACGTTCAGTCACAAGGGATTCAAGGACCGCAACCTCGCCGATCACCGGCTCACGGTGCAGGTCGCTCCCGACGACTGCACCGGCTGTGGGGTGTGTGTCGAGACCTGCCCGGCGGTGAGCCGCAGCGAGGCCGGCCACAAGGCGATCAACATGACGCCGATCGACGCGCTGCTCGCCGATCACTCGGATGCCAGCCTGGCGGTGGATGCGCCGGACGACGCGACCGTGCTGGAGCTCGAGCGTGACCGGTGGCGCTTCTTCGGCTCCATTCCCTACCTCGACCGCACGGACGTCCGCCACGACACGGTCAAGCACGCCCAGACCCTGCAACCGCTGTTCGAGTTCTCCGGGGCGTGCG
>CAYTLZ010000268.1:0-3954 GCA_964438785.1 uncultured Actinomycetota bacterium | reverse complement strand
ATTAATCTTGGTCCGGCGGTCATCCACACCGCGAGGCCGTTGCACCTGGAACGAGTTGGCCTGCACCGGATGCCAAGCGGTGCCCGACTGATTCTGAATGGCACAGACAAGGACAGCGCTCAACGGAATACCAGTTACCACGACCCGAGCAGTTCCTGCGAAACGGCCGGCCAATATGCCTCGTTCAGCGCCTTGATTGATACCCTGCCCGATCAGCCGACTGGATCGGCCTGCTTCGATTTTGAGCTCAAAGATCGGTATTGGGCGCGCTCGGTTCTGGCGCCTAACGAGCCGCCCGCCGGCAGCTCGGGGGTCGAGGACGCCGGCTCGGTGCCGGCGACGACCAGGTACGCCCGGGCGGCGCCCGCGTTGCGCAGATCAGCGACCACGGCGGCCTCGAAGGCCCGATCGCGCTGACCCAGGAACGTCGGGATGGCGATCGCGGCGAGGATCACGAGGACCAGACTCACGACGATGATCTCGATGAACGTGAAGCCCCGCTCGCGTCCCATGCGGTTCGACTCGTGCACGTGCAGCTCCATAACGTCAGCGGCATCGCCGCTCTCCGCCGGGTATCGGCAGGCAGGCGTGCAGCTGAAGTCGCTGTGCGGGCAGCGGTGACGCCACCGTCATGCAAACCAGCCCGGTGGCGTGATGCTCAGATACCGAACAGCCCGCGCACCAGCCCCGTGGTCGCGTCCGGTGCCAGGATCGGCAGCAACGCGCCGATGGCCAGGTAGGGCCCGAACGGGATACGCGACGCCAGCTTCGCCTTACCGAGTCCCATCAGTCCGATGGCGATGACGACCGCCGACAGCACCGTGCCGTACGCGAAGACGACCAGTTCGATGGCACCGAGGTAGCCGACCACCAACCCGATCGAGATCGCGAGTTTGACGTCCCCCATGCCGATGCCGACCTGACCACGCACCAGCCGGAAGACCTCGGAGAGGGCGAACATGACGCCCGGGACGGCGATCATGGCGATGACCCCACGTCGCAGATCGATCCATGCGCCGTCGAAGGCCGCAGCACCGATCACCAGCGGCAGCAGGACGAACGGCAGCCGTAGCGTGAGCCGGTTGGGGATGATGCGGTGCTCGAGATCGATCACGGTGGCGACGACCAGCGACCAGATGAACACCAGCAGGGCCGGCAGCAGGGGGTCAAGGCCCCACACCAGCGCGACGGCCCCGAACAACGTCGCGGTCAGCAGTTCCACGATCGCGTAGCGCGCCGCGATCGGAGCCTCACAGTGCCGGCAACGGCGCTTGAGCAGCAGCCAGGACACGACCGGGATGTTGTCCCGGGCCGCGATGAGGGTTCCGCATGACGGGCAGGCGGAGCGCTTCGGTTCCGTGACCGTGCCGCCAGCCGGCCAGCGGTGGATCGGCACGTTCGCGAACGAGCCGACCAATAGACCGACAATTGTTGCCGAGGCGATGGCCGCAATGTCCACTAGCACTCCATTCCTTTCGTAGCTGCAGGGCGGCAAGCAGTTTCCCACTGCAAAGTCCCTCTGCACAGCAGTGGGGCGGCCCCAAGGCCGCCCCACTCCTACCTGAACTCGCCTTACTCGGGGGCGCAGGTGCCCTCGCCGACGGCGATACCGCCACCATTACTCGTGTAGGTGACGGTCACGTCATCCAGCTGGCTGTGCTCACCACAGATGGAGAAACTCGTCGTGTCCCACGATGAGGCTTCCAAAGTGACCGGCTCAGCTTCGCCGCCCTGGAGCCCGTTGATGAAGTTGGTCACGACGAGATCGCGGGCCTCATTGTCTGCGCCAATCGCCGTGTAGTTGCCACCCTCGCCGACAGCTTCTGCTTCAACTTCGAGGGCCGCGTTTCGAATTGTGCTGGTCAGCTCCGACTCCCAGGCGCGCTCGCGCTGGGAGAGGAAGGCCGGGATGGCGATGGCGGCGAGGATGCCGATGATGAGCACGACGACCAGCAGCTCGATGAGAGTGAACCCCTCGTCGCGCTTGGCGTCTTCGATCTTGGTTCCGAGCATGGGTCCTGCTCCTTCGCATGATGACGATGAGTTTTCGGGTGACGCGTTGCTCGCTGCCCTGCACCCAAGTCCCGTCCACACGACGGAGCTGCCCCTGCGCGAGGTAGCCCGGACGACCGTCAGCTGAAATGAGGGTCAGCCGCGAGGTCCCGTTGGCGTTGCTTGCCCGCCTCTCGACGGGGTCGCCCTTGTCACGCGCACAACGTGTCCCCCCTCCTATCGGTCATGCGTCCGACCACCTTGAGCGGTCGCTTCACCCATTTCTGTTCCAGCGCACGCGATGGCCCGCTGACACACGACATGGGGCGCGACCGTCAGGTCGCGCCCCACTCGTTCGTTGGTGTCCGGCTGCTACTGCACGATCTCGAAGATGGAGAACATCGGCATGTACAGCGCGATGACCATGCCGCCGACGATCGCGCCGATGACGCCGATCATCAGCGGTTCCATCATGGCGGTCAGCGACTCGGTCGTGGACTCGATCTCCATGTCGTAGAAGTCGGCGACCTTGCCGAGCATCCCGTCGATGTTCCCGGTCTCCTCACCGACGGCGATCATCTGGACCACCATCGGGGGGAACACCTCGTGGGTACTCAGCGGCTTGTTGATCGACTCGCCCTCACGGACGGCGGACTGCACGTCCTTGATGGCCTCGGCGATGGGACCGTTGTTGACCGTGTCCGCCGTGATCTCCAGCGCCTGGAGGATCGGGACACCGGCGGCCATCAGGGTGGACAGGTTCCGGGCGAAGCGGGTCAGGGCGATCTTGTGGAACAGCGAGCCGAAGACCGGCAGCCTGAGCTTCATCACGTCGAGCCCGAACCGGCCCTTCTCGGTCGACCGGATCCGTTTGTAGGTGAACCACAGTCCGGTCGGCACGACGATGTAGGTGATCACACCCAGTGGTGACGCCACGAAATCCGAGGCGACGACCAGCATCCGGGTCAGCCAGGGCAGCTCACCCCCGAGGTCCTCGAACATCGACTCGAAGGTCGGGACGATGAAGATCAGCATGATCGTGGACAGCGCGATCGCCATGATGAACACGATGACCGGATAGGTCATCGCCGACTTGATCTTGGAGCGCAGCTTGACGTCGGCCTCGTACATGGCGGCGACGCGCATCAGGACCTGATCGAGCATGCCGGCGGCCTCACCGGCGCGGACCATGGCGATGAACAGCTTCGGGAAGATCTTCTCGTGCACCGCCATCGCTGCGGACAGGCTGTTGCCCGACTCGACCTCGTTGCGGATCTCGTCGATGACCTCGGCGAGCTTTTTGTTCTCCGTCTGCTCCTGCAGGATCGACAGCGCACGAATCATCGACAGCCCGGAGTTGATCATCGTCGCGAACTGCCGCGAGAAGATCGCCAGGTCCGACAGACCCACCCGGTCCGAGAGACCCGGGATCTTGATCTCCATCGACAGGCCGGTCTCCTTGACCTGCTCGATGGAGACCGGCGAGTAGCCCATGGACTTGAGCTTGGCAGCGACCGTCGCCTGGGTGTCGGCTTCCAGCTGCCCGGAGACCATCTTCCCGGTCTTGTCCCGGACCTGGTAGTCGAACTTGCTGAGCGTGGCGGTGGCCATGGCTCACTCCTTCACTTCAGCGGACGGTCGACCCGGATCAGGCGCGACCGACGAGGCGGTTGAACTCGTTGGGCTGGCTGCACTTCTCGAGGGCGGCGTCGTAGGAGATCTTGCCGGCCTTGACGAGCGTCGCGAGCGACTGGTCCATGGCGACCATCCCGTCCTTCGCGCCCGCCTGGATGGCCGAGTAGATCTGGTGCGTCTTGCCCTCACGGATGAGGTTCTTGATGCCGGAGGTCGTGACCATGATCTCGGTCGCGGCCGTGCGGCCCTTGCCGTCCGCGGTCTTGATCAGCGTCTGGCAGACCACGCCCTTGAGCGCACCGGCCAGCATCACGCGGATCTGTTCCT
>CAYTLZ010000267.1:0-3964 GCA_964438785.1 uncultured Actinomycetota bacterium | reverse complement strand
CTTCATGGTCGGCCGCGAGTACGAGGCCGGCGGGATCGCCAAGGACGGGGCCAAGCTGGTCACCGCGGTCGCCTGCTCCACGGTCCCGAAGTTCACGGTCGTCATCGGCGGGTCGTTCGGTGCCGGCAACTATGCGATGTGCGGCCGTGCCTACGACCCGCGCATGCTGTGGATGTGGCCCAACGCCCGCCTCTCGGTCATGGGTGGCGAGCAGGCCGCCACCGTGCTCGCGACGGTCCGCCGCGACGGCATCGAGGCAGCGGGTGACGCGTGGTCGGCGGACGACGAGGAGGCCTTCAAGGACCCGATCCGCGCCACCTACGAGGCGCAGGGCAGCCCGTACCACGCGACCGCCCGACTGTGGGACGACGGCGTGATCGAGCCGACCGCGACCCGCGACGTCCTCGGCCTGGCGCTGGCCGCCAGCCTCAACGCCCCGATCGAACGGCCGTCCTACGGCGTGTTCCGGATGTGACGGCTGCCCGGTCGGCGACCACGCCGGTCGAGGTGCGCCCGGGAGGTGGATGGCGACGACCGTCGGATCGTCGGCCACTGCTAGCGTCCGGCGAACCCCGCCCCGGGCCGTCGTGCGTCGGGCCGGGACCGTCGACACAACCGGGAGTTCGGCGTGTTCAAGCGCGTGCTGGTCGCCAACCGCTCGGAGATCGCGCGGCGGGTCATGCGCACCTGCCGCGACCTCGACATCGAGACCGTCGCGGTCCACAGCGATGCCGATCGTGACGCCCCCCATGTCGCCGATGCCGACCTCGCCGTACGCATCGGCCCACCACCGGCCGTCGCGAGCTACCTCGACGTCGACCGGATCGTCGCCGCGGCGGTGGACACGGGCTGTGACGCGGTGCATCCGGGTTACGGCTTCCTCGCCGAGAATGCACGATTCGCCCGCGCGGTGCGCGCCGCCGGACTGACCTTCATCGGTCCGTCGCCCGAGGTGATCGAGTTGATGGGCGACAAGGCGGCCGCCAAACGTCGCCTGGCCGCCGCCGGTGTCCCGGTGGTGCCCGGGCAGGACGACGACACGCTCGACGACGAGGCGCTGGTCCGTGCCGCCGCGGACGTCGGTTTCCCGTTGCTCGTCAAGGCCGTGGCCGGCGGTGGGGGCAAGGGGATGCGCGCCGTGCACGACCCGGCCGAACTGCGCGCCGCACTCACCGGGGCACGCCGTGAGGCGAAGGCCGCGTTCGGCGACGACCGCGTCATCCTCGAGCGGTTGATCGCCGCCCCCCGCCACGTCGAGGTCCAGGTCTTCGGTGACCAGCATGGGCACGTCATCCACCTGCTCGAGCGTGAGTGCTCGATCCAGCGTCGGCACCAGAAGCTCGTCGAGGAGGCCCCCTCCCCCGCCCTCGACGCAGCCCTGCGCGGGCGCATGGGTACGGCCGCGGTGACCGCCGCGGCGGAGGTCGGCTACGAAGGTGCCGGCACCGTCGAGTTCCTCCTGGACGGCACCACGCTGGACGACCCCGAGCCGACCTTCGCCTTCCTGGAGATGAACACCCGCTTGCAGGTCGAACACCCGGTCACCGAACTGATCACCGGTTTCGACCTGGTCGCCTGGCAGCTGCGCATCGCCGCGGGTGGGGAACTCCCGGTCACCCAGGACGACGTCCGCGCCGACGGGCACGCCATCGAGGTCCGCCTCTACGCCGAGGATCCGGTCGAGCAGTTGCCCCAGACCGGCAAGGTGCACGCACTGGAGGTCCCGACGGCGCACGACGTCCGCTTCGACAGCGGTATCGAGGTCGGCACCGAGGTCACCACGCACTACGACCCGATGCTCGCCAAACTGATCGTGCACGCCGCGAGTCGCGCTGCCGCCGTCGAGCGCCTGCGGGAGGTCCTCGCCGAGGTCAGCGTCCGCGGGGTCGTGACCAACGTGACGCTGCTGCGGGCCATCGCCGACGTGCCCGCGTTCGCGACCGGCGAGCTGACCACCGGGTTCCTGGGTGACCACCTCGACGGGTGGCGGCCACCGGCACCCGACGACGCGACGATCCATGCGGCGCTCGCCGCCGTCGCCATCGACCGCGACCGCCGGTCCGCTGCCGACCCGTGGGCACGGCTCGGACCGGTGCGGCCGGCCGGCGGTGGCGGCTGGCCGATCGAGCTGCGGACAGCCGGCGGCGCGACCGTGCGCCGGCATGTCCGTCGACGCGACGACCGGCTCGAGACCGTCGAGGACGGCGTGACGACGACCCTGCCGCTCACGCCCCGCGCCGAACTGGTCGACGAGCCTCCACTGCCCCGGGTCTGGGTCCACGGGGCGACCGGCACCCATCAGCTGGAGCTCGTCGCGCCCACCCGGCACGCGGACGTCACCGCGCCGGCCGGACGCGCGTCGTTCACCGCCCCCATGCCCGGTTCGGTGCTGCGCGTCGACGTCGAGCCCGACACCCGGGTGGCGGCCGGGGCCAGCCTGGTCGTCGTCGAGGCCATGAAGATGGAGCATCCGGTGCTGGCCCCGGTCGCCGGCACCGTGTCCGCGGTCCACGTCCGGACCGGGGACGCCGTCGACGCCGGAACGGTGCTGCTCGAGTTCGACCCGGATACCGATGCGGGCGACGCGCCGACGTCCGACGCGACCGAGCCAGGCGACGGAGGTCCGTGATGGAACTGCCCGAGCACGTCACCATCGTGGAGGTCGGTCCGCGCGACGGGTTGCAGAACGAAGCCCAGACCGTGCCCACCGACGTCAAGATCGGCTTCATCGACCGCCTGTCGCGGACGGGACTGACCGTGGTCGAGGCCACGTCGTTCGTCCGCCCCGACTGGGTGCCGCAGCTCGCCGACGGCACGGAGGTCCTGGCCGGGATCACCCGCCAACCGCGGGTGCGCTACCCGGTGCTCGTGCCCAACGAGATCGGACTCGAACGGGCGCTCGAGGCCGGGGCGGAGGAGATCGCCGTGTTCGCCGCCGCCTCCGAGGCGTTCAGCGAACGCAACCTCAACCGGTCGATCGCCGCCAGCCTCGACATGTTCGCACCGGTGATCGCCCGCGCCGGTGAGGCGGGCGTCCGGGTCCGTGGATACGTGTCGATGGTGTGCGGCTGCCCCTACCAGGGCGAGGTCCCGGTCGACGACGTCGCCCGGGTCACGGTGTCGCTGTTCGAGCTCGGCTGCGACGAGGTGTCGCTCGGCGACACGATCGGCGTGGGCACCGTGGGCCAGATCCAGCACCTGATCGACCAGCTCGCGCCGCAGGTCCTGGTCGATCGCCTGGCGGTCCACATGCACGACACCTACGGCCAGGGACTGGCCAACACCCTGGCGGCGTTCGAGGCCGGCGTCCGGGTCGCCGACACGTCCGCGGGTGGCCTCGGCGGCTGTCCGTTCGCCGCCGGCGCGACCGGCAACCTCGCCACGGAGGATCTGGTCTATGCCCTGCACGGGTCCGGGGTGGCCACCGGGGTCGACCTCGATGCGCTGCTGGCGACCACCGTGTGGATGTCCGAGCAGCTCGGCCGCCGGCCGACCTCACGCGTGGCGCGCGCGGTCATGGCCCGCGCGAGCGGGTGAACGTCCGACGGAACGCGCGACCACGGGGCCGCGGGGACCGGATGTTGCTCCCGGGCGCGGCGTGTGGTTGGGTCCCGCCCGTGGTCGGCGGCGACGTCGTCCACACAACCGAACACCACTCGGCAGGGAAAGACCGGTCGGATACCGGCGCTGACCCGCAACCGTAGGTCGTCCACGAGCCCCCCAGGGCGCGTGCCAGGCGATGAGTCGGAATGCCTGACGAGTGGCGAGCGGCTCCATCCACCGTCGAGGTCTGCGGGGCGGAGCCCGGGCGATCACCGCCCGAGCGTCCGTCCTCCATGTCACCGTGCGCCCCGCGTGCGACCGACATCGGAGGACGTTGTCGTTCGTGGCGGTCCGTGCGGGCTTGCCCGTCACGGATCGCTCTCGAGAGGCACGTCACGTGACACGTTCCATCCACCGCCGG
>CAYTLZ010000266.1:0-4021 GCA_964438785.1 uncultured Actinomycetota bacterium | reverse complement strand
TCGCCGAAGCCCTCACGGACGTCGTCGAGCGTGGCTTCGGTGTCCTCGACGGTGTCGTGCAGCAGTGCGGCGATCAGCGTCGGGGTGCCGAGCCCGAGCGTCGCCAGTTCGGTCGCGACGGCCACCGGGTGGGTGATGTAGGCCTCGCCGGACTTGCGCATCTGGCCGTCGTGCATGACCTCGGCGTAGCGGTAGGCCCGGATGACCTCGCGGACATCCGCCCGGGACGCGGCCCGGATCGCCGCGGCCAGTTCCTCGAGTTCGGGCGGGACGGCCTCGCGCTGCACCAGCGGGAGACGCGCGAGCACACCCTTGACACCCGACGGGCGCGGGGGCGGGAGCCCGGGTTTGCCGTCCCGGGCCTGCTCGGTACCGGTCGACCCGGCGGTGTCACTGGCCAGCGCGCTCCACCTCGTCTCGTCAGGTGGTCGATGAGAGCTACCCGACGAGCGTACCGGCGACATCGAACCGGACGGTGGTGATCGGGCGTCGCGGTCGGGCGTGCTCCGGCGTGGTCAGGCCTGGTCAGGCGTCGTAGTCCAGCAGACTGACCCGCCGATGCTGATCGATCCGGGCCGCACCGGCGAGGAAGCCGAGTTCGATGACGAACCCGAACCCGGCGACCTCGGCCCCGAGCGCCTCGACGAGCTCCGCGGTTGCGGCGGCCGTGCCGCCGGTGGCGAGCAGGTCGTCGAGGATCAGCACCCGGTCCCCCGCGCGGACCGCGTCGTCGGCCATCTCCAGGGTCGCCTCGCCGTACTCGAGCGCATACGACACGCGACGCGTGGGTGGCGGCAGCTTGCCGGCCTTGCGGGCCGGGACGAATGCCGCCCCGAACCGGGCCGCGAGCGGCGCGGCCAGCACGAACCCGCGCGACTCGATGCCGAGCACCGCATCGATGCGCTCGCCCGCATAGCCACGGGCGAACGCGTCCAGCACCGTGGCGAACGCCGCCGGGTCGGCCAGCAGCGGAAACACGTCCTTGAACCCGATGCCGGCGACCGGGAAATCGGCCACCTCGCGCACCAGGGAACGCAGACGGTCGGCGTCGGTGTCACTCAGCACGCGGGGTTCCTCGGCTCGCACGGTCACGGCGTGGGGGCGGCGTCAGCGCTTCCTGCGCTTGCGCTTCTTGCCCTGTCCCCGGACGTATTCGGTGGTGATCGGGGCACGCGCCTCGGGCGAGCCGGCGACCGGGGCGGTGTCCTCGACCTGCTCGGTCGCCGCCACCTCGGTGCCATCATCGCCGTCACCGCCGGCGGCGACCTTGGCGGCGCGCCGCTGCTCCTCGGGCTCCTGCATCTTCAGAAACGAGAAGAACGGACCGGCGACGAACAGCGACGAGTAGATCCCGACGCCCATGCCGACGAACAATGCCAGCGCAAGGTCCTGCAGGGTGTCGGCCCCGAGCACCTGCGCGCCGATCAGCAGCAGCGCGCCGACCGGGAGCAGCGAGGTGATCGAGGTGTTGATCGACCGGTAGACGACCTCGTTCATCGCGCCGTTGACGAGTTCGGGGTAGGTGCGCCGACCGGGATCGCCCAGGCTGATCGAGTTCTCCTTGACCCGGTCGAACACGACCACCGTGTCGTAGAGCGAATACCCCAGGATCGTCAGCAGGGCGATCACGGTCGCCGGTGACACCGGGAAGCCGATCAGCGCATAGATCCCGATCGTGATCAGCAGGTCGTGGAACAGCGCGAGCACGGCCGCGATCGCCATCTTGAACTCGAGCCTGAACGAGATGTAGATCGTGATCACGACCAGGAAGACCAGCAGCGCCTCGATGGCCTGCCGGGTGATGCGCTCACCCCAGTTGGGGCCCACGAACGACTCGAGCACCTCGCTGGCACCGGAGACCTCCCGCAGTGCCTCGCGGACGGCCAGCGAGGTCTCCCCGCCGAGGTCGAGCGACTCGGTGCGGACCCGTGCCCCGACCGCGATGTCCCCCTCGGTCTGCAGCTGGGCCGTCACGTCCTGCGCCCCCGCGTCCTCCGCGGCTTCGCGCAGGTCCGTCGAGGTGGTGTCCGGATCGATGTCCTCCAGCGTGTAGGAGGACCCACCGACGAAGTCGATCGACAGATCCAGGCCACCGACGAAGATGCCGAGCAGGCTGATCACGACCAGCGTCCCGGAGACGATGCTCCACAGCCGCGAGCGGCCGACGAAATCGAAGGATGGTGTCTTCATCGGGCGACCTTCGTGCGCGTCGCGGGCGCGGCCGTGTCGGCCGCCCGCAGACTCTTGCGCGTCAACAGCTTCGAGGTGGACAGCAACCCGACGGTCGGGCGCGTGAACGCCCACAGGATGAGCAGATCGAGCAGCGTCGCGAGCCCCAGCATCAACGCGAACCCACGCACCGGCCCGACGGCGAGGAAGTACAGGATCGCCGCGGCGGCCAGGGTGACCGTGTTGCCGGCCAGGTTGGTCCGGAACGCACTCGTGAAGGCGCGCTGGCTGGCGGTGCGCACGGTCTTGCCGAGGTTGACCTCGTCACGGAGCCGTTCGAAGAAGATGATGGACGAGTCGGCGGTGATGCCGATCGCCACGATCAGTCCGGCGACCCCGGCCAGGGTCAGGGCGAACCCGACCTCGCCGAGCAGCGCGATGATGGCGATGACCCAGACCCCGAAGACCGCGAGTCCGGCCATGGCCACCACGCCCAGCCAGCGGTAGAAGAAGATCAGCCAGGCGGCCACCAGCCCGAGGCCGATGAGCCCGGCGAGCAGCCCGGCCTGCAGTGACTCGACCCCGAGGGTGGCCGAGACCGTGTCGAAGGTCGCCTCCTCCAGGGTGATCGGCAGCGCACCGGTGCGCAGCACCAGCGCGAGGTCGCGGGCCTCCTGTTCCTGTTCCTGCGGGGTCAGGCCGGCACCGGTGGTGATCGTCGCACTGCCGCCGGTGATGCCGGTGCCGCAGCGGACCTCCGGGTTGACCGTCGGGGCGGACTCCACGATGCCGTCCAGCACGATGGCGAACAGGGCGATCTGCCCCTGGTCGCGCTCACAGGCCAGATCGGCCGTGATCTGGGCGAACTGATCGCCTCCCTCGTCGTCGAACTCGAGACCGACGTTGAAGTTCTGGGTGCCCTGCCCGATGGACGGGAAGGCGTCGGCGATGCTGTCGCCGGTGATCTCCGCCGGACCGACCTCGTACTTGGGCACCTGGACGTCGCCGGCGCCGTCGTCGCCGACCACACCCTCGTCGTCGCCACCGCACAGGATGCCGCCGACGTCGTTGTCGATCGTCTCGCGTTCGTCGACCGGTGCCGTGCAGTCCGGCCCCTGGTCGTAGCGCTCGGAGCCGGGCTGGATGACGTCCTGCACGCGGTGGAAGGTCAGCTGCGCGGTCTGCCCGATCAGCTCCCGCAGCCGGTCGGCGTCGGTCGCGCCGGGCAGCTGCACCAGCACGTCGGTGCCCGAGCGGGAGATGTCCGGCTCGGCGACGCCCAGCGAGTCGACGCGTGCCCGGATGACCTCGATGGTCTCGTCGAGGATCTCCTCGAAGTCCTCGGGCTCCTCCTCACCCTCGGGCAGCACGGGCGTGTAGATGCCGCTGATGCCCCCCTGGAGGTCCAGGCCCAGGTTGGGGCGTGCGCCCATACCGAGGTAGATGGCCGCGGCCAGGGCCACGAGCAGGGTCACGCTCAGCGTGACGACGAGCGGTCGCTTGTCCACGTCGGGTATGTCCTTGGGTCCGTCTTCTCCCGGCGATCAGCCGAGCGGGACGCCGTTGGCGGTGATCCGGAACTCGCAACCCAGTGTGCGGGCGGCCCGTCGGCACATCACCATGCGGTCGAGGAAGATCTCGAAGTACTCGATGACCGTCGAGCGGTCCGTGTCGAGCTCGAGTTCGAGGGTGATGGTCGCAGCCTGCGCATCGACCCGCAGGAACGAGTGCGTGACCGCATCGTTGACGCGGTCGTGGATGTCGGTGGTCGTGTCGGCACCCTTGCGCACCCGGCTGCGGTGCACGTCCGACGTGGCGGCGAGGCTGACCGCGGCCCCGACGGGCCCGATCG
>CAYTLZ010000265.1:2576-4047 GCA_964438785.1 uncultured Actinomycetota bacterium | reverse complement strand
ACATCATCCTCAACATCAAGGACCTGGTCGTCCGTTCCGACTCCGACGAGCCGGTCGAGATCTTCCTCGGTGGTGACGGTCCGGGTGTGCTGACCGCGGAGAACATCTTCGCGCCCTCGCAGGTGGAGGTCGTCAACGAGGACCTGCACATCGCGACCCTGAACGCCAACGGTCACCTCGAGATGTACCTCACGGTCGAGCGTGGCCGCGGGTACCGCACCTCGGACGGCAACAAGCGTTCTGGCGACCCGATCGGCGTCATCGCCGTCGACTCGGTGTTCAGCCCGATCCGTCGGGTCGCCTACCGCGTCGAGCCGACCCGTGTCGAGCAGATGACCAACTACGACGAGCTCATCCTCGACGTGGAGACCGACGGTTCGCTCACCCCGGGACAGTCGTTGTCCTCGTCGGGTGCGACGTTGACCGGCCTGTTCGAGCAGTTCGCCAACTTCGAGGTGTCCGGTCCCGGCGGCATCGTGGTCTCGCCCGACGAGTCCAAGACCGAGCTCGGTGCCGACCCGATCAAGGGTCAGGCCATCGAGGACCTGGATCTGTCGGTGCGCTCGTACAACTGCCTCAAGCGCGAGGGCGTCGCCACCGTCGGCGAGTTGATGGACAAGACGGAGCAGGAACTGCTGGAGATCCGCAACTTCGGTTCGAAGTCGGTGGACGAGGTCAAGGAGAAGCTTTCGGAGCTGGGTGTCGCCCTCAAGGAGTGACCCCGCGCGCCGCGGTGGGTGACGCGTCCCGACACGGACCAACCCACCGACGGCCACGACCGGACGATGCAACCGCGTCGGCCGGTCGAGCACCGAACCCGAGCGCCCTGCAACGGGCGCGACAAGGAGACAGACGACATGCCGACCCCGAAGCGTGGTCCGCGACTGGGTGGTAGCCCGGCGCACCAGAAGCAGCTGCTCGCCAACCTGGCCCGTGATCTGTACCGCCATGGGCGGATCAAGACCACCGAGACCAAGGCCAAGGCGCTGCGTCCCTACGCCGAGAAGCTCATCACCAAGGCCAAGCGCGGCGACCTGCACGCGCGCCGGCAGGTGCTCAGCGAGCTGCACGACCGTGACGTGGTCGCGTTCCTCTTCGACGAGGTCGCACCCCGGTTCATCGGTCGTGACGGCGGCTACACCCGCATCCTCAAGCTCGGTCCGCGCAAGGGCGACAACGCCCAGATGGTGCTGATCGAGCTGGTCGACCGCGGCGACGCCGACGGTCAGGAGTCGATCGAGGAGTCCAAGGCCGGTCGTTCGCGCGGCCTGTTCGGTCGCCGCAAGAAGGCGACCGGCGAGGTGGCCGGCGCCGGTACCGGCACGGCCCTGCTCGACGCCGACCTCGACGAGGACGACGCGGACGCCGACATCGACGTCGATGATGACGAGCAGGTGGCGGCGGCCGTCGCGGCTGCGGTCGGTGGCGACGCCGAGGCAGCGGACGACGACGCCGAGGCAGCGGACGACGA
>CAYTLZ010000265.1:0-2476 GCA_964438785.1 uncultured Actinomycetota bacterium | reverse complement strand
AGACGACAGCCCCGCCACCGATCCTGGTGGCGGGGCTGCGCCGTGCGGTGACGGGACCACGTCGGCCGGTGGCGGGGCGCCGTCGCGGGGTGCTGGCGCTGCGTCGGGTGGCAGCGCTGCGTCGGGTGGCAGCGCTGCGTCGGGTGCTGGGGCTGCGTCCGGTGGCGGCGCTGCGTCGGGTGCTGGGGCTGCGTCCGGTGGCGGCGCTGCGTCGGGTGGCAGCACCGCACCGTGGGCCCGGCTGCGCATCGACCTCGCCTACGACGGGCTGCCCTACGTCGGCTTCGCCCGTCAACCGGATCAGGTCACGGTCCAGGGTGAGCTCGAGTTGGCGCTCGGGCGGCTGGCCGGTCATCCGGTCGCGACGACCTGCGCCGGGCGGACCGACCGCGGTGTGCACGCGTTGGCCCAGGTCGTGCACACCGACATCGATCCGGGCAGCAAGCGTGGCGCCAAGCTGCTGAGCCAGCCGATGGAGGTCGTGCGCAGCCGACTCGACCAGCAACTCGGCCACGCCATCACCATCTGGCAGGTGCGCCAGGTCCCGCGGAGCTTCGACGCCCGGTTCGACGCGCGCATGCGCGGCTACCGCTACCGGCTGGTCGACGCGACCGCCGCCGACCCGATCCGCCGCAACGACCGGTGGCAGGTCACCTCGCCGTTGTCGGTGCCGGCCATGCGTGCGGCCGCCGAGCCGCTGCTCGGCGAGCACGACTTCGCGTCGTTCTGCCGCAAGGCTCCCGGCAAGACCACACGCCGGCGGCTCGACGAGCTCGCCATCAGCCGACCCTCGCCCGGGCGGATCGACATCCGGCTGACGGGGCCGGCGTTCTGCCATCAGATGGTGCGGGCCATCGTCGGCTGCCTGGAGGAGGTCGGTGCAGGACGTGAACGACCCGAGTTCGTCGGCGAGGTGCTGCACGCGCGTGACCGCGCGGTCGCGGCGCGGGTCGCCCCGGCGCACGGTCTGACCCTCGAGCGCGTCGGCTACGGCCGCCGCTGGCCCGCCGCCCCGCCGGCGGCCTACCGCTGACCGCGGCCAGGTGTGTCGCCGTGGGGCATCGCGCACGGCGCGCTGGGCGTCGCCGCTGGTGGCCGAAGGTGTTCGTTGTAGTGAAACGCGATCTCTCGTCGCGTTTCACCACATCGAAGGCTGCGCTCGTCCGGACGGGTCGCGACAGGCTCCGATCCGACCCGGCGGCGAGCCGCAGCTCGGTGCAGTCCGTGCGCCGGCCGGTCGACCACCGACCCCGCCGGGTGCGCGGTTGACGCGCCGGTTGACCGCTTCCCCGGCGGGCCGGTACGCTTCGACCCACGCGGTCCCGAGTGGGCCGCGTGTTCACGTCCGGCCCGTGCGCCCTGCCGCTCGTATCCGGCCCGTCCGTGGCTGACACCGCCACCGCGGCGCCACTCCGGACCCATGACCATCCCGGCGCTGCCCGGTCCGTCGTCGACGACGACGCCTCGGCCGCGAATGTACGTGTCCCACGTACACGCCGGGTTCGGTCCCCACGACATCAGGCCACCGAGGTCAACGACATGCGCACCTACAGCCCGAGCGCGAAGGACATCACGCGCGAGTGGTTCGTGGTCGATGCTGAGGGGCAGACCCTCGGCCGGCTCGCCACCCGCGTCGCCACCGTCCTGCGTGGCAAGCACAAGCCGACCTTCACCCCGCACATGGACATGGGCGACAACGTCGTCATCGTCAACGCGGACAAGATCGTGCTGACCGGCAACAAGGCCGAGCAGAAGCTCTACCACGGCCACTCCGGTTTCCCCGGCGGGATCCGGTCGGTGCCCTTCGCCCAGATGCTGGCGAAGAAGCCGACCGACATCGTCGAGAAGGCCGTCAAGGGCATGCTGCCCAAGAACAAGCTCGGTAACGCCATGGGCAAGAAGCTCAAGGTCTACGCCGGCCCGGACCACCCCCACGCCGCTCAGCAGCCCAAGCCGCTGCCTGACCACGTCTGACGGAGCTTCCCACGATGGCAGACAAGATCTACACCGGACGACGCAAGTCGGCAGTCGCACGTGCGCGTGTGACCCGCGGCTCGGGCCAGTTCACGCTGAACGGCCGTCCGCTGGAGGACTACTTCCGCACCGAGAAGCTGCGGGCCCACGTGGTGGAGCCCTTCGGCATCCTGGAGCAGGACGGCCAGTGGGACGTGCACGCACGCCTCGCCGGCGGTGGCACCACCGGTCAGGCCGGCGCACTGCGTCTGTCGATCGCCCGTGCACTGTCCGAGTACGACGAGTCGTGGCGTGCGCCGCTCAAGGCCGCCGGGTTCCTCACCCGTGACGCCCGCAAGGTCGAGCGCAAGAAGTACGGCCTCAAGAAGGCCCGTCGCGCGCCGCAGTTCTCGAAGCGCTGACCCCACGCCACACCATGCGTTCCGACGCCGCCCCTCGTGGGCGGCGTCGTCGCGTGCGGGGCCGGTGGTACCTCGTCGCGTGCGGGGCCGGTGGTACCTCG
>CAYTLZ010000264.1:0-4051 GCA_964438785.1 uncultured Actinomycetota bacterium | reverse complement strand
CCTGCGCACGGATGTCGGCCGGCACGCGCTCGAGCGCCATGACGGCGACCGCGCCGGCCTCCTCGGCGATCCGCGCCTGTTCCGGGTCGATGACGTCCATGATGACGCCGCCCTTGAGCATGTCGGCGAGACCACGCTTGACGCGGGTGGTCCCGGTCTGCTCCGCGGAGGATCCGTTGGTTGCGTTCATCGTCGTGCCTTTCCCGTGGCGGGCAGCCACCCGCCAGTCCGTCCGTTGCTCGACTCCGAGCGTACTGCCCCGCCGTCGAACGGGAATCTACGAATCGAGCCCGGGCAGCTGACTCGGCAGGTGGACCCACGTCGGACCGGCCGCGAGCGGGAACGGGTCGCCGTCGGTCGTGAACAGCTCGATGGGCGCATCGGGCGACGCCTTGCGCCAGCTCGCCTCGAAGCGCAGCCCGTCGCGCAGGATCACGGCCGGCCGGCCGTCGGTCACGACGTCGGTCTCGGGACAGCGGGCCCCGTAGCAGTTGGGCTCGCCGAGGTAGTGCCGCGTCTCGAGCACGACGACGTTCGCGGCCCCGATACGGCCCTCGCCGGTCACGGTGAACGGCACGCCGTTCTGGGACCGGCGATAGCGCGCGTCGTCGGCGTCGTACTCCCAACCCGTGACGTAGCTGTTGGACATCGCGATGTCGATGGCTGCGCCGGGGTCGTCGCAGCCGGCGATGGCGTCGTCACCGGTCGGACACGACAGCGCGGATGACGGTGGCTCGTCGTCGAAGCGCCAGCCGATCGGCACGTCGCGCAACGGATCGGCATCCCGCTCCACGGTGCTGGACTGCAGGGCCCCGGCGTCGACGTACAGGTTGTGCGGGGCCCGTCGGCTGCGGTCGCGGAAGAACCCGGCACCGCCCTCGGTGACGGGCAGTGCAGCCGTCTGACGGAGCAGGCCGACGACCTCCGGACGGGCACCCGAGTAGCCGAACCCGGACCGCCCGTAGGCGGCCATGAGCTGGGCGTCGACGGGCCGGGCGCTGCGCACGGGGCCGACGGCTGCCGGCACCTCGGAGTGAAAGACCACGAAGAACCGGGTCACGCCGGCCTCGACGACCTCCTCGTAGACGACGTCGGCGCGCTCGAGCCCCGACTGGGGCCGCGACTGCGGCGAGTTCTCCACCTTGACCATCACCAGCGGCTCGTCGAGCAGCTCGGATTCGACCCGCTCACCGGTCAGTGGCGACACCGGCCGGGGGTCCTCCGGTTCGGGCTCCGGCTCCGGCTCCGGCTCGGGTTCGGGCTCCGGTTCGGGTTCCGGCTCGTCGACCTCCTCGGCGACGGTCTGAGGCTCCGGTTCGGGTTCGTCGGCCGAACACGCGGTGAGCACGAGGCCGACGGCGAGCAGCGCGCTCGCGGCGCGGCGGATGGACTGGCGGGTCACGGACGACTCCCAGGACGGTTCGACCCGGAGACCCCATGGACCCGGGAGACCGCAGCGCGGGAGCGAGCGGTCAGTTGGACGCGCGGACAGGGTACGACCACCGGCGGTGACCGCGTGGGAGCCGCCGCGGTCTGCGCGCGACGCGCCGCGACACGGAACTCGACGGCCCCCCCGGACGTCGGCCCGCCGCCGAACCATCGCGCCCGATGGGTGCAGACGAACGGCGAGGCGGCACCCGGGGTTGCGTCGACGGGCGCAGAACGACGGCGGGCCGGGACGCCGGGCCGCATCACCGTCCGGCGGTGCGCTCCATGGCGACGAGGTAGCGGTCGCGGATCCGGCTGGCGACCACCGGCCAGGCATGCGCCTCGGCCGTGGCGTGGCCGGCGCGGACGAGCCGGGCACGTTGGCCGGCGTCGGCGTACAGGGTGTCGATCATCGCGGCGAGCGCGTCCGGATCACCGGCGGGCACCAGCCTGGCGTCGACGGTGTCGGTGACCACGGTCCGGTAACCCGGGATGTCGCTGGCGATCACCGGGGTCCCGGCCGCCATCGCCTCCAAGAGCACGATCCCGAACGACTCGCCACCGCGGGCCGGCGAGACGAACAGATCCGCACGTGCATGGGCCGCCACGAGCGCCGCGTCGTCCACCCGGCCGAGGAACTCGACGTCGCCGCGGTGCGCGACCGGGATGGCAGCTCGCGCGGCCGTCAGACCCGGACCGTCACCCACGATCAGCAGTCGCAGCGGCTGGCCGTCGCTCCAGCGCCGCCGCGCCGCCGCCAGCAGGACGTCCAGCCCCTTGCGCTGCTCGAGACGACCGACGAACAGCACGGTCGGGCAGACCGAGGAGACGGCGTCGGCGCGACTGGGCTCGGCACGGCCGTCGTCGGCCGCCACGGGGTGATCCCGGGCGGCCCGGAACCGGGCGACGTCGACCCCGTTGGGGATGACGGTGAACGCGGTGGCGTCGACGCCCAGGGCCTCGGCGTGGAACGCGGCCGCTGCGCTGCTGACCGCGATGCGTTCGGCCAGCGGCTGCACGAGCCGGCGGGCCAGGGGCCGGCCGGCCCGGTACAGGCGGGCACGATCCGACCAGGCGTGGAACGTGGCCACGACCGGAGCATCGGGGCACGAGGCCGCGGCGACGCCGACCGCCGGGACCAGCGGCTCGTGCACGTGGACGACGTCGGGTCGGAGTCGGCGGATCGCGGTCCGGGTACGCCCGGCGACCTGCGGCCCGAGCGCGATCGGCGCGACCGAGCCGTTGTAGGCCACGCGCACCGTCCGTCCCAGCCCGGCGGAGCGCGGGGGGCGGTTGCTCCCCACACCGGCTCCGACGACCAGCACCTCGTCGCCACCGTCGCGCAGGGCCTCCGCAAGACGGTGCACATGACCCTGCACGCCCCCGGGGACCGTCAGGTCGTAGGGGCTGACGAGCACGACCCTCACGAGGTCCGACCGGACCGCCGGGTCGCGGTCGTGTCGGACGGCTGCGCCGCCGCATCCGGCCGCTGTGTGGGACCCGACGCGGACCGCTCGGCGCGGGCCAGGGCCGGCCAGTCCTCGCCGGCCCGCCAGGCGGCGACGACCGGGTGCTCGGGTTCCCGGTCGGCCAGCCAGTTCCGGTTGAACACGTGCCACTGGTCCGGGAACCGCCGGATGAGCCGCTCGAGCTCATGGGCGACCACCTGGGTGCCGTCATGGATGCTCAGCTCGTGCAGCTCGACCGGCTGTTGCACGACCCCGTGGAAGCCGTCACCGGCGGTCATGAAGCCGCCGATGACCACCGGGCGCCCGGTGCGTCGGGCGAGGGCCGCCGTGCCCGGCGGGAGCCGGCACGGCTCACCGAAGAACGACACGATCGGTCCCTTGCCGGTCAGGTCACGGTCGGCGAGCAGGGTGGCCAGCGCGGCCTCGTCGCGGACGCGCTGTTCGAGCCGGTCGAGCATGTCGCCACCCTTGACGAGCGGGACCACGTCGATGCCGGCAGCACGACGCAGCTCGACGAAGCGATCGAACAACCGCCGCGGTTCGACGAGCTCGGCGACCACGACCATGCGCCAGTCGCGTTGCGCGGTCCAGAAGGCCCCGACGTCCCAGGAGCCGATGTGACCGGTGGCGAAGATGCCGCCCCGTCCGCTGTCGCGGAATGCGTCGACGTGTTCGAAACCCTCGGCCGTCGACGCCGCGATCACCTGTGCGGCGTCCATCGTGTGCAGCCGGAAACTGTCCAGCCAGTAGCGCGCGTAGCTCACGTACGCGGCGCGGACCAGCTCGTCGAGTTCGGCGGCACCGATGTCGGGCTGTACCCGTGCGAGGTTGCGCCGGACCTGCTGGCGTTGGCGGCGATCGGCCGCCGCATGCCAAGCGGCACCGAGCCGGGCCGGAAGGCGACGTGCGACCGGGCCGGGCGCGCGTGCCGCCGCCTCCCAGGCGGCGCGGTACTGCCAGTAGACGAGCCGCTGACCGACGCTCTCCGGGTCCGGCGGCGGCAGGTGCTCGAGCGCAGCGACCGGCTTCACGACGTCGAGCCGCCGATGCGTTCCGTGCTGGCGCTGCTCGACGCCGCAGCGGGTTCGTGGCCGTCGCGGCGGTCGCGGCCGCCGTGGTCGTCGCTGCGCCCGGCGCGGGTCGCCCGGGACGCG
>CAYTLZ010000263.1:2199-4068 GCA_964438785.1 uncultured Actinomycetota bacterium | reverse complement strand
CTGCCGGATGGTGGCACGGATCGCGGCGGCGCCATCGATGCAGACACCATCGAGGTGGCGACGCGTCTCGATGGGCTGCGTGCACAGATCGCCGCGCTGACCGGGGTTCTCCCGGATCGCGCGGATCCCGATCAGGTCGACGCCTGGTTGGCGTCCTTCCGCCGTGTCGAGGGGGCTGTTGCGGGCCTGCGGTCCCGTCTGGTCGGGTGCGCACAGAAGTCACACTCCCACGCTGGCGGGGGTCATGCCTCGCAGCCGTCGTATCTCAAGGAAGTGCTGGGCATCTCTGGCCGGGAGGCTGCACGTCAGTCCAAGCTCGCTCGCGATCTACGGCGTCTGCCCGGTACCCGTGACGCGCTGGCCGCGGGGGAGATCGGCCCGGAGCAGGCGCAGGCGATCGGCCGCAGCGCCCGGGGTGGTGTGCTCGGGGATGCGCGTGCCACTGAGGAACAGCTGCTCCCGCTCGCGCGCCGTCAGGGCCCTGACGAGCTGTCCCGGGAGATCCGGCGGCGCGAACAGGAGGCCGACCGGGCCAGCCTGGAGTCGGCTGAGCGCCGGGCGCATCGTCGACGTCGCGCATCCCTGGCACGCCGCAACGACGGCATGTGGGATCTCCACGGCCTTTTGCCCGATGAACAGGGGGAGGCGCTGGCCACAGCGCTGGATGCGTTCCGGACCTTCGACCCACCCGGCACCCCCATCCAGGAGGAGCGGTCCCCTGACCAGCGCACCGCCGACGCGCTCGCTGAGGCGGTCGCTGCGCTCCTGCGCAGCGGCAAGGGCCCCAGGTCCGGCGGGGTGCTGCCGCAGCTCAACGTCGTCGTGCCGCTGGAGGCGCTCGATCCCGACGGTGCGGTCGTCGGTGAGTTGGCCCACGGCGGGGTCCTGTCGCCGGCTGCGATCGAGCGGCTGTTGTGCGACGCGAACCTTCGGCGGCTGGTGACCAGAGGGGACAACGAGGTACTTGACGTCGGGCGCAGCCGCCGCGAGTGGTCGGTGGCCCAGCGGCAGGCGTTGCGGGTGCGTGACGGTGGCTGTCGTGGCCCCGGCTGCGACCGGCCACCGGCGTGGACCCACGCCCACCACCTCGTGCCGTGGGAAGACGATGGTCCGACGTCGGTAGACAACGGCATGCTGCTGTGCAGCTTCCATCACCACCAGGTCCACGAAGGCGGGTGGACCGTGCGGCTCGACCTCGCCACCGCCGCGGCCCACTTCTGCTCACCAACCGGACGCGAAGTCACCACCCACCCCCACCGGCCTGCCGGGCCGCGGTCCACACGCCGCGTACAGCTCGACACGGCCGCGTCCTATGCAACCCTCGATCTCGAGGCAGCTGCGGAGCGCCGGGATGCGACGCAGCCTCGGGACGAGGCTCATGACGGCTCGGAATCACCCCCGAGCCGACCTGCAGCAGACAGGCCGATCCCCTTTGCTGGCCCGCACGCCGTCACAGTGCGGGTTGCTGGTAGGAAGCCAACTCTCACGACCGCTCGGCTAGCCGAGGTCGAGCCTGCGTCAGGAGGTGGCGCCCGGTCGAGGTCGAACCCGGTAGCTGCGATCAGACGCCGCCGCGGAGGTGGCCGTCGAACGGCCGTCGAGCGTTCCGAGGACCCGGCGGTGGCCCGGAACCGGGCACCACCGTGATCGCGGTGCGGCGCGGCGCGAAGGCGGGCGGTGGCGAGCGGTGGCGGGCGGTGGCGGGCGGTGGCGGGACGGTGCCGGGTGTGGGAGCACTTGCCGGCGGTGTCGTTGTGCTGCCTGACGGTCGTCAGTTGGGGTGGCGTTCGGAGCCTGTGGTTGGTCGTGGTGGGGTTCGGAGCCTGTGGTTGGTCGTGGTGGGGTTCGGAGCCTGTGGTTGGTCGTGGT
>CAYTLZ010000263.1:0-2099 GCA_964438785.1 uncultured Actinomycetota bacterium | reverse complement strand
GTTCGGAGCCTGTGGTTGGTCGTGGTGGGGTTCGGAGCCTGTGGTTGGTCGTGGTGGCGAGCGGCCGGGGTCGACGACATCGAACCCCACCCGGGTGCGCTGGCGGCGCGTACCGCCTGCCCATGAGTGCGTCGCGGACCGTCGCCGCGTCGGGTCAGCGGCTGAACCCCGGCCTCGCGAACCCCACGACACCACGACGGGTCAGCCCGTCGTTGCGGATCTGCACAGTGCGGCCACGACCCGGTGCGTCGACGACGCGACCGTCACCGATGTACATGGACACGTGGCTGACGGGAGAGTGGTAGAAGACCAGGTCGCCCGGGATCAGCTCGGACCTGGAGACCGGAGCCAACGCACCGTGCATGTGACGTGAGCTTCGTGGCAGCGTCACGCCGTTCGCCCGCCGCCAGGAGTAGTAGACGAGACCGGAGCAGTCGAACCGGTGGGGCCCGGCGCCGCCCCACTGGTAGGGCTTGCCCAGTTGGGCCATGGCGACCTCGACGGCGGCCTGACCACGAGCTTCGAGCCGCTCGCGCTCCTCGCGTTCGCGGCGCTGCTCGGCTTCGATCCGCTCACGCTCACGACGCTCCTGCTCGGCGATCCGCTCCGCCTCGATCCGCTGGCGTTCCAACTCCTCGTGCTCCGCAAGGCGCTGCTCGAAGGGCGCCAGGGTGACCGGTTCGGTGAGGCCGAGGGCACGGCTGATGAACACCGCCGCGTGGGAGCGAAGCACGGTCTCCTGCGTGCAGAAGGTGACCGGGCCGCAGCCGTTGCTGACACCGTTTGCACCGAGCGTGTCGATGTTGCGCGCGTGCGACTTACCGCCATCGATGAAGAAGGACTCCTCATCGGAGGCGGGTTCGAGGTTGAACGCGGCGACGAGCATCGACGCCAGCTGGCCGCGCGTCAGACTGTCGTTGGGGCAGAACGCCCCGTCGTCACAGCCCTTGACGATCCCCGCGGCGGCCAGCCGTTCGATCGCGCGCGAGTGCACGGAATCTAGGATGTCGGCGAAGACGAGCTCAGCGTCGTCATCGTCTGACGCGGCGATGGTGGCGTCGTCGGGGTCGTCGTCAGCGTGGGCGTCGTCGGGGTTGTCGTCAGCGTGGGCGTCGTCGTCCGTGTCGTCGAGGCCGAGCGCGCGGTCGAGGATGGAGGCCATCTGGCCCCGGGTGAGGTCGTTGTCGGAGCAGAAGCGATCCTGCGCGCAGCCTTCGACGATGCCTTCGGCAACGAGCTGGGCGACGGCGACCTCGTGGAAGGTGCCGGCCGTGTCGCTGAAGGTCGCGGTCGTGTTCTCCTGGGCACCCGCCGGAGCGGCGATCAGCAGGGCCACGAACGTCGCGGTGATGGAGAGCAGGGAGCGGTGGACGGACACAAGGACTCCGGGACGTGAGGGGACACGCTGATGGCCGACGGCCCTGACCGTCTGTCCGGCCGGGAGCGCGATCCCCAGACCGCTTAGCCGAACATTCTTGAGGCGCGGGATAGTTACCGCTCACCAGACAAGCGCCGACCGCTTTCCCGCCCTTTCGGCCACTGTCCTCGCCTATCGCGGCCGCCCCCCGGGGGGTCGCTCGAACGCAGGCGGATGGCGTGCTGCGGGTGCGGCGCGGGTGGAGCATCGTGCGTGTGGCTGCCCTGGTGGGAAGCTCGGCTACGACGGGTCTGTCGGCTCAGCTGCGCGGTCTCGGCGTCGGTCCACTCGATGCCCGCTGCCAGGTGTAGCAACCGGTCACCCGTGCTCCCGCTCCAGCAGCCGGAGGATCAACGATGCGGTCTGATCGCGTCGCAGCGGCGTATCCGGGTGGAAGCGACCGTCCGCGTCGCCGGCGATGAGCCCGGCGTGGGCGCTCGCATCGATGGCCCTGCTGAAGCGTCGGTGGGTCGGCACGTCGATGAACCGCTCCCGTTCGCCCGTCGCTACCTCGCCGTCGAGGTGGCGCAGCGTGGCTGCGAGCTGGGCGGCGAACTGCGCGCGGGTGATGGGAGCGTTCGGCTGGAACCGCCCGTCCGGCCGACCAAGGGCGATACCGCCGCCGGCCAGGTGTTCGACGGCGCGCGCACTGCGTACCTCGGGTCGGACATCGGAGAAGGCG
>CAYTLZ010000262.1:0-4103 GCA_964438785.1 uncultured Actinomycetota bacterium | reverse complement strand
AGGGCATCGGCGACCGCGTGGGCCCCGACGTCGGCGTCCGAGTGGCCGGCCAGCGACGGCGCGCCGGGGACGTGGACCCCGCACAACACCAGTCCACGTCCGGTCGTGGCGTCGGGTGCGACGAACGCATGGATGTCGAGCCCGCTGCCGGTCCGTACCGCACTCACCCGCCGGTACTCACCGGTTCGGCGCGAGCGTCATCGGAGCGGCACCGTCCCAGACCACCCGGACGTTGTGCCCGGTGCGCACCAGCAGTCCCGCGAGGTCGTCGACCGAGCTCGAACCATCGACGTCCAGCGCGGCGGCGAGCGCCTGCCGACGCACGACGTGGGGCGGTTGTGGCGCGTAGAGACCGCGACGGTCCATGGAGCCGACCAGCCGCGAGCCGTCCACCAGCTTCAGCGCGTCGGTCACGGGCACGGCCCGCACCACGGCGGCGTGGTCGTCGTCGAGCCAGGAGATCATCTCCAGGACCGGCTCGATACCGAGCGTGCCGAGCGCCTCCCCGTCCACGTAGGCGATCCGCTCCACGTCCTGGGGGACCGACGACATCCCGACGAGCAACTGCTGCAGGACCGTCCGCCCCACCAGGGTCGCGCGCCCAACCGTGGCCAACTGCGGGAGTGAGGGGACCTCGACCACACCGTCGAGGTGGTCCGCGAGCATGCCACGAAGCCGTGCGGCGACCTGGTGGTCACCCACGGCGGTGGAGAGCACACCCCAGGTCCTCACGATCGGAACTGACGTGCGCTCGAGACGGAGCAGCGCGGAGAAGAAGGCATCGTTCACCAGTGTACTGTGAGGACCCGCGCTGAGCGGAGCCACGGATGGTGGCCATCACCTGGAGCGTCAGGGCGTTGCAGGCAGGGTGGTGCGGGGACGGCGATCGTCGGGCGTTCGGAGCCCGCGCCCCGGCCGGGTGGTTCGTGCGGCCACGATCCGCACGAACGTGCGCGTGGCGGGGCCCCGAACCGGCGACGACGGCCAGTAGGCTCCATCGCCATGACCAACACCGTTCTCACCGGCATCCCCGCGTCCCGTGGCCTCGCATTCGGGCCGGTGGTGGTGCTGCGCTCCGCCATCGTCGCGGACGACGCTCCGGCCGTGATGGAGATCACCGAGGCGATCGAGCGGACCGCGACACGGTTCGAGGAGCTGTCCGAGCAGGCCTCGGCGGCCGGGCGGGCGGACGAGGCCGAGGTGCTCGAGGCCTACGCCATGATCGCCGAGGATCCGATGCTGCTCGGGGCGGTCGAGCAGGAGCTCCAGCAGGGGACCGAGCCGGTCGCCGCCGTGCGCCACGCGGTGGCGGAGCTCGAGAAGACGTTCCGGGCGATGACCAACGCCTATCTGGCCGAGCGGGCCGACGACGTCGCGAGCGTGGGTCGTGAGCTCGTCGCCACCCTGACGGGGAGCATGACCGCCCGTGGGTCACTGCCCGAGGGAGCCATCGTCTGCGCGCGGGACCTGACACCGGCGGACACCGTGCACCTCGACCTGGAGCGTCTCGGTGGGCTCGTCACCGAACGCGGCGGTCCGACCTCGCACACGGCGATCGTCGCGCGCAGCCTGGCGATCCCGGCGGTGGTCGGTGCGAGCGGGCTGCTCGACGCGGTCGGAGCGCTGACCGACGACGACGTGGTCCTGATCGACGGCGACCGGGGTGAGATCACCATCGACCCCGACACCGCGGTGCTCCGCGACGTGGAGCTGCGGCTCGGCGAGGCCAAGAGCCGCGCCGTCGAGCACCGGCGGCTGCGTGGCACCGCCGTGTCGTTCGACGGGCGGCGCATCCTGGTGGCGGCGAACGTCGGGGCACGGGGCGACCTCGACGCCGCCGAGGAGGCCGCCGCGGACGGGGTCGGACTGTTCCGCTCCGAGTTCCTGTTCCTCGACCGTGATCAGGCACCGACGACCGAGGAACAACGCGAGGCCTACCTCGCCGCCGTCCGGGCCTTCGAGGATCCCACGGTCGTGCGGACCCTCGACATCGGCGGGGACAAGGAGGTCCCCTACCTCGATCTGCCGACCGAGGAGAACCCCTTCCTCGGCGTGCGGGGACTCCGTCTGTGTCTGCGCGAACAGGCGCTGTTCGACGCCCAGCTCGACGCGCTGATCGGTGCCGCCGTCGACGGGCGCCTGCGGGTGATGTTCCCGATGGTCGCCTCCCTCGCCGACCTCGACGCCGGATTGTCACGCCTGTCCGCACGTGCCGACCATGCGGGTAGTGCCCCACCGAGCCCCGGCATCATGATCGAGACCCCGGCCGCCGCCCTGCTCGCCCACCACCTCGCCAAACGCTGTGCGTTCTTCTCCATCGGGACCAACGACCTCACCCAGTACACCACCGGTGCGGACCGCGGACTCAGTGAGCTCGGTGCCTACCAGGACCCGGCCCAACCGGCCGTGCTCCAGCTGGTCGCGATGAGCGGCGAGGCCGCCGCGGCCGCGGGCATCCCGGTCGCGGTCTGCGGTGAGGCCGCCAGCGATCCCGCGGCCGCGGCCATGCTGCTCGGACTCGGTGTCGAGGAACTGTCGGTCGCGCCGTCGCTGGTGGACAGCACCCGCTGGCTGGTCACGCAGTTGGACCCGGTGGCGACCAAACGGGCCGCGCAGCAGGCACTGCGCGCCCCCAACGCCGCCGCGGTCCGGGAGATCGCCGCGGACGTGCTGCCGTGAGCACGGTGTCACGCCCCCGACCATCACGCATCCGCCTGATCGCCACCGATGTCGACGGCACCCTGCTCGGCCCCGATCACCGGATCCCATCCGCCCGGGCCGCCGCCGTCGAGCGGCTGCAGGCGGCCGGCATCCCGGTGATCCTCGCGACCGGGAAGATCTGGGCCTCCATCCAGCCGGTCTGGGAACGGCTCGAGCTGGTCGGACCCCACGTGACGTGCAACGGCGCGGCCGTGATCACGGCGCACGGCGAGCTCATCGCGTGCACACCGCTGGACACCGACATCGCCACCGCGCTGGTCGGGGAACTGCAACGGCGGGGCGTCGCGCATGCCGTCTACCTCGACGACGGTGCGGTGATCACGACCGAGCGTGTCCCGGCACTCGACATCATCAGCGACATGGGTGAGCCCGAGCCGGTGATCGCCGGGATCGACGGTCGGCGTGTGCTCAAGGTGCTGGCCGTGATCGGCGAGGAGGACGAGGGGGACCTGCGGGGGTTCACCAACGGACGGGCCCGCACCCAGCGGACCGGCCCGAGGTTCCTCGAGTGGAACGCGCCCGGCGCGGACAAGGCGGCCGGCCTGCGCGTGGCCGTCGCGCACCTGGGCATCCAGCTCGCGGAGGTCGTCGCCATCGGTGACGCGGAGAACGACGTCCCGATGCTGCGCGCCGCCGGGTTCGGCGTCGCCGTCACCGAGGCGAGCGCCGTGGCCCGGGACGCGGCCGACCTGCACCTACGCGATGACCTCGCGCACTATCTCGACGAGGTGGCTGCGGCCGCGGAGCGCCGATGAGCACGGTCGCCGTCCTGCTCGCCGGTGGCTCGGGGACCCGCCTGCAGCGGGCCGAGAACAAGGTCTACCTGAACGTCGGTGACCGGCCCCTGCTCGCCTGGTCCCTGGACGTGTTCGAGCGCAGTCCACTGATCGACCGGATCGTGCTGGTGGTTCGTGACGGGGACGACGACCGTGCCCGACGCATCATCGAAGGTGCCGGCATCCGCAAGGTGGACCGGCTGGTCCGGGGCGGCGCGACCCGGCACGAGAGCGAACACGCAGCCCTCGAGGCGATCGCCCCCGAGATCCTCGACGGCACGATCGACCTCGTCCTCATCCACGACGCGGCCCGCCCGTTCGTGCGCCAGGCGCTGCTCGACCGGATCGTGCACACGGCGGCGCGCATGGGGGGTGCGGTCCCCGGCCTGCCGGTCGACGGCGACTTCCTGCTGCGGGTCGTCGACGACGGCACGGCCCCGACCCCGGTCCCCACCGACGAACTCCGTCGCGTCCAGACGCCGCAGGCGTTCCACGCGGCACCACTGCTCGCCGCCTACCGACAGGCCTCCGACGAGGGGTTCCACGGCGTCGACACCGCCGGGTCGATCGAGCGCTACTCGGACCTGCACGTCGAGCTGGTCCGGG
>CAYTLZ010000261.1:1619-4120 GCA_964438785.1 uncultured Actinomycetota bacterium | reverse complement strand
AAGCCGCGCTCGTCACCGTGGGTGTCCCACCGCACGATGAACAACCCCTCGATGCGGGTGGGCTCGACACTCATCGCTGCTCCTGTTGTCGCGATCGGTAGCCGCGTGACCCGCAGCTCGGTGTCCTCGACCACAACGAGTTGCTGTGCGAGCACCACGCTGCCCCCTGTCGACACCGAAACGCTAGCCAGGGCCGTGCGGTCTCGGCGTCGACGCACCGGGCCCTCTGCCGGTGTGCGACTGCCTCGCACCAACCCATGGGCGGTGTCGGCCAGCGCCTCCGAGCACACACCGCCCGCACCCGAGCGTTGCGGCGACCACGTGGCCGATGCTGACGACACGACGGGCCAAGGTCGCATAGAATAACTCTGAAAGCGAACTGCGACCGAGCGGCCAGGGGGGCGCCGCGAGGCCATCGCCGGGCGCTGTCACAGGGGTCCTGCGAACGAGGGCGCCGTGTTGCCGGCGGCGTGGTCAGAGCGACGACCGCAACGTCGGAACCCCTGCGCACGCGCTGCCCTCCGCCGGCCCGGGTTCACGAACCCGGGCCGGCGTTCCTTCGCCCGAAGGATGGCCAGTCGGCACGCGATCAAGACGTCGCGCCGTGGATCGGCAGGACCAGACAGGCCCGGGTCCCACCGCCGGTGCGCGACAGGGTCAACCGGCCACCCTCCGCAGCCGCGAGGGCCCGCGCCAGCGGCAGACCCTTGCCGCCGGGTCGCTCGTAGCTGCCCTCATCCTCTGCCTCAGATCCAGGCTGTCCGCCCTGGTCGTGGACGCACACCCGCACCGCACCCCGGCCCGCGCCACCGGGCGATGCCGACGCGGACGGCCCCGAACCGGCACCACTCCCCTCCCGCCCTGTCACGTGGGCCACCTCGATCCGTACCTCACCCTGGGCATGGGTGAGCGCGTTGTCCACGAGCACCTGGAGCACCTGGGTGATCGCACCGGGCCGAACCCGTACCGCTGGCACCGCCGCAGGAACCTCTACCTCGACCTCACGTGAAGACTCACTCGCCTGGGCGCGCCAGGCGGGGAACTGCTCGTGGACCAGAGCGACGAGGTCGACCTCTGCATCAGGGGTGTCCAGCCGGGTCAGGGCGACCAGGTCCTCGATCGTCGACCCGATGCGATCAGCTTCAGCGTGTGCGGCATCCAGTGCAGCATGCAGCGCGTCGTCGCCACCGCCGCCGGCGCCGGAGGAGGCGACAGCCTCCGCGGTGTCCAGCTGCAGGCGCAACGCCGTCAGGGGTGTGCGGAGCTGGTGGGACGCGTCGGCGGTGAACGCCGACGCCCGCTCCACGGCACGGCCCAGGCGGTGCGCCGTCCCATCGAGGGCGATGGCGATGGCATCCGCCTCCGCGATCCCGCTGCGGGGTGCACGGGCGGAGAAGTCCCCCTCGCCCAGGTTGCCGGCGGCCTCCGCCAGGGCCTCGAAGGGCCGCGCTATCCGGCGGCCGTACCAGGCGGCGAAGGCCGCGGCCCCGCCCGCGACCACCAGGGCGCCGGCGGCGATCGCGGCCCAGGCGGCCCGGATCCGCTCGGCGAGCAGGCTCTTGGGCTGCGTGGCCTGCAGGACCAGCGGACGGCCGCACACCGCCGTCGACAGGGGTACGGCGACCACGATCCGCTCGTCGGTGACGGTCCGGCCGACGCGTCCCGCCGCTGCCTCGCCGAAGGGCCCGGTGGCCAGCTGTGCAGCCGCGGCGGTCGGTGCGGTGGTGGCCACCAGGGCGCGGTCGGTGGCGGCCACGGTGACCGTGGCCGGCGCGTCGCCGAACTGGGCCACGCGCAGCTGCAGTTCGCTACAGCTGCGCGTGGTGGCGTCGAGCAGCAGGCTGGCCTGCTCCGCGACACCCTGGACGGCATCGAACGCCTGGTTGGTGAGCACACCCCGTACCGCCACGGCCAACGGCACGGCCAGGGCGACCAGCGCGACCGCCACCAGCGCGGTGGTGGTGACGATCAACCGACGCCTCATGGCCGATCCGGGACGGGTGCCGCCCCACCATCCGCACCCGACCCGTCGGCCGAACCCGGCCCACCGGCCGCACCCCGTCCGTCGGCCGCACCCGGCCCGTCAGCGTCATCCCCCCGATCGGCGTCCCCGGCTTCGAACCTGAGGCCCACACCCCTGAGGGTGGCGATGTAGCGGGGGTCGGCGGGATCGTCGCCGAGCTTGCGGCGCAGGGAGGAGACATGGACGTCGATGGTCTTGGAGTTGCCCATCCACCGGGTGTCCCACACCTGCCGGGCCAGCTCGTCGCGGGTCACCACCCGCCCTTCCCGGCTGACCAGTAGCAGCAGCAGGTCGAACTCCTTGGCGGTCAGCTCCAGCTCCTGTGCGCCCCGCCAGGCCCGGCGTGCGGCGGGGTCGAGGCGCACGTCCTGGGCCGCCACCTCGGTGCCGGACCCGCTCAGGTGGCCACCCCCGCCGGCCGCCCGTGCACCGCTCGCACCACCAGCCGCACCACCAGCCGCACCACCGCCCGCACCAC
>CAYTLZ010000261.1:0-1519 GCA_964438785.1 uncultured Actinomycetota bacterium | reverse complement strand
CCGCACCACCGCCCGCACCACTACCTGCACGACCGCCGGCACCGCCCCCCTGCACCCCGCCTGTCGCAACGCCGGTGACCGCCGTGCCACCACCCGCACGGGCTGCCGCGGCTCGACGCAGGAGTGCCCGCAGCCGCGCCTGGAGCTCGGCCAGCCGGAACGGCTTGGTGACGTAGTCGTCAGCGCCGGCGTCCAGCCCGACAACCACATCCGTCTCCGCGTCACGCGCCGTGAGCACCAGGATCGGCAGGTCGTCGCCGAGGTCACGCCGCAGGCGCCGGCACACCTCGACCCCGTCGAGGTCGGGCAGGCCGAGGTCGAGGAGCACCGCGTCCACCTGCCGCGCGGCGGTGATCGCGGCGCGCCCGGTCGTGACGTGGTCGACGGTGTGGCCGCCGGCCTCCAGGGCGGCGACCAGGGGCCGGGCGATGCCCTCGTCGTCCTCGACCAGCAGCAGGTGCGCGGGCGCGTCCATGGGATCCCTCCGCAAGCTGCCCCGAGCCTACGACAGCCGCCCACCTCACCGGAGCGGACCCCGAACTCACCCAGGCTTTACCTGCCGCGACCCACAGCTCACCAAGTCGTCCGTACGGTCGATGCAACGACCTGGGGCGTGTGCATCACTCCCCCGGACCCGGACTCCCCCGACCGGGTCCGCCGCACACGCCCCACCCGACGCCCCACCCGACGCCCCCACCCGACGCCCCCAGGAGGCACCCGCCATGCCGTCCACACCTCCCCCGCCCCCGCCGCAGGCACTCGACCCGCACCACAACGCGCCCACGACGCCCTCCGCGCCCAACGCCGGCACCAGCACCGACGCCGCCGGCACCAGCACCGACGCCAGGCAGACCACGGGCAGCACGGGCGCGACCGCTCCCGCCGACCGCCACGACAGCACCCAGCGCCCACGCGCCCGCCTCTCGCCGCTGCAGTGGCTCGGCGTCGCCCTGGTCGGTGCCCTGGGCGCCGCGTTCCTGCTCGGGCCGCTGCTGGCCTTCGGCCTGTTCGCCGTGGGCGGGGCCACGTTCACCACCAGCAGCGAGTCAGAGTCATCCGACGTGGCCGTCCAGGAGGCACCCGCGGAGCAGGCACCGGAGCCCTCGGACGCCCTCGCCACGGCCAGCCCCGTCTCCGCCATCGCCAGCCAGGTCAGCCCCTCGGTCGCCCGCGTCGACACCCCCGGCGGATCCGGCACCCCCGGCGGACGTGGCGGCTCCGGCTCCGCGGTCGTCTACCAGGCCGACGGGGTCCTGATCACCAACGCCCATGTGGTCGGTGGCGCTGACGAAGTGGCCGTCACCCTGCCCGACGGTGCCCGCATGGACGCCGAGGTGGTGGGTGCCGATCCGGCCTCCGACATCGCGGTGCTGCGCGTGGACGCGGAGGAGCTGCCCGTGCCCGCGTGGGCCGACGCGGACCAGATGCCCGAGATCGGCGCCACCGCCGTGGCGATCGGTTCACCCTTCGGCCTCGACGGCTCCGTGACCTCCGGGATCATCAGCGCGCTCGGCCGCAC
>CAYTLZ010000260.1:0-4236 GCA_964438785.1 uncultured Actinomycetota bacterium | reverse complement strand
GACAGAACAACAGCTCGCTGACCATCGCCGGGGCCATCCTCATCGGGGCGCTGGCCGCGTTCACCGGCCTGGTGTTCGTCGCGGTCGAACGGCTCGCCAAGCCCGCCGGGGTCCGCCGGCTCGGCGGCGGCAAGGCCAGCCGGCCCCAGGCGGTCGCCGCCGACGATGCGGTGAGCCAGGACCCCTCCGGCACCGAACAGCACGACCGCGACACCGCGCCACTACCATCGTCGTAGGTTTGACCCGGCCGAGCTCGGCCACCTGCCTCCAAGGAGACCCAACGTGAGCGATCAGACCAGCCAGATGCCAGCGGATGAGGGCGGTGGCGCCGCCACCGAAGAGACGCCCTGGTTCAAGAAGCCGCTCAACATCATCGCGCTGGTGGTGATCGTCGCGGTCGCACTGTTCGCGGCGTTCGCGCTCGGTGGCGATGACGCCGACCTCGCGGTCGACGACGTCGACGACGAGACCGAGGACGAGGTCGTCGAGGAGGACGAGGAACTCGAGGGCGACGAAGAGGCCACCGAGGACGACGACGCCACCGACGAGGAGGCAGCCGAGGAGCCGGGCGATGTGCCCGCGCCCGACGTCCCCGCCGACGGTCCGGCCATCGTGATCCGCGGTCAGGACTTCTCCGAGGCCGTCACGCTGGCCGAGGTCTACGGCCAGTACCTCGAGTCGCTCGGCTATCCCGTCGAGCAGCTCACCCCGGCCGGCTTCCGTGACGAGGCCATCCAGGGCATCGAGACCGGCGAGCTCAACATGATCGTCGACTACATCGGTGGCTCGCTCGCCGCGCTCGACCCCGACGCGGAGGCCTCCGGCGACCCCGACGAGGTGCTCGAGGCGATCCGTCCGCTGTATGAGGACATCGGTGCGGTCGTGCTCGACTACACCCCGGCCATCGACGGTGACGCGTTCGTCGTCCGCGGCGAATTCGACGGTGACAACATCTCGGATGTCCCCGACGGCGAGGTCGTCTTCGGTGCGTCGTCGCAGTGCTTCGAGCGGCCCCAGTGCTTCATCGGGCTGACCGACCCGGACATCTACGGCATCGACTTCGCCGACACGACCACGCTCGAGTTCGGGCCGCTGCTCGGCGAGGCGCTGGCCGCCGGTGAGGTCGACGCGGTCGTGTGGAACGACACCGCCCCGCAGATCGAGGAGCAGGGCTTCAAGGTGCTGACCGACGACCTCGGTCTGTTCCCGGCCCAGAACATCGCGCCGATCGTCGCCGACGACGTCGCGGAGTTCTACGGCCAGGACATGGTCGACGCGCTGAACTTCCTGTCGGCGATGATCACCACCGAGGACCTGCTCGCCTGGAACTTCGAGACCGACATCGAGTTCCGCGAGTCCGACGACGTCGCCACCGACTGGCTGACGGAGATGGGTCTGCTCTGATTCGGCGAGGTCACGCCCCGGTCCGTGCCACGCGCACGTGACCGGGGCTTGACCTTCCAGATGTCCGACAACTAACGTGTCAGGCAAGCGGCACGCGGTCCCCCCGTCTGCGTGCCGCCCCCCACACCCCGCGCGCCACTGGCCGCGGGGTGTGGTGCGTCTGCAGGCCATGTCGTCCGCGCCGCGTGGTCCGGCCGTGTGGTCGGTACGGTCCGCCACCACAGCATCGAGGCAGCACGAGGTGGCGATGACGGACATCTTCGGTGGGCTGGCCGGCGGCCCCGGCGATCCCGAGGCGACCAACGGCAACGGCTCCGGGCCGGTCCAGGTGCCCGCCCCGGGCAGGGCGTCACTGGCCGCGCTCGAGCACGCCTTCGACGGCGCGGCACTGTGGGGCCTGGAGTTGGATTCGAAGTTCCGGGTGCTGGCCGCCACCCTCGAGCCGATGCCCGAGCGTTACGCCTGGGCGGACGACGGGGGAGCGGTCGAGGATCGCCGGGTGCAGCTGCTGTGCTTTCCGGTGTCGACGATCCTGGGCTCACTACGCCGGGAGTCCGACAAGGGCCGGGAGCTGCTCGAGTTCAGCGAGGAGCAGCTAGTCGACGTGGTGTCCGCGTTCGACGGCGCGCGGGTGTCGTCGCCGTTGTTCGGTCAGCCCGAGCCGCGTCCGGGGCAGTGGGCCCCACGGTTCAGTGTCCAGGGGCGCTCAAGCGCCCCGGACGGCACACGGCGCACCATCACCCTGTCGCTGCGCCACGAGGACCTGGCGCTCGACCTGTTCGCTCGCTTCGACGACCTGGAGCTCAAGGGGCCGGATGGTGCGGACCTGGCGATGCCGGCGTAGGTGCTTCCGCGGAAGCAGCTGCGATCCGCCTGCCCGCGCTCGGCCGGCGTTCAGACGTCGTCGAGTCGTTCGCTGACCAGCTGTTCCTCGACCAGGCCGCCGACGGGGTCGAACCGGAAATTGCGGAAGTCCTTGCGGAACTCCAGATCCACCAGCGTCGGACCGCCGCGGTTCTTCTCGATGGAGAACACGACCCAGTCCTTGTAGCCCCGTGCCCGGTTCTGGTCGTAGGTCAGGTGCATCTTGGCGACGGCCTTGTGCTTGTCGTTCATCATCACGACCACGTCCGACTCGAACGCGATCGCCGACGACCCGCGCAGGTGATACATCCGCAGCCGGTTGGCGCGCATCCCTTCCGCATCCACCGCGGACAGCAGCACCAGCGGGATGTTCGCATCCAGCGCCAGATCTTTGAGCGCCTCAACGGTGCGGGTGACCTTCTCCGACTCCGTTGCAGGTTCGGGCTCCAACGGGATCTTCTGCAGGTAATCGACGAACAGCGCAACCGGCTCGTCACCCTTTCGGTGATCGTCGACCAGCCCCGCGAGCTCGTCGATGGTGGTGTGGCTCCCCGAGGCGCGGACCAGCACCAGGTTGTCCGCATAGGCCTCAATGCGTTCCAGCGCATCGACGCAATGTTCGGTGGTGGCGAGCGCATCACGCAACGACGGCGCTGACGCCTCACCGTCCAGCGCCTGCTGGATGGTCCGGGCCAGCGGACGTTCGTTCCCCAGCTCACCGGCTTCCAGTGCCAACAGCCGGGTCAACAGGGTCGCCGGCTCGTGCTCATAACACGCGAAGACGCACTTGGTGCCCGAGGAGGCCAGGTTCCGTGCCATCTGCAGGGCGGCGATGGTCTTGCCCACACCCGGTGGGCCACCGAGCATCACCAGTTCGCCGGCATGCAACCCGCCGGACATCACCTGGTCCAGAACGTCCAGCCCGGTCGGCAGTGCCCTCGAAAGCGGCCGAGCTTCGGCAAGCTCATTGTTCAGCTCAGCGATCGTCTCGGTCACGCTCAGGCTTCGCGTGCGTCGATGCTCCGGTGTATGCCCCATCATGTGCCAGCCCCTCGTCAGTCCCCGACCTGCAGCGCACGCTACCGATCACCAGCTTCACGGGGAACCGGGACTCAAGTCCCAGGAAGCTCGGGCGTTGCGTCTGATGGCAACTACTCACCGTGGCACGTACCGTTTCATCGTCGTCAGGGGACGGCATCCGCAGCCACGCGCGGCGGAGCACATCGATCGGCGAGGCCCTATGGCCGACGCCAATGAGGGGATAAACATGCTGGAGCGGATCAAGTTCTGGAATCGTGACGAGGAGGGAGCGACCGCTGTCGAGTACGGCATCATGGTTGCACTCATCGCCGTCGTCATCATCGTGGCAGTTGTTGCACTGGGCGACAACCTGTCGACGCTCTTTCAGGACACGGCCGATTGCATCGCTGATCCGACGGCTGCCGGCTGCGAGGAAATCGACTAATGGCTACCTCAACGATGAAAACTGGATGGTCGCAGGTCAAGTCATCTTCTCAGGAGGGAGCTACAGCGGTCGAGTACGGGATAATGGTCGCACTAATTGCCGTGGTCATTATCGGCGCTGTCGCCGCGCTCGGAACGAGTCTATTCGATACTTTCGACTGCACCGCTGACACCGTTGCAGCAGCAGAAGACGAGTGCACGCCCGATCCCTAAGAGGCTGCGCCAGTAGGTGCCGCGTGGTGGGCGGGTCGAGGTCCGGAAGGCGGCTGTCGGCGGGCGCGATCTGCGTGACGTCCGGTTGACGTCGGGCGGAGCGGATGCCGTCGTCGGATGTTGCAGATTCACCGCGGCTGATGTCTGAAACTGGACCGTGGAGATCAGGTCAGTCGCGGTTCCAGCGGTCGTGCCAGTCGATGAGTTTCGCGGTGATGATGAGCACGATGGCGAGCGCGAGCTGAGCGAGCCGGTGGGCGCTGCAGCGGTCGGTGTTGCGGCGTAGCTGGC
>CAYTLZ010000259.1:0-4255 GCA_964438785.1 uncultured Actinomycetota bacterium | reverse complement strand
GGCAAGTCGACCCTGCTCAACCGCCTGGTCGGCGAGAAGGTCGCGATCGTCACCGACGTGCCGGGAACCACCCGCAACACCATCCGGGGCGTGCTCTCCCGCGAGGACGCCCAGTTGGTGTTCCTGGACACCCCGGGGTTGGCCAAGCCGCGCACCCTGCTGACCCGGCGGCTCAACGAACTCGTCCGCGACACCTGGGCCGGCGTCGACGTGATCATGTTCCTGGTGGACGTCGCGGACGGGGTCGGGACCGGCGACGCATTCCTGGCGGCCGAGCTCGCGGGGGTGAGCACGCCGGTGGTCGCGGTCGCGAACAAGGTGGACCTGCTCGGTGACAAGCACCAACTCCTCCCGCAGTTGACCAAGCTCGACGGGCTGCGTACCGACGGACGTCGGTTCGATGACATCGTGCCGGTGTCCGCCACCAGCGGGGACAACATCGACACGCTGGTCGACGTGCTGATCGGGCACCTGCCGGTCAGCGGGCGACTGGTGTCGGCCGACAGCACCTCCGATCAGCCCGAGCGACAGTTGGCCGCGGAGATCCTGCGCGAGAAGCTGATCCGCCGGACGAGTGACGAACTGCCGCACTCGATCGCCGTGACCGTCGACGAGGTCGCCCCGGATCCCGACCGCGACGACCTGCTGCGCATCGACGCCGTCATCCACGTCGAGCGGGACTCGCAGAAGGGCATCGTGATCGGGAAGGGCGGGGCCACGCTGAAGGCGGCGGCGAGCGAGGCGCGGCAGGAGCTCGAGGTGCTGTTCGGGGCCAAGGTGTTCCTGTCGACCCACGTGAAGGTCGCCAAGGAGTGGCAGCGCGATCCCAAGCAGCTGGGTCGGTTGGGGTACTGACGTGGGTGCGGACGTGGAACCCGTGGTGATGCAGACGGGCCCGGAGACCTTCCGGGTGCTGTTCGGTACGGGCGCGCCGATCGAGGCCCGGCTCGCCACGACCTTCCGTCGCGCGCTCGCCCCCGGCCGACCACCGCTCGCCGTGGCCGAGGAGATCGTCCGGCTGGGCCTGGAGACCGGCGTCTGGCCGACGGTCGTCGACGGTCCGGTCGATCTGAGCCACGTCGCCGGGTGCACCCCGACCGGCGTCGAGGAACTGCGCCACCGGCTCGGCTGACCCGCCCCGCACGATCGACCGCACCGGAGTGCCGATGAGCACCGAACACCAGCCCGATGAGCCGTCCGGGACCGAGGTGGTCGAGGGCGAGATCGACGTGCTGATCGCCGGACGCACCGTTCGGGTCCTCATCCCGGCAGGCGTCGGGATCCCCGGGCTGGACGACGTGGCGTTGGCCGAGGAGCTCGTACGCGAGCTCGCCGCATCGGGGCGGGGTCCCACGGACGTCGTCGACGCGGCCCAGATCGCCGCCCGGCATCCGGAGCTGCTGGCGGCGATCGACGTGCGCCTCGACCAGGAACCGTAGGCGGGTGACCGATCGGTCAGGGTGGTCGGCCGGGACAGGTCGATCACCGGACCGAAACCCTCCTGTACGCCGAGGCAATCGACACCGAGAGGTCCCCATGCGTTCCGCCACCCGCACCACATCCGTGATCGCCGCTGCCGCGTTCGCGCTCGCCGCCTGCGCCGTCGAAGACGAGGGGGACCCGCTCAACGGGGACGTCGGTGGGACCGACGACGTCGTCGAGGACACCGAGGGCGACGCCGACAGCGGTGGCGGCGCGTACTGAGCCGCGTCACTCGTGAGCGCACGACCTCAGGTGGACGGCGATCCGGTGATCGGGTCGTCGTCCATCGCTGCGGTCCCGGTCCCCGGACCGAAGCGGCGGATACCGAGCACGACCCAGAAGACCAGCAGCAGTGAGGTGCCGATGAGCACCGGCACGGCCCCGAGTTGCGCGATGAGCGGCACCGATGCCGCCGTGAACAGACCGCCGCCCACGACCGGTTCGAACAACAGCTGCTTGTAGCCGAACGCCTCCAGACCACCGGAGCGGTTGGTCGGGTCGGCGATCCGCATCAGCAGCAGCCCGGTCACCGTCATCCCCATCGACTGCCCGAAGTCACCCAGCCCCCGTTCGTAGGCGTACTCCGGCACGATGCGGGGCGCCAGCAGCAGGAACGCGCCGACGTTCCAGGCGATACCTGTCACGGCCAGCACCAGGAAGGGACCGAGGTTGCCACCGATGGCCTCCAGGGACAGCGTGCCCAGGGCCGCGACGATGATCAGGTCCAGGGCCGCGCCGGAGATCCGGTTGATCAGCTGGCGGTCCACCAGTGCGGCCCGGTCGGTGCGGTCGAGGAGCAGTTGCAGGATCACACCTCCCAGCATCGCCATGGGGAACAGTGGCAGGTGGACCAGCAGTTCGAGCCCGTCATCACCACCCCATGTGGCCAGCTCCAGCGCCTCCAGCGCCTCGAGGAGCAGCCAGCCGATGGCGATCGCGATCGCCACGTAGCCGAGGTGGATCGACAGCGGGTCCGTCGCGGTGGTGGACGGCTGGCCCTGGCGTGCCCCCTCGCGGTCGTCCAGGTCGTCGAGGTCGTCATCGGTCCCCGTGCGGGCTGCGGTGACCGGGTCACCCTGCTCGTCGAGGACGATGCGACCCGTACGGACCCCCCAGTTGATGATGACCGTGCCCAGCAGGACACCTGCCACCAGCCCGATGGTGGCGAGCCCCAGGGCGAGATCGGTGCCCTCCGCGAAGTCGAACTCCTCGAAGGTGGAGGAGAGACCGGCGGCGGTGCCGTGGCCGCCTTCGAAACCGATCTCGATCAGGGCGCCGGCGACGGGTGGCAGTCCGAAGACGGGTCCGAGCACCAGCAGGGCGAGGAGGAGGCCGAGGACGTACTGGCCCCAAGCGATCGACTGGCCCAGGGCGACCTGTGGGCCGGCGACCTCCCAGATCTCACGCAGTGCCGGGATGCGTTTGCCGATGAACAGCGCTGCGAACACCACGCTGATCAGCAGTACCGGGAGCTCCGACCAGACCTCGAGCACGCTGTCAGGGAGCAGGCCGCCAGCCAGGACCTCCGGTCCGTCCGCGGCGGCCACGGCCCGGCCGAGGACCTCGGGTCCCAGCAGCAACGCCATGACGCCGCCGATCACCGACGCGGGCAGGAACAGCCGGCGGAAGAGGGCGACACGGGACCTGAGCGCCTTGGCGGCCACCACGAACAGCCCGATGACGAGCAGGGCGGTGAAGACATCGACGACGGCGATGGCCACGGGAGCTCCGGTGGTGGGCGGGGATCGGTGCGCGCGTTGACGGCACACGGCGATCGCGGGGGCCGACCAACGGACGGTGGTGCGGGGTGCGCGTCTGCGCGGGCAGCATAGGGTCGTGGGCACCTGGAGGTCCCTACGGCCTCGTCCCATCGGACGGCCCGTAGGCGCGCCGCCCCGCGCACCCTGCACCCATCCGGAGGCGATCATGGACGTCACCACCTTCCACCTCGACGACGGCACGGCGGTGCCACGCCTGGGGTTCGGCACCTTCCAGTTGGGTGGCGACGAGGCCTACCGCAGCACCCTCATCGCGCTGGAGACCGGTTACCGGCACATCGACACCGCTCAGGGCTACGCGAACGAGGCCGAGGTCGGTCGTGCGGTCGCCGACAGCGGGCTCGATCGCGACCAGCTGTTCGTCACCACGAAGCTGAAACCCTCCAACGCCGCCGCATCGGCGGTCCGCAACTCCACGGGGCAGAGCCTCGAGGAGCTCGGGATGGACCATGTCGACCTGCTGCTCCTGCACTGGCCGGCGGAGCACGTGGCGCCGCTGCCCGAGACCCTCGAGGCGATGACGCGGCTGAAGGAGGACGGTCTCACCCGCCAGGTCGGGGTGTCGAACTTCCCCTCCCGGATGCTCGCGAGAGCCTTCGAGCACGCTCCGGTGGTCACCGACCAGGTCGAGCATCACCCGTTCCTGGGGGTGGAACCGATCGAGCAGGTCCTGCGCGCCCGTGGTGGGTTCCTCACGGCCTACTCACCCCTCGCACGGGGAGAGGTCGCCGATGAACCGGTGCTCACCGCCATCGCTGAGGAGCACGGCGTCACCCCGGCGCAGGTCACCCTCAGGTGGATGTTGCAACGTCCTGGTGTGGTGGCGATCCCCAAGTCGGGGACGCCTGAACGGATCCGGAGCAACTTCGCGGTCCACGGCTTCGAGCTGACCGCTGCGCAGATGGCGAGGATCGACGGTCTGGAACGGGGCCACCGGTTGATCGACCCCGACGGTGGCCCGGACTGGGACTGACCCTGAACCTGTAGTTGATGTT
>CAYTLZ010000258.1:0-4255 GCA_964438785.1 uncultured Actinomycetota bacterium | reverse complement strand
CCCGCACCGTCGAGGAGGTGCTGTATCCGGCGATGGAGGACTTCCAGCTCGACATCGTCGTCGGCAAGGGGCCGGGTGCGCGTTCGATCCGCCTGGATCTGCCCCGCTTCACGCTGGTCGGTGCGACCACCCGTACCGGGCTGATCGCCGCGCCGCTCCGCGACCGGTTCGGCTTCAGCGCCCAACTCGAGCACTACGAGGTCCACGAACTGCACGCCATCATCACCCGGTCGGCCGCACTGCTCGACATCGCGGTCAGCGAGGACGGTGCCGCCGAGATCGCGTCCCGGTCGCGGGGGACCCCGCGGATCGCGAACCGGCTGCTGCGCCGCGTCCGTGATGTCGCCGAGGTGGAGGGGGAGGGCCACATCGACCTGGCCATCGCCCGGGAGGCACTCACGGTGTTCGACGTCGACGAGCTCGGCCTCGATCGGCTCGACCGACGGGTGCTGGAGGCGGTCATCGACCGGTTCGACGGTGGCCCGGTCGGGCTCGGGACGCTGGCCACCACCGTGTCGGAGGAGTCCGACACGGTCGAGGACGCGGTCGAGCCGTTCCTGCTGCGCTGTGGGCTGCTGCAGCGCACGCCGCGGGGGCGCGTCGCGACCGCGGCGGCCTATCTGCACCTCGGCCGGGCGGCCCCACCGCCGGGTGCGCTCGGCGATCCGGTCCTGTTCGACGACGGGGACTGACCCCGGTCGAGCCGACACGCCGGTTGACCCGTGACCCCGGACATGGCAGGACCCGGACATGGCGGGACCCCGGCCGTAGCCGGGGTCCCGTTGGTGGTGCGGTCGATTCAGCGGTTGGGGCCACCGGCGTGGTCCGGACGGTTCCCGTTGCCGTTGCCCGGCTTCGCGTCCTGGTCCACGGAACTCGGCTCGACGACGGTCGGCTCGTCGAGTTCCGGTGGTGCCGCATCCTCTTCCTCGGTGTCGTCCGATCCCCGGTTCGGGTTGCCGTTGCCGCGGTTTCCGTTGTTGCCGCGCTCACCGCGGGCCGCCTCGGAGACGGCGGCACCGAAGTCACGACCGTGCTCGAACGAGTCCCGCTGCTCGATCACGTCCTGGACCCGGTTGGCGGTATCGGAGCGGTTGGCTTCGCCCTGGGACCCGCTCTCGTCGTCGGAGCCGTCCTCGTTCCCGATGTTCTCCGTGTCGACGGCGTCATCGCCCTCGTCGCCCTCGTCGCCGTCGGCGTCCTCTTCCTCGGTGGTCTCGTCGTTCCCGTTCTCGTTCACCTCGTCCTCGGTGGGCGTCTCGCTCTCGTCCTCACCCTCGCCGTTCTGGTCGTCGTCAGCGTCGAGGTCGACGAGGTCGTCGCCCTCTTCGCCTTCTTCCGCCCCCTCCTCGTCGGTGGTCTCCGAGGCCGGCTCGAGCAGGAAGACATCCGGCGCGGCGACGGCGACACCACCGGCGACCAGCGCGGTGCCGGCACCGACGGCGACGACCTTGCTGGCGAGCAGGGTCTTGAGGGCGATGAGGAAGGTCATGGGATCCTCGAACTGGGTGGGAGGCGAGTGGGGCGCGCCCACGGGGTTGGTGCCGTGCGTGGGCGGCAGTCGTGACAACCCCGCGACAGCATGCCGGGTGCGGTCCGCTCCCGACGGTCTCTCCACAGAACAGCGACCGTGGTCGTCGTGAGGTGATGGGTGCTCGCAAGGTCGCGCGTCAGTCGCGCAGGGTAGTCAAAAAATGCGCAGAGTCATTGAGGCATCGGCGACGGCCATCGCCGACGGTCTGCCGCGGGTGGGCTGTGCCATGCCGGATAGGGTGCCTGCTTCGCGACGATCAGCCGTTGAGGGGGCCCGATGGAACTGCAGCTCGGCATCGACGGGCTGGTCCTCGGTGTCTCCGTGCTGCTGCTCGGTGCCGTGCTCACGGCCGCGCTGGCCTCGGTGCCCGGGAGCCGGTTGCGGATCCCGGGAGCGCTGCTGTTCCTCGGCATCGGGATGATCGTCGGTGACGACGGGTTCGCATTGATCGAACTCGACGACGCGGCGCTCGTGCGCGACCTCGGCGTCATCGCGCTGCTGCTCATCCTGTTCGAGGGTGGCCTGACGACCAAGCCGACCGACCTGCGCATCGCCGCGGTCCCGGGCATGGCGCTGGCCACGCTCGGGGTGCTCGTCACCGCGGGGCTCACGGGGCTCGGGGTGTGGTTGGTCCTGGGTGTCGATCCCCTGACCGCGGCCCTGCTCGGCTCGGTCGTCGCCTCGACCGACGCGGCCGCCGTGTTCTCGATGATGCGGACCACGCCGTTGCCGCGGAAGGTCTCGGCCGTGTTGCGGATCGAGTCCGGTGCCAACGACCCGATCGCGGTGATGCTCACGGTCGGGATCCTGGCGAGCCTGGAGGGCATGGCCGTCGGACCGTCGGACTGGGCGGTGTTCGCGGCGACCCAGCTGCTCGGCGGCGTGATCGTGGGCGGGGCGGTCGGGCTCGCCGGCACCTGGGTCCTGCGCCGGCTCGAGCTCGGGGTCGAGGGTCTGTACCCGATCCTGGCGCTGGCGGTCGCCGGCGTCGGCTACGGCACCGCCGCCGCGATCGGTGCGTCGGGGTTCGTGGCCGTCTACCTCGTCGGGCTCATCATCGGCGCCCTGGTGCCGCGCCACCGTCGCAGCGTGCTCGGCTTCCACGAGGCCATGGCCAACGCCGCGGAGATCGGCCTGTTCCTCCTGCTGGGCCTGCTGGTCTTCCCCTCGCGGCTGCCGGCGATCGCCCTGCCCGCACTCGGCGTCGCGCTGATCCTGATCCTGGTCGCGCGTCCCGCCGCCGTGGCGCTGTGCACGCTCGGCTCCCGGATGCCGTGGCGCGAGCAAGCCGTGGTCAGCTGGGCCGGTCTGCGCGGCGCGGTCCCGATCGTGCTCGCGACGTTCCCGTTCACGGCCGGTATCGCGGACGGGGCCCTGATCTTCGACGTGGTCCTGTTCGTCGTCCTCGTGTCCGTGCTCGTGCAGGGCACGACCCTGTTGCCGCTCATCCGCACGCTGGGCGTGCAGGTCGACCGTCCGGCGTGGTCCCCGGTCGCCGAGGCGTTGCCCCTCGACGGGCTCGACGTCGACCTCGTCGAGATCATGGTCGTGGACGGGCTCGCGATCGCCGGTCGGGAGATCAAGGATCTGCCGCCACCCGCACGCGCGCTCGTGGCCGCGGTCGTCCGTGATGACCGCGTGATCATCCCGCGCGGTGACACGGTGCTCTGCCCGGGCGATGTCCTGTTGTTGACGGTGCAGCGCGAACGCGATGCCGTCGCCCGGCTGACGGCCTGGGCGCGCGGTGAGGAGCGACCGCACGCAACGGAGGACGATGCGCTGCCGGTGGACCAGGCCTCCGTGCCGCCCGACCGGGCCTCGCTCGGCCCCGACGGCGTCGACGAGCCGGACCGGTAGAGTGCAGCGCTGCTGCGCCCACGCCCGGTCCGGTCCGCGCCGGCCGGCTCGCGTGCCGCGGATCGTCCGGCAGGCGATGCCTCCATCCGACGACCCGGCCGTAAGGCGCGGGCCGACGCCCCGGCCCGGTCGATGGCGACCCGGACGCCGCCCGGCTGTCCGTCGCCAACCCGACCCTGCCACCGCCCCTGCTGCGACCCAACCCGATGAGGACGACCCGACGTGGACGAACTAGCTGGACTGGCCCTCCCACTGGTGTTCCTGGCCGTGCTGTACCTGCTGCTGATCCGTCCGCAGCAGAAGCGGCGCAAGGAACAGCAGCAGATGATGCGTGAACTGCAGATCGGCGACGACATCGTCACGATCTCCGGATTGCACGGGCGCATCGTCGGGCTCAGCGACGACACCATGGACCTGACCGTCGACGCGGAGGGCGAGAACGTCCTGCGCTTCGAGCGCGGCTCGCTGGCCCGGATCGTCAACGACCCGGTGGATGACGGTGCCGACGACGTGGACGACGACCAGGACGACACGTGAGCCGTCCGGACGAACCGACGGCACCGGCGTCCGGCGACGGCGCGGTCGAACCGACCCCCGCGGCCACGGACACCGTCGACACCGCGGCGGCCGGCCGACGCGGTGCGGTCAACCCGGACGACGACCCGTCGCCGTCCGCGTTGACCGACCCGGCCAGCGCGATCCGTGGCTCGGCCGAGGCGGCGCTGGTGCGTGGCATCGGTGCGGCCGACGCGGTCGCGGAGGCCGCCGAGGTGGCGCTGGACGCCGAGGCGCGCACGGGAAGCCAGGTCGACGTCCTGTCGAGCCTGCAGCAGGACGAGGTCGTCAGCGCGTTCATCAAGCTGT
>CAYTLZ010000257.1:0-4346 GCA_964438785.1 uncultured Actinomycetota bacterium | reverse complement strand
GTGACTACCTCGCCCCGCAGCTCGGCACGCGTCCGGTGGACACCACCGCGCCGGAGTTCGATCAGGCCGAGGCGGACGTCACCGGCCGGATCGAGAAGTGGCTGGGCACCAACGGCACCAAGTCGGTCGACTGGTACCACCGCGAACTCGGCAAGATCATGTGGGACTACTGCGGCATGGAGCGCAGCCAGCAGGGCCTCGAGAAGGCGCTGTCCGAGATCCCCGCCCTGCGCGAGGAGTTCGAGCAGAACGTCCGGGTGCTCGGCTCGGCCGACACGGTCAACAGCTCGCTGGAGAAGGTCGGCCGCGTCGCGGACTTCTTCGACCTCGGTGAGCTCATGTGCCGGGACGCGCTGGTCCGCGAGGAGTCCTGTGGTGGCCACTTCCGGGTGGAGCACCAGACCGACGAGGGCGAGGCGCAGCGCGACGACGAGAACTTCGCGCACGTCACCGCCTGGGAATGGAGCGGCGATGCCTCCGCTCCCAACGAGCACCGCGAGCAGCTCGAGTACACGTCCGTCGAGCTGAGCACGAGGAGCTACAAGTGAATCTCACCCTCCGTGTCTGGCGTCAGGCCGGCCCCGATGCACCGGGCCGGTTCGAGACCTACCAGGCGACCGACATCTCGAAGGACTCGTCGTTCCTGGAGATGCTGGACCTGGTCAACGAGGACCTCATCGAACAGGGCGAGGAGCCCATTGAGTTCATGCACGACTGCCGCGAAGGCATCTGCGGAACCTGCGGGATCATGATCAACGGCCGCGCCCATGGGCCGGCCGAGCGCACCACGACCTGCCAGCTGCACATGCGGGTGTTCGACGACGGTGACGAACTCGTGCTCGAGCCGTGGCGCGCGGGCGGGTTCCCGGTGGTCAAGGACCTCATGGTGGACCGCTCCGCCTTCGACGAGATCATCGAGGCCGGCGGGTACGTGACCGTCGACACCGGTTCGGCGCCCGACGCGAACCTGACGCCGGTGCCGAAGGAGACCGCGGATCTCGCCATGGACGCGGCCGCCTGCATCGGCTGTGGAGCCTGCGTGGCCGCCTGCCCGAACGGGGCGGCGCAGCTGTTCACCTCGGCCAAGATCGCCCACCTCAACGCCCTACCGCAGGGCCAGGCGGAGCGCTACCAGCGCACCGAGGCGATGGTCGACGTCATGGAGGACTACTTCGGTTCCTGCACCAACATGGGTGAATGCGAAGCCGCATGCCCCAAGGGCATCTCCATCGACTTCATCGCCATGATGAACAAGGACTACCGCAAGGCGAAGTTCCAGAACCGTCGATCCGCCTGACACCGTTCTGGTCGGGACGTTGTGGCGTCACGACTCCAGGGAGAGCACATCGGGGCCCCGCCAGTCGGCGGGGCCCCGATGCGTGGGCATCAGGCCGGGCCACCGCCCACGCCCGTCGTTCAGGTATCGCTCGGCATGGTCGGGGTGCCGCGGTCGAATCGGTGTGCCGCCCAGCGGTGGGCGGTCACCGTCCACAGCGCCGCGACCAGGACCACCGCGGCGATGGCCGCCGCCCGGTCGAACGCGATGCCGATGCGGATCGCCCCGATGCGGGCACCGGCCCAGCTCGCGGCGAGGACGAGCTGGGTCGCCCCGACCGTGAGCGCGCTGAGCGCCAGTCGGCGGCCCAGCCCACCGACGTGGACACCCACCAGCGTGCTCGAGGCGATGATGGCCGCGGCGAGCGCCGGTGCCACGACCACCCAGGCCAGCACGTCCGCGGCGTCGCCGGCGACCAGCAGGGCGGGCAGGGCCATCATCACGAGTTCGAGGCCGAGCTGCATCGTCGGGACGGTGTCGGCGGCGCGCAGCTTGGCACGACTCGGACCCGGGATGGTCCGGATCGCCAGGTGGTCGAGTTCACCGACGACGCCGCTACGGAACCCGGGCAGCGTGAGCACGAGCAGGGTGACCGGTGCGACCAGGGCGAGCTCGGGAACGAACAGCGACAGCACGATCGCGCCGGCGAACAGCACCGCCGCGGGCCGCAGGTCCCAGCGCCAGCTGCGGCGCAGGTTCGCGATCGCACGCCAGGTGAGCGCCGCCGGCCCCCGCGCGCGATCGAGTCGGGTGAACGACGGCACGCCGCGCGGCAGACGGGCGGCCACGAGCTCCTGGACCGGTCCGGCCAGGGGCGAACCGTCACGGTAGGCCGTCGCGATGGACTCGCGCTCCCACGCACGTTGCGCGGCCTCGTCCTGGTAGCCGGTGCCGAGCGCCACGACGGCCACGGCCAGTCCGGCGGCGAGGCCGGCCGCGAGCAGCAGGGCGGGCCACAGCGTCGGATCCGGGTTGGCGATCGCCGCCAGGGGTGCGGCCAGCAGGGTCCGGACGGGCAGAGACCAGCCTGCGACGACGCTCTCCAGCCAGCTCGGAATGCGTACCGATGCGAGCAGCCAGCGCAGGATCACCGGCGCGGCGACGAGGACCCCGAGGCCGCCCGCCACGATGCGCGGCAGTCCGCGCACCGTGGCCAGATGCAGCAGGAAGGCGAACCCCCGCAGCGCCAGCGCGATGGTCGGCAGCGCGAGCGCCGGCTGGAGCGCCACACCCGTCACCGCGCCGAGCTGCAGACTGGCGATGAGACCCGCCACGAGGCCGAAGACGGCGACGCGCGCCGCACCCGATCCGAGGTGCCAGCTCAGCAGGCTGCGCGCGCCACGTGGCGGTGGGACGAGCCAGGCGACGTCGGCGCTGCGCAGCCGGATCGGACACCGGCGGACCGCGCTGACGGCACTGATCGTCAGGACGAGTCCCAGCGCGGCGAGTGCTCCCGTGGGATCGTCGACCCCGGTTCTGTTGCGGGCGGCGATCGCGAGGACCTGGGCGGTGCCGAGTCCACCGATGAGCCCGATCATGAGGGCCAGGCGCAGCGGCCGCCGCGCCAGTCGCTGCACCCGTCGACGCAGGTCCCGCACCGCCACGAACGCCAGGGCGCGCAGGATGCTGCCCCGCCCGGGTGGGGCGCGGTGTGGGACGGGGGCAATGGGCCGCTCGACGACCGGCTGGCTCACGGGGCGTCGGCCGGACCGCCGGGAGCATCCGCTGCGTCCCCCGGGAACGCGTCCGGCTCGGTGAGGCGCAGGAACACGGTCTCGAGGTCCGCGTCGTCGCCGGTCGCCGCCCGCGCCCGCAGCGCCCGGGTCGAACCCTCGGCGAGGACGCGCCCACGGACCATGACCACGGACCGGTCCGCGATGCGGTCCGCGGTCGCCAGCCCGTGGGTCGAGATCAGCACGGCGACGCCCTGGGCGGCCAGGTCGGTGACCACGGCCCGCAGTTCGGCCGCCGCCTGTGGGTCCAGACCGTTGAACGGCTCGTCGAGCAGCAGCACCCTGGCACCGTGCAGCAGGGCCATGCTGAGCGCCGCCTTGCGGCGCATGCCCTGCGACATCGCCCCCGGGAGTTCGCCGCGCAGATCGTCCAGGGCGAACCGGGCGATGAGTTCGTCGGCCCGTGGTTCCCAGTCGTGCAGATCGTGGGCCAGCGCCACGAACCGCAGGTGCTCGTCGACCGTCAGCCCCGGATACAGGTCCGGATGCTCGGGCAGATACGAGATGCCGGTCTGGGCCGTGACGCTGCCGACCGGCGCGCCGAGCACGTCGATGTCGCCGCTGTCGGCGACGAGCACCCCCGCGATACAGCGCATCGCGGTGGTCTTGCCCGCACCGTTGGGACCGAGCAGCGCCACCACCTCGCCGCTGTCGACGTGCAGGGTGAGACCGTCGAGCGCCTGCCTGTCGTCGAACGCCCGTCGCAGGTCGCTGACCCGGAGCGCAGGACCGCGCTCGGACACCGGTCCTGGCTGTTCCACGCGGTCGTCCTCGGTCGTGCCCGGCACGGTATCCGCGTCGTCACGGACACGGCGGTTCACGGGTGTGGTCCGTCGCGGACATCGGGTCCGGACGTCACGGAAGTAGCCTGTCGGTAGGCGACGAGGGAGCGACACCGTGAGCGATGACATCGACAGCATCAGCGGGTTCCCGTTGGAGGCCGTCTACGGCCCGGCGACGACCGCCGATCTCGATCCGGACGCGGCGTTGGGGCAACCCGGCGAGTTCCCCTACACGCGCGGCATCTACCCGACCATGTACCGCGGCCGGATGTGGACGATGCGCCAGTACGCGGGGATGTCGACCGCCGAGGAGTCCAACCGGCGCTACCGCTATCTGCTCGAGCAGGGCACGACCGGGCTGTCGGTCGCCTTCGACCTGCCCACCCAGATGGGCTACGACTCCGGCGCGTCGATCGCCGACGGCGAGGTCGGCAAGGTCGGTGTCGCCATCGACACCGTCGAGGACATGAAGACGCTGTTCGACGGCATCCCGCT
>CAYTLZ010000256.1:0-4347 GCA_964438785.1 uncultured Actinomycetota bacterium | reverse complement strand
GTGTACTCCGCGTCCATGCCGTTGGAGAAGCAGAAGGACAGGTTCGGCGCGAAGTCGTCGATGTCCATCCCGCGCGCCAGGTAGGCCTCCACGTAGGTGAAGCCGTTGGCCAGGGTGAAGGCCAGCTGCGAGATGGGGTTCGCTCCGGCTTCCGCGATGTGGTAGCCGGAGATCGACACGGAGTAGAAGTTGCGCACCTCCTGGTCGATGAACCAGGACTGCACGTCGGCCATGCAGCGCAGGGCGAACTCCGTGGAGAAGATGCAGGTGTTCTGCCCCTGGTCCTCCTTGAGGATGTCGGCCTGGACCGTGCCGCGGACGCTGGCCAGGGCGTGGGCGCGGACCTGCGCGGCCTCGGCCTCGTCGGGGTCGCGACCATGCTCGTCGCGGAAGGCGTCCACCTGCTGGTCGATGGCGGTGTTGAGGAACATCGCCAGGATCGTCGGTGCCGGCCCGTTGATGGTCATGGACACCGAGGTGGTGGGCGAGCACAGGTCGAAGCCGGCGTACAGCGCTTTCATGTCCTCCAGCGTCGCGATTGACACGCCGGACGTCCCGACCTTGCCGTAGACGTCCGGCGCCTCCGCCGGATCACGGCCGTACAGGGTGACCGAGTCGAAGGCGGTGGACAGGCGGGCCGCCGGCTGGCCCTGGGAGAGGTAGTGGAACCGCCGGTTGGTCCGGAAGGGGTCGCCCTCGCCGGCGAACATCCGGGCGGGTGCCTCACCGTCGCGCTTGAAGGGGAACACGCCGGCGGTGTAGGGGAAGATGCCCGGAAGGTTCTCGCGGCGTTGGAAGGTCACGATGTCGCCGGGGTCGGTGAGCCGGGGCACGGCCACCCGGGGCACCTTGGTGCCCGACAAGGTCTCACGGACCAGCGGGACCTCGAGCTCGCGGTCACGCACGCTGTAGGTGAACACCTCCCCGCGATAACGCTCCACGGTCTCTGGCCAGTCGACGAGCCGCGCGGCCACGGTCGGGTCGATGCCTGCGGCGACCTCCTCGGCCTTGGCGTGCAGTGCCTCGATCAGCGCCGGGTCGTCCACCTCGCTGGCGGCACGCAGCAGGGCGGCACGCCGGCGCACGAGCTCGGCCTGCTCGTCGGTGCGGCCGTGGAAGCCGCGGACGGTGTCGGCGATCTCCGCCAGGTACCGCTCGCGCCCCGACTCGATCATGCTGGACAGACCCGTGGAGACGCGGGTCTCCACCCGGGCCAGCACGCCGTCTCCGGCGGGCAGACCGTAACCGGCGAGCAGCGCCGCGAGCTCCTGGTACAGCGCGGTCACACCGTCATCGTCGAACCGGGCGGCAGAGGTACCGAAGACCGGCATCTCCTCCCAGGAGGACCCGAAGGCCTCACGGTTGCGGACCAGCTGTCGGGCGACGTCACGGCGGGCGTCCTCGGCGCCACGGCGCTCGTACTTGTTGATCGCCACGACGTCAGCGAAGTCCAGCATGTCGATCTTCTCGAGCTGGGACGCAGCCCCGAACTCCGGGGTCATGACGTACAGGGACACGTCCGCGAAGGGCACGATCGCCGCGTCGCCCTGACCGATACCGGGGGTCTCCACGATGACGAGGTCGTTGCCGGCGGCCTTGCAGACCGCGATGGCGTCGTCGAGGTGCTCGGGCAGCCCACCCCCGGCCAGCCGGGTGGCCAGGGAGCGGAACTGGACCCGTCCGGGCGCGATCGAGTTCATACGGATGCGGTCGCCGAGCAGCGCGCCACCGCCGCGGCGACGGGACGGGTCGACGGCGATGACCGCGACCCGGAGCTTGTCCTCGCGGTCACGCCGCAGGCGGCGCACGAGCTCATCGGTCAGCGACGACTTGCCCGCGCCGCCGGTGCCGGTGATGCCGAGGACCGGCACGGTGCGATCCGTGGCGGCGCGGCGGACCGCGTCCAGCAACCCGGCGGGGGCACGGCCGGACTCCACGGCGGTGAGCGCCCGCGCGACGGCCGCCTCCTCACCGGCGAGGACGGCGTCGACATCCACCTCGTCGACGGGCAGCGCCACGTCGCAGGCCGCGATCATCTCCGCGATCATGCCGGGCAGGCCGAGCTTCTGGCCATCGGCCGGCGAGTAGATGTGGGCGACCCCGCGCTCGTGGAGGAGCGCGATCTCCTCAGGGACGATGACACCACCCCCGCCGCCATAGACCTTGACGTGACCGGCGCCACGGGCGGCGAGCTGCTCCACGAGGTAGGTGAAGTACTCCACGTGCCCGCCCTGGTAGGAGCTGATCGCCACCCCCTGGACGTCCTCCTGGACCGCCGCCGTGACCACCTCGTCGACGCTGCGGTCGTGTCCGAGGTGCACCACCTCGGCGCCCTGGGACTGCAGGATCCGGCGCATGATGTTGATGGCCGCGTCATGACCATCGAAGAGGCTCGCCGCCGTGACGAACCGGACGGGGTGCTGCGGGGCGTGGTTCCCGGGCTGCATGGCGTGCTCCTCGCCGTGTTCCGAGGTGGATGGAAATGCAAAGGTTTGACGTCCTATCATCACGTATCGACAGCGTCGATGCAAGCCCGCCGCTGCAGCCCTTCAGAAGTCCCCGGCCCGCTGTCGCAGCTCCCGCAGGATCCGGTTGAGGTGTGTCACCTCACCGTGCGTAAGGCCGGGATCGTCGAAGACGGTCGCGTTCAGGCGCGCCGTGGCCTCCTCCGCCACCGCGCGACCGGCTGGCGTGAGCTCCGCCAGCTTGGTGCGGCGGTCGGTGGGATGGGGCACCCGCCGCACGAGCTCCTGACGCTCGAGGCGGTCGACCGCACTCGTGACGCTCGTCGGGTGCACCTGGAGGCGACTCCCGATGACCGACAGCGGCAGCGCCCCGCGCTGGCTGAACACGAGGAGCATGAGGAGCTCGTAGCGGGCGAAGGTCAGATCGAGCTCACGGAGCTGTTCATCGATACGGCGGAGCAGCAGCTGCTGGGCACGCATGATGGAGGTGACCGCCGCCATGCCATCGGCCGCATGCTCCCAGCCCTGCGCGCGCCACCGGCGCCGGGCCTCCTCGATGGGGTCGAACCCCAGGGCATCGCGTGCCACGTTCACCCCCACGATAGCGGTGCCGCGGCGACGCTACCCGACCGGTCGGGCGCCGCCGTGGTCAGCGCCGGCGCGCCCCGTCGGGCGTCCGCCGTAGGGGGTGCGGCGCAGCTCGCCGCGAGGCGCTCAGCTCGCCACCGAGTGCACCGCTACCTCCGCGGACGTGGGGGCACCGATGGTGCGGACCCGGCCACCGACGAGCTCGAGGTCGTGACGCATCTGCGCGGTTGTGCCGCCCCAGATACCCGTACGCTGGTCGGCCTCGAGGGCGTAGCGCAGACAGTCCTCGGCCACAGCGCAGGAACCGCAGACCTCCAGCGCCGCACTGACCTGCGGCTGGTACCGGTCACTCTCGCCCTCGGGGAAGAACAGCTCCGGGTCCTCGCTGAGACACGCCGCGTCGTGACGCCAGCCATGGTCCTCGGTGCCGGTCGGCTCCGGGGCTGCCGTCGCATCTGTCTCCACGCTCCACGCCTCACTCGGGTTCCTGCGTCAGCCTCACATCACCGACGGTCGTCCCAGGTCTGCCGAGACTGCCGATATGATAACCGACCTTCTGATGTCCTATCTCTTGCGACCGTACCGAATGGGCGCGCCACTGCACGCACCGTCCTGGGAACGCGGAGCCATCAGGCGTCCCGCAGCCCCGCCAACATCGCCACGTCGGGCATGGTGCGCAGGCTGCGCTTGAGCTCCGCGAAACCCGGCCAGCCGGCGAGCAGCTCGATCGCCCGGTAGTAGGCCACCGCATCCTCGTCGGTGGGCAGCTCGGAGATGACGGGGCCGAAGAATGCCGGGCCGTCCGGCGGGTCGAAGGCCACGATCGGGGTGCCGACGTCACGGCCGGCCCGGGCGCGGGCCTGTTCGGTCTCCTCGCGGATCACGGCGTCGTGATCCGGGTCCTCCACGGCTCCGGCCAGCTCCTCCGGCAGCGCGAGACTCGCCAGGGCCGGGCGCGGATCGATCGGCTGCGCGTGCACCTCGAGGACGGCAGCGAAGTTCCCCGGCTCGGGTGCCTCGCGCTCCCACAGCTGCTCGCCGAGGGCCGCATAGAGCAGCCCGACGGTGTCGTTGCCGGCGTGGGCGCGGGTGGCGGCCAGCAGGCGCAGCAGCTTGGTGCCATTGGCATGGACCTCCGGGTAGTTCGCCGGCATGCCGTCGTAGCCCACGTCCTCGTTGACCATCTTCAGCGAGATGAACCGCCAGCCGACGTCCAGCGACTCCAGCCGTTGGACCTGTCGCAGCCACTTGGAGGTCTGCCAGCAGAAGGGGCAGACCGGATCGACGTAGAGCT
>CAYTLZ010000255.1:0-4363 GCA_964438785.1 uncultured Actinomycetota bacterium | reverse complement strand
CCGGGGTGCCAGTCGGAAACTCGCCCCGCTGCTCCCGGCGGGCAGGAGTTCGATCTCCCACCCGTGCAACTGCGCCACCCGCCGGACCAGTGCCAGCCCCACACCGGTGCCGGGCCGCGGTCGCTGCAGCGACCCGGCCCCCTGCACGAACGGATCGAACAGGGTCGAGCGGATCTCCTCGTCGATGCCCGGCCCGTCGTCGCTCACCACGATCGCCGGGCCGTCCTGCACCTCGATGACCACCCGGGTCCCCGGTGGGGTGTGCCGGATCGCGTTGCGCACCAGGTTGTCGACCGCACGCTCGAACAGGGGCGGATCGACCTCGACGGTCACCGACGCGCCGACCAGGGCGAGTTCGTGGTCGGGGGCATCGCTCGCGGCGACGATGCGCCTGACCAGTGCACACAGATCGACCGGTTGGCGTTGGAGCCGGGCGTCGGACCGATCGAGGCGATCGATGTCGAACACGTCGTCGAGCAGGGCACCGAGCCGCCGCGCGGACGCCACGATGCGCGACGCGAGCATGGTGCGCTGCACCTCGGGCAGCTGCCGCTGCTCGAGGAGTTCCGCGAAGCCGAGGATGCCGGTCAGCGGGGTCCGCAGCTCATGGGAGACGGCCTGCACGAAGGTGGTCTTCAGCTCGTTGAGCCGCTGCAACTCCTGCGTCGCACGGGCCTGGTCGTCGAGCGTGCGCTCCAGGGTCCGTTCGTGCTCATGTCGCGCCGTGACGTCGATGAACGCCCCCTGGACGGCGACGAGGCGACCCGTGGGATCGAACATCGGCGCGCCCCGCATCTGCAGGGCCCGTGTCTGCCCGTCGGCGGTGGTGAGCCGCACGTCCACGGGATCGGTGAGCCCGGCGGGCTCGGCCAGAAGTCGGTTCAGCGTCGCACGATCCTCGGGATGCACCCGATCGCGCAACGTGGCCGGATCGGCCAGGATCTGCTCGGCGGTGAAGCCGGTGATCCGTTCCATGGCCGGGTTCACGTAGGTGAAGGCGACCGTCGGGTGCAGCTGTTGGACGAACATGCCGTCCGGGGCGTTCTCGGCCAGCCGGCGGAACCGCTCGGCGCTCTCCTCGAGCGCGTGCCTGGCCGCGACCCGGACGGTGACGTCCTGGGCGATGGCGATCGCCCCGACGAAGGCACCGTCGGCGTCGAGCCGCGGGGTCATGTCCACCCCGATGACCCGGAGCAACGCCCCCGACGGATCGAGGATCTCCTGCTCGAAGCCGTGCACCGGCTGCCGGGAGTCACGCACCAGCGTGAACGGCAGGTCCTCGGGGGCTGCGGGCCGGCCGTCCCGGCCCGCACCGATGTCGGGATCGTCGAACGGGCGGCCCACGAGATCGGCAGCGTCCGCGGCGACCAGGGTCGCCAACGCCGGATTGGCGTAGGTGATCAGCCCGTCGCCGTCGATCAACGCGAGGCCGACCGACAGCACGTCGGCGATGGCCTCGAGGTCCTGCGACACCACTCCCCCGGGGTCCGGTGCTCGTCTCGGCTCGGGGCCCCACGTTAGCCTCCGCTACCGTCGCCGTTGACGAGCGGCATCGAGGAGCGGTCCGTGGCACTTGGCGTGGGCTTCCGGGTGTCCCCCGGGGTCCGGCTCCGGGCGACGCGACGGGGACCCCGGGTCTCACTCGGCCCACGGATCGCCCGTGTCCATCTGGGCGGCGGCGCGACCGCCGTGTCGGCGGGCCGGGGGCCGTTCACCGTCTGGTCGACCCTGGCCGGTGGCGGTCATCAACCGCCGACGAGCGCATCGGACGCACGCACCCAGAAGGCCGACGACTGGGCCAACATCCGCAGTCACCTCGACGGCCTGCTCAGTGCCCACACCGCGCCGGTCACCCGCACGCAGGCTCCGCGCGTGCCGCCCGGCGAGCCGGTCCGTCGCGGCACGGTCCGTCGCCAGCGACTGTCGGAGGCGCTCGCACCCCTGGCCTGGTGGCAGGTGGCCGACCGGTGGCGGACGATCCGACGGGTGGAACGGCGACTCGACGACGCCGTGGCCGACGAACGCCGACGGCAGCAACAGGCCCACGCGACCGAGCAGGCGGCCGCCGACGAGTGGTGGCGACGGTTGCACGCCAACGACCCGGACGTCGTCACCGACCACGTCGAACGGGGCCTGTCGACCCATGCACTGCCAGCCACGGTGACCGCCGTGGAGGGTGCGAGCATCCATCTCGCGCTGTCCGTGCTCGAGCCGGAACACCTGATCGGCATCCGCGAACCGACGGTCACCGACCAGGGCAACCTGTCGCTGGCCCGGATGACCAAGACCCGGCGACACGAGCTGTACGAGGCGGCGATCTCGTCGGCGGTCGTCGCCGCGGCGGCGGAGGCCTTCGCCCTGGCACCCGGCATCGATGTCGTCGACGCCGCCGTGGTGGCACCACGCCACATCGGTGGTCCGGCCGTGCTCATGCTCGTCGAACTCCCGCGCGTGCTGGTGCTGCCCGACGGTGCGGACCGGCCCGCATCGGGCGACCTGGTGGCGGCGGCCGAAGCCGGGCTCGCGACGCTCGTCCGCGACAAGGGCGGCCGGATCGGCGCGTTGCGGGCACTCGACCCGCAGGACCCGGACGTCGCGATGCTGCTCGACGTGCTCGACCTCGAGGAAGCGCACTGATGCCCCCGACCGGCGACCCGCAGCCGAGGTGGCGGTTGGTGATCGGCGGGCTGCTCGTCACCGGGGTGGTCGGCCTGGCGGTCGTCCGCCTGGCCGCGGGCGCGGTCGCTCCACCGGTGATCGGTCCGGTCGACGGCGCACCGGCGGCGTGTCCCCCGAGCGACAACTGCATCGACACCACCAGCGACGACCCGCGCCACGCCGCCGATCCGCTGCCCTGCCCTGCGGCCGACCTGGCCCACCTCGCCGACGGGATCGCGACCGCGCTCCCCCGCACCCGGATCGTCGCTGTGGAGGAGGAGTACGCCCGCCTGGAGGTGACCAGTCAGGTGTTCGGCTTCGTCGACGACGTCGAATTGTTCGCGGCCGACCGGGTCGTCCACGTCCGCAGCGCCGCGCGCATCGGCCGCTCGGATCTGGGGGCCAACCGCGACCGGGTCGAACGGATCCGGAGCCTCAGCGATCGCCTGCCGGGGTGCGGTTGACCGCGGCGAGCTGATCGAGGATCGCTGCCTCGGCGATGTCGAGGTGGTCGTCACGTCCGACGAGGTCCGCGTCGGTGACACACACCCGCCCGTCGAGGTGGAACGCCGGCTCCAGCGGCGTCATCCGGAGCACACCGTGCTCGAGCGCGAGCCGCAGCTCGAACCGGTCGGGGTCCAGCACGACCCGGGTCCGGGCATCGGTCCGCCACCGCAGCCGTTCGAGGACCACCGTCGCGGCCATCAGTCGATCCGCCAGGGCGAGCGAGCCGTCCCCACCGAGCTGCAGCGGCGAGCCGGTCCCGACCGCGCGGACACGTGGGTCGGCATCATCGGGTGCGGTGGCGAGCACCACGCCGGCCACCAACGACGCTTCCTCGAGGTCGTCGGGACGCAGGCTGACCACGTCGCCGCCCCGTTGCAGCACGAGCTGACCCGCCTCGAGCCGCAGTTGCTCATCGTCCCAGCAGAACGGGGTGCCGAGCCCGCGGAAGGTCGCCCGCAGGGTGTCGTCGGCCCCGCCGGTGTGGGTGCGCCGCCACGGTCCGAGCACCTGGGCGGCCAGGGCCGCGTGCGCCACGGCGGTCGCCTCGTAGCTCGCCGGCAACGGCGCGAGCGCACGCCATGCCCCCAGCCACCGGTCGCGTGCCCACGCCGTCAGGGTCGCATCGTCCCGCTCGGCGAGTACCTCGGACCAGCTGAGGTCACCGGTCGGCACCGGGGTGACCACGGGTCGTTCGTTGTCGGCGGCGCGTGCCACCGGATCGTCGGCGTAGTACGGCGGCGCACCGATCGCCGGCGGTGAGGGCTCGAGCACCCGGACCGTGTAACGGCCGTGGAGCATCGCGTGGGCCTCGGCCCGCGGTTGGTGGGCGCGAGGAACGTGGTCGGCCATGATCGGTGCCCCGTGTCGGGTCGAGGTGGCAGGTCGAGGTGTGTGGTCGAGGTGTCGGGTCGAGGTCGCAGCCCCGGCGGGCCCGCCTGGGCGTCGACCCGGACGCTGGCTGACGCCCACCGACACGCTTCGGAGCCGCGACGGCGGACGAGCGGTCAGCGGCCCCGCGCCCGCGCCGCGTTGACCCCCCGTCGACGCAGCCGTACCATCCGCCGCGGCGCCGGGTGACCGGCGCTGTTTGACGCCGGGACACCGGCGGCAGTGCCTGCGATCTGCAGGGCAGTTCGCACGGTGGGTGTAGCTCAGCTTGGTTAGAGCGCCGCGTTGTGGTCGCGGAGGCCGGGGGTTC
>CAYTLZ010000254.1:0-4395 GCA_964438785.1 uncultured Actinomycetota bacterium | reverse complement strand
CACGGCGGCCCGTCGACATGGTCCCGGGTAGGCCGCGCGAGGCGTCGGGTGACCGACGTCCCAGATAGATGGTCGCCGCCCGTGGCCGGGCAACCAGCCACGGGAACAGGATCCGGCTTATCGGCCGACTCCTCCCCGCACCCACCGTCCCGGCGGTCGCCGCCACCTCGACGTCGTCACCTCGCAGGTGCGGCTCAGTCGACGCGCGGGTAGACCTCGGGGGTGTAGGTCGAGCCGGGGTGCCACATCAGCCACTCGTTGTTCGAGTGGTCCGCCGCGGCGCGCAGCTGCTCGGCGACCTGGAAGGGCCGGTCCCAGGCGCGGTATGGGGTGTCCTCGAGCCATGGCACGACCCGGGCGCGCTTGTCGGCGGTCGCCTCGTTCCAGACCTTGAGCGACGCCGAGATGATGTCGTAGGGCTGCCGGTTGGGGTCCTCCACGCCGTACTCCCACGGGCCCCAGTGCGAGGGGTAGATCATCGGGGCGACGTAGTCGAGGTGCTCGGCCATGCCGTCGATGTCCTGGCCGATCTGGGTCGGGCGGTCCACCGCGATGCCGTAGACCGACGCGGCGTGCTGGACGCCGTAGGGCGCGAGCCGCTCGTCGGCCTGGCGGGTGAACTCGACGATCGCCTCCTCGGGTGTGGTCGTCAGGCCCGGGACCGTGTAGTTGTCGATGCCCTCGGGTCGGCGGATGTAGTCCCACAGGATGTGGTCCACGCCGGCGCGGGCGGCCTCCTCGGCGATGTCGAGGTTGTAGGCGATGACGTCCGGGTGGGTGTAGTTCGAGAAGCCCGCGTACGAGCCGCGGTAGAAGTCCCGGCCGTCGTTGTCCTGGATGACCCAGTCACGGTTGCCGTTCTCCCACGCCCACGACGCGAGCTGCGGGTCCGCGAACGCCACGATCCGCCCGATCACCGGCACGCCGATCTCGTGCAGGTTGGCCACGGTCTGTTCGAGGTTCAGCGTCCCGCGCAGCGCGCCGATCTCACCGGCGAGCGGTACCTCGGAGTCGTAGCCGAGGTGGCCGGCCTCGTCCTTGAGGTCGATCTGCATCGCGTTGATCTTGCCGTCGTCGATCATCTGCAGCATGTCGGCGCGCAGGTCCGGGTTGCTCCACGCCCACGAGGCGGCGTGCACGGTGCGGATCTCGTCGATCTCGACCCGGGACGCGACGACCGCCAGGGTGTGTGCCACCTCGATGCGGTTGCCGGCGACATCCGTGACCGTGATGGCCAGTTCCCCGTCGCCATCGTGGGCGGCGGCGCTGTCCGCGAGTTCGAGCTCGAAGGTGCCGTCGTCGTCCGCGGTCGCCTCCTCACCGGCGACGGTGACGACCGCACCCGGGTCGGTGGTGCCGGCCAACGTGACGGGACCGCTCGCGCCGATGGCGCGTTCGGGGGCGGTGAGCTCGAAGGCGGGGTCGGTGGCCTTGACCTCGAAGTCCCAGCGGTGGACGGCGTCGTCACCGTCGGTGACCACCGACAGCGTGTAGGCACCGTCGTCCAGCCCGTCGGGGCGGAAGGTGAGCGTGTCGCCGTCGTGGTCCGTGGCGACCTCGGCGTCGTCGAGCACGAGGCGCACGTCGCGGGCGGCGAGGGCCACGTCATCGCCCGTGACGGTGAACGAGGTGTCCGTGACCGTGTCGGCGTTGAGCACGGTGCCGTCGTCCGGGCCGTCGAACCGCAGGTCGGCCGCCGCAGCGTCGTCGACGGTGGTCTCGCCCGCGTCGGCCGGGCCCTCGACGGGCTCGTCGCCGGTGCAGCCGGCGAGCGCGACGAGTGCCGCCAGTGCGGCGAGCATGGTACGGATGCGGAACGATCCCAAGATGGACCCCGTGGTCGATCGGGGGGCGATCGTGTCGTCCGCCGGATGCGGCCGCCGTCCCCCGACAGCGCTGCGCGGGACGGTAACGGACCCGGCCGCCGGTACCGTTCGGCTGTCGCTGCACCGAAGCCGTACCACCGATCAAGGACCCGTCGTGGCCGATCCCGCCGCCGTGCACGCGCGTCATGTGGACAGCCCGTTCATCCGGGCCTGTCGTGGCCTGCCGCACGACACCGTGCCGGTGTGGTTCATGCGCCAGGCCGGCCGGGCGTTGGCGGAGTACCGCGCCATCCGGGCCGATCACGACTTCGAGCAGGTCGTCCAGACGCCGGAACTCGCCGCGGAGGTGACGCTGCAGCCGGTCCGGCGCTACGGCACGGACGCGGCGATCCTGTTCTCCGACATCGTGACGCCGGTACAGGCGATGGGGCTCGGCGTGACGATCAAGCCGGGCGTCGGTCCGGTCGTGGACGAGCCGATCCGTACCATCGCGGACCTCGAGCGGCTGCGGCGGTTCGAGCCGGACGTCGACGCGCCGTTCGTGCTCGACACCGTCTCGATCCTCGTCGACGAGCTCGACGTGCCGCTCATCGGATTCGCCGGGGCACCGTTCACGGTCGCCAGCTACCTCGTCGAGGGCGGCCCGTCGCGGTCCTACACCCGCACCAAGGCGCTGATGTTCGGCGACGAGCTGACCTGGCACCGCCTGATGGACCGGTTGGCCGGGATCACGCTGGCGAGTCTGCGCGCCCAGGTGGAGCGGGGCGCGAGCGCGGTGCAGCTGTTCGACTCGTGGGCGGGGGCGCTCAACCCCTACGACTACCAGCGCTTCGTCGAACCGCACAGTCGCCGGGTGTTCGAGGAGCTGGCCGACCTCGGCGTGCCGCGCATCCACTTCGGGGTCAACACCGGGGAGCTGCTCGGTCGGATGGCCGCGGCCGGGGCCGACGTCGTCGGGGTGGACTGGCGCACCCCGCTCGATGTCGGCCGCGAGCGCATCCCCGAGGGCGTCGGGTTCCAGGGCAACCTGGAGCCGGCCGTGTGCCTCGGGCCGCTGGACCACGTCGAGGCCCGCGTGCGTGACGTGCTCGCCCGCGCCGGTGGTCGGGTCGACCACGTCTTCAACCTCGGGCACGGGGTGCTGCCGCCGACCGACCCGGCGGTGCTCACCCACGTCGTGGAACTCGTCCACCGCGAGGGTCGGACCGACGGCACGCTCGCCCCGGGCGTCGCACCGCTGCGCCCGGAGGTCGAATCCCCGCGCCCCGACGCCGACACCGGCGGGACCGACGAGCCACCGCACGGTGATGGGCCGCGGCCGGCGGTCGGGCGATGACGGCACCGATCGCCGTGGCACTGCTCGGTGGGGGCGACCTCGCCGGGCCGCTCGCCGAGCGCACCGGGGTCACCGTCCGATCCACCGATGCCGACGACCACCTCGACGTCGCGCACCGGCTCGGGCTGGACGCCGAACTGGTCGTCGGTCTGGCCCGCCACCCGTGGCCGATCGCCCCCGACCTGCACGCCCAGGGGTCGGCGACCCTGCCGTCCTACACCGGGGTCGTGTCGTGGCACGGTCTGCCGGCGCTGCTCGATGCGCTGGCCGACGCGGCCGCGCCGGGTGCGCGCGCCGGTGCGCACGTGCTGGTGACCGCCCCCGACCCGGGGTCGGACATCGAGCCCGGCGACGTGCTCTTCCTGCGCGAGGTCGCCGAGGGCATCGCCGAGCGCATCGCGCTGCCGGCGCGATCCATCGCCTGGCGCGGCACGACCCGCACCCCGACGGCGGTCGACGCGCTCACCAGCGTCGTCGAGGCCCACGGTCGCACCGACATCGTCGAGGTCCCGGTCGCGCCGGGCACGGGCGCGGATGCCGATCTGCTGGCGACCGCCGACCGGCTCGGGGCACGACTGACCTGCGTCGACCTGGGACGCGCGACCCTGTTGGACCTGCTCACCGAGGTGGTGGGGACCGTGGCCGGGCACGAGGACCTCGGTGACGAGCTCGATCCCGACGACGCGATCGACGTGGGAGATCCATGAGCGCCCACGACGTCGAGGTGACCGCGGAGCCGGGACCCACCGCATCGCGCCGCCCCCGGGTGGCCGTGATCGGCGGGGGCCTGACCGGCCTGGCCACGGCGTTCCACCTGGGTGACGACGCCGAGGTGCTGGTCATCGAGGCGGCCCCGGAGCCGGGCGGGCAGGTGCGTACGGCCACCTTCGCCGGGGCACCGCTCGACGTCGGTGCGGACGCCTTCCTGGCCCGGCAGCCCGAGGCGGAACAGCTGGTGCGGGACCTGGGGTTCGGCGACGACGACCTCGTCGAGCCGGCGACCGGACAGGTCCATCTGTGGGTCCGGGGTCGGCTGCGACCCCTGCCGACCGACACGGTGCTCGGCGCGCCGAGCTCCATCGCCGCGTTGCGACGCAGCGGGGTGCTGACCCTGCCGGGACTGCTGCGCGCCGCGGCGGAACCGTTGCTGCCGCGCCGTGAGGTCGCCGGCGACCGCAGCGTCGCCGATCTGATCGGCGGACGCGGCGGTCGCGAGGTGGTCGACCCGCTGGG
>CAYTLZ010000253.1:0-4397 GCA_964438785.1 uncultured Actinomycetota bacterium | reverse complement strand
CACGTCATCAGGCGACGCACCAGCAACGTGGTTCCCACCCGTCGCGCCGTCGTTGTCGGCGACGATGAAGCGGATCTCACCGTCCACATCGACCAGGTTCTCGGCGACCTCATCCGCGTCGGTGGGGTCGTCGGGTACCGCGTCGAACAGGATGGCGCGCACGTTGACGGTGGACTCCTCCGGACGCTCCGAGGTGTCGGGCACACCGAAGATGGTGTTCTCGGCACGATCAGCGTCAAGCAGGGCGATCCCGCCCGGGTCCTGGACCCGGACCGCGTCCGAGACACCGAAACCGTCCTCGGGAACGCCGTCGCTGTCCACCGCCGGCACGTCACCGGCTTCGAAGTCGTCGGTCTCCGCGACCAGGACCACGAACTCGTCCGCGTCGTTACCACGGACCACGAACTCGATGGAGCCGTCCTCGATCGTGGTCACGTTACGGACCTGGGTAGCGGCAACCGCCACACCATCGACCGAGATGATCTCGTTGTTGTCCTCAGCCAGACCGGCGGCGAAGTCACCATCATCATCGGTCTCGAAGGTGACCGTCCCGTTGTCCACATCGACATCGTCGGCGTCGAGGACCCAGATCGTGACCTCTTCCGCGTCGTCGACGTCAGCGGTGAACTCGACCTCGGTACCTTCCGGCACCTGCGTCTCATCCGCAGTCACCGTGAACGTCTGGTTGGTCGGAAGCGCGACGGTGAACTCGCCGTTCCACAGGTCCTGGTTGTCCAGAACAACGATGGAGCGAACGATGAAGGAGGACATCTGGCCACGGGTGATGTCGGCGCCAGGGCCGAACGTGCCGTCGTTACGGCCCGCGACGATGCCAGCACCGGTCAGCAGGTCGATGTTGCCAGCGTGAACGTCAGCGATGTCGTCGGCGTCCGGGAAGACGATCGGGTCCTCGTTGCCGGAGAAGTCGACACCAAGAGCCTCGTGGGCGCGAGCGATGAACGAAGCCATCTGCTGGCGGGTCACGTTGCCACCCGGGTTGTAGCTGTCGCCGTCACCGACACCAGCCACGATCGGCGGGTCGAACGAAGCGAGGAAGTTGATGGCGTCACGGGCGTCAGCGTTGATGCCAGCGATGTCGTCGAAGGCGTCTTCATCTGAAGCCGCGATCTCGAGGTCGCCGCTGGTGGCCTGGGTAGCAAGGCGAGCGATGAACTGCGCCATCTGCTGGCGAGTCACGTTGCCCGTGCTGTCGAAGTTGCCCTCGTCATCACCCTGGGTGATGCCGTAGGCAGCCATGCATTCGATTTCGGTGCTGAAGAACCCGAGCGCGTCGTTGAAGTCAACGAGCCCTGCGGAACCCTCGCACGCTGCGGAACCGTCGGTCTCGACGGTGTTCGCGGCCGCGATCCCGGCGGGGAGGAGCGAAAGAACCATCGCCCCTGCTGCGCCGAGGACCAGTGACCGCTTCACGCGTTGCGTGATGCTCACTCTTGCCTCCTATTAGGTCGACCACACCAGACATTCGCTGGCACGGCATGGAGTCGGCCGTCCGTGATGCAGACGGCCTTCCAAGTGCGGGAGCGTAGTGCGTGGCCCCCTGCGGTACGTGCAGGCCGCCCCTGCGGGCATCTGTGCGTTCATCGCGCGTCTCGTGCGGCGATCCACAGACGATCAGGGGACGGGGCACCGCGGATGGAGAACTCCGTCGTCGAGGCGGCCACTACGTTGCTGCCCATGAGGGTGCTCGTCTGCGGCTGGATCGGCTCGACCAACCTCGGCGATGAGCTCGTCCTCGCCGGGGTCCGTGCGCTTATGCGCCGCCATGACGCGTCCGTGCTCGCGGTGTCGATCGACCCCGAACAGACACGTGCGGTCCACGGGGTCGCCGCGATCGATCACCGGCGACTCGATTTGCTCGCCCGGGCCAGCCGTCAGGCGGATCTGGTCGTGTTCGGCGGTGGTGGGCTCGTGCAGGACGAGACCAGCCCGTTCAACCTGCCCTACCACCTGGCCCGCGTCGTCCCGGCCCTGGCAGCCGGTACGCCCGTTGTCGGGCTCGGCCTCGGGATCGGGCCGCTGAGCGGGCTCGGCCGCGCTGAGGCCCGCCTGCTGCGCCGATTCCGCGGCATCACGGTCAGGGACGCGGCGTCCCAGGCTCTGCTGGCCGAGGTGGGCGTAGCGTCACGGCTGGGGGCGGACACGGCCTGGCACCTCGCCGCCACGCGCCCCTCGCCCCCCGCCTCGCTCCCAAATGCCACACAGCAGGCCGCCAATGGCGTTTCCGCTGGCAACCCTCGACCTGTCGTCGAGGTCGAGGATGTCGTCACCGTGTCGCTGCGGCCGTGGTCCGGCGGCGGCGGATGGCTGCCCGTCGGCTGGCGTGCGGCCGCCACCACACCCGAGTGGCTGATCCCGACCCTGGCCCGCAGCCTGGACCGCGTCGCGACCCGCACCGGCTTGCCCGTCCGCTTCGTGGCGCTGCAGACCGACCGCGACCATGCACTGCACGCCGAGGTCGCGGCGGCGATGGACACGCCAGCCGAACTGGTGGTCCCCCACCTCGATGACGTCGTAAACCAGATCGGTGCGGGCCGGCTGGTCATCGCGATGCGCTACCACGCCGGGATCGCGGCGACCATGTGTGGGCGACCGTCGGTGCTGGTCGGCTACTCGCCGAAGGTCGATGCGCTGGCCACGGCGCTCGGTGCGGGGACGCGGCGGGTCGGGTTCGACCGTGCGGAACTTGACGGGCTCGATCAACGAGCGGTCGAGCTGCTGGCCACCGACGGCGCGCCTGGTGCCGTGACGGCCGCGCGCGATCGGCTGGTCGCCGGCTGTGCGGCCAACGAGCAACTCGTCCAGCGCGCCGTCGGAGCTGGAGCCATGCGCAGCGGCTGAGTTGGGACCGCGCAGCGGGCGAGGCCGTGCTGCCGCTCAGCGGGCAGACATCCCGGTCATGGACGAACGGCGCCGGATCGCACTGCAGCGTCAGGCGTCGGGTTCGCTCGGAGCGTCGGTGTCGAGGTTCCGGGTGCGGCGCACCAGGTCGCTCAGCCCCAGGGTGAACGCGATCGGCACGGTGACGATCAGTCCGAGCAGCCGCCCGACCGCGACGGCAAGCAGGCCGGCCGCGGCGGCCAGCCCGGCCAGCGGCGCGACGACGGCACTGAGCAGCTCGGCCAGACCCACTCCGCCGGGAAAGAACCCGGCCGCCGCGGCGATGGGTGACGCGGTCGCGATCACCACGGCCTGACCGACACTCGCGCTCACCCCGAGCCCGAGCAGCACCAGCCACAGCCGCAGCGCCGCGACGACCGCGGTCGCCAGCTCGACAACCAGCAGCCAGCCGGCCGCCGCGCCAGCGCGGGTGGTGGCGGTGCGCCGCACCCCGATCAGGCCGAGCGCGGTCACCACGATCCCACCGGCGATCGCGGCAGACCCGAGCAGCGGATCGGCATCCCCGGGACGCAGGACGGCCAGCACCCCACCGGCGAGCACCACACTCACGCCCACCCAGGCGGCCGCGGCCGAGAGCTGCACACCGGCAGCGGCCGTCAGTCGTGCGCCCGCGTCACGCAGGACCTGCACGCGCAGCAGCGCACCGGCCGGCACCGGCAGCAGGTTGGCGGCGGTGGCCAGCACGACGGTGCGCAGCGCCCGGACCCACCCGACCTCGGTGAGCGTCGCGCCGCTGGCCATCGCCGTGGCACGCAGCTCGGCCGCGTTGGTCAGGATCGTCGCGGGGGTCAGCAGCAGTGCGGCGAGCAGCAACGGTCCGACGCGCAGGTCGTCGACCGACAGCTCGAGGCGCTGCACGGCGATGACCGCGGCGATCGCCGTCGCGACCGTGGCGACGAGCAGCAGCACCCCACGCACCGCACGGGACGGGGTCCGCAGCCGGGCGAACCGGGCCAGCCAGGGGTGCAGCGTCAGCCGCCGCGTCGCTTGGCGAGCGCGTCGCGGGCCGCCGCGTCGTCGTCGGTGGCCGCGCCCGGATCGGCCGGCTCGGCCGGTTCGACCGGCTCCTCGGCGGCTTCGTCCTCGGCCGGCTCCTCGGCGGCGAGCCGCCGTTCGAAGCAGGCGGTCAGGTCCTCGTCCTCACGACACGGGATCGGACCACCGGTGCCGACGACCTCGCTCGGTGGCGGCTCGACGACCTCGTCAGCCGGCGGTGCCGGGGCGGCGGGCGGCTCCACCGGTGCGGGCTCCGGGGCCGGGGCCGGGGCCGCGATGATCTCGTCGGTCGGTTCCTCGACCGGTGCGTCCGCCGGTCCGTCATCGCGGTCCGCGGCGTCGTCGGTCGTGTCGTCGGTGCCACCGCTCGGGGCGTCGGGCGCGTCGTCAGCATCGCCCGCATCGTTCGCGTCGGCGTCGCCCTCGGCGGCGGCGGTGGTCGCGTCGTCGTCCGGGGCGTCCGCTGCCTCGATGCTGTCGTC
>CAYTLZ010000252.1:0-4459 GCA_964438785.1 uncultured Actinomycetota bacterium | reverse complement strand
CCTCCCGTGCGAGCGCGTCGTCGCCGACGGCCGTGGCGAAGCGCAACACGTCGAGGTGGAGGTCCAGCCCGTTGGGGTCCAGCGCACGGAGCTCTGCGAGCAGCTCGCCGACCGCGTCCATCTCATCCGGTCGGAGGACCTCGATCTGCAGGAACCGCCCCGGCCGGTCCAGCGGATCGGCGGTGATCGCCTGCTCCGCCGCGAAGAGGGCCTGCCCGTCGTCCCCCGCCGCGATATCGGCGCGGGAGGTCGCCGCCCTGCGCCCGCCGGTGCGGCCGCGACCGGAGCCCCGCCGACCTCCTGCCTTGGCGCCCTTGCCCTTCGAACGCCGCCCCCGCTGCTCGCGCTCACGCCGGGCCGCCATCGACGCAGCCACCGTCAGCCCGATGAGCAGCCAGCCGAGGTAGACGGTGGTGATGATCGGCAGGGAGATCGCTGACTGCACCGTGTAGGCACCGATCGCTGCCGCCAGGGCCAGGAAACGCACCTGCTCCGGGCCGTCACCCGACACCCAGCCGTGGCGGAGCAGCAGGCCGACACCGACCAGCACCGTCAGCCACAGCAGCACCGCAGGGGTGCCTGCGGTGGCGGCCAGGTCGAACAGCAGGTGGTGCGCGGTGTCGACGGGCAGGTCACGCTCGGTCGCACCCAGCGCCGTGACCTCATCCGGTGCCCGGAAGATGCGGTAGTTCGACTCGAAGCGGCCGACGCCCTGCCCGGTGAACGGCGCGTCGGCCCACATGCGGGTAGCGGTCCGCCACAAGGACACCCGGGCGATGCCGTTGCCGTCGCCGATGGCTGCGCCGACCGCCACCGCGGCGGAGCCGGCGAGGACCCCGCCGACCGGCACGGCCGCCAGGAACCAGCCCTGCCACCGGCGGTCCTGCAGTCGCAGGAGGCCGATAGCGATGACCGCCGCACCGGCGACCGCCGCGATACCGCCCAGCCGCACGCTGGCCGCGTACATCGCGACCCAGGACGTGACCCCGAGCCCCACCGCCGGGATGCGCCAGTTCCGCCCCCGGGTCCACACCCACCACGCCAGGGGTGTGGCCATGCACAGCACTGCACCGACGAAGTTGGTGTTGCCGTAGAAGCTGACCGGCCGTCCACCACGGTCGACCGCCCACGGCATCGGGTCCAGCCCGGCGTACTGCACCACCCCGTACACCGCACCAGCGGCCAGCACGACAGCAACCAGCCCCAGCAGCTGATCGATCAGCCGGCTGGCGGGTGCCAGCGCCGGGACGATCAGGACCAGCAGCACCGGCACCGCCAGGGCCACCCCGCCGACGAACCGGCTCTGCACACCGAGCCAGGACAGGGCGGTGACATCGCTGAGCAGGACTAGCTACATGATCCACAGCGCGAAGGCGGCGCTGGCGCCGAGCACCACCTGCTCCGTACGGGTGCTGTCACGCACCAGTGCCGGCACCCGCGGTGCCAGCAGCACGGCCGCAGCCACCAACGAGGTGGCGATCAGCCCCGCGCGACGCGCACGTCGACACGCGACCGTGCGACGGCGGCGACCGCTCGCTCACCTGTCGACGGCCGCCTGCCTCTCCGGCACCAGCCGCGCCAACGCCCGTCGCAACCCGACCTCGTCACCGGCCGCTATCGAAGCCAGCAGGCCGTGCAGGTCCGCCTCTGCATCGGCCCACCCGGGATCGTCCGTGCGGGCGATCAGGATCGAGGGGTGGGTGGTCCCATCCGTGGACTCGGAATCCAGCGCCAACTCCTCGAACAGCTTCTCCCCCGGCCGGATCCCGGAGTACGCCACCTCGATGTCGGCACCAGGTTCCAGCCCGGAGAGGCGGATCAGGTCGTGGGCGAGGTCGGCGATCCGCACCGGCTCGCCCATGTCCAGCACCAGGATGTCCCCGGCCCGGCCCACGGCCGCAGCCTGGATGACCAGCGCGGAGGCCTCCGGGATCGTCATGAAGTAGCGGCGCATCTCCGGGTGGGTGACGGTGACCGGCCCACCGGCGGCGATCTGCTGTTCGAAGATCGGCACGACGCTGCCGGCGGAGCCCAGCACGTTGCCGAACCGCACGCTGACGAACACCCGGCCGGTACTTCTGGCGAGGTGGTGGACGTAGCGCTCCGCGAGCCGCTTGGTGGTCCCCATCACCGACGAGGGGTTCACGGCCTTGTCGGTGGAGACCAGCACGAACCGCTCCACCCCCGCCTCCAGCGCCGCGTCCGCGACCACCCGGGTCCCCAGCACGTTGTTCTTCACCGCCTCGCCGGGGTTGGCCTCCATCATCGGCACGTGCTTGTGCGCCGCGGCGTGGAACACCAGCGCGGGCCGGTGGCTGGTGAGCAGGTCGCTGATGCGCTGGGCGTCGCACACATCCGCCACCGCCGGGACCACGTCCACACCACCCGCAGCTGCGGACTCCACCCCGTCGGTCGTGGCAACGTCGGCCCGCGGGAGGCCACGACCAGCCCCCTCCAGCTCACGGTGGATGGCCCACAACGCCCCCTCGGCCTGCTCGACCAGCACCAGGGTGCGTGGCCCGTACCCGACCAGCTGCCGGCATAGCTCCGCGCCGATCGAACCGCCCGCACCCGTGACCAGCACACACCGGCCAGCCACCAGCCCGGCGATCGCCGAGGTGTCCAACTCCACCGGATCGCGGCGCAACAGGTCCTCGATCCGCACCGGCCGCAGCCGCGACAGCTCGACCCGGCCGTCCAGCATCTCCCCGACATCCGGGATGATCCGCGCCTCCACCCCCGCGGCACGGCACCGCTCGGTGACGGCACGGATCGTGGCACCGGATGCATCTCCGGCGGTGATGATGGCCTGGTCGAGGTCGTGCTCGGCCGCCAGCTCCTCCAACCGGTCCAGGCCGCCGAGGACCTCCAGCCCGTGGATGCGCTGCCCGTGGGTGCCGGGCTGGTCGTCCAGGAACCCGACGGCGACCAGCCCCAGGTCCGGCCGTGCACCCACCTCCCGTGCCACCAGCGCCCCGGCACGTCCCGCGCCGACGAGCACGACCCGCGGTGCCCGGTCGCCGCCGTTGCCCACCAGGCGGCGCCGTCGGACCTCCCGCTGCTCCACCTGTACCCGGCGCAGCGCACGCAGACCGCTGAGAGCGAGCACGGACAGGGCCAGGTCGATGAGGACCACACCCAGCGGCAGCACCGTCGTGAGGCTGACCCCGAACACCGCTGCGAGCGGTGGCAGGGCGAACCGGAAGGTTGCCAGTAGCAGGGCGGCGGCCAGCATCGCCCCGGTGATCGCCACCACGTCCCACAGCGACGTGAACTGCCACGACTGACGCTGCACACCCAGCGCCTTGAGCAGCACGTACTTGACCGCCACGACCACCGGCAGTGTCGTCAGGGCGGTCAACCGGAAGTCGGGGGGGACCTGGAACTCGAAGCGCAGCTCGTAGGCGAGAAGGTACGCGGCGGACAGTGATAACGATGTCAACAGCCCACGGACCACACCCAGCCCACGCCCGTTCAAGCCGCTGCCAGCGACCGCCGGATCCGGTGCGCCCACCCCGTACTCCTCGCTCTCAAGGACCCAACGCTACCCAACCGGCCCCAGCTGCATACGGGGATCACACCGGTGCAGGTCGTGGCATCCTGTCACGGGGAGGTGCCGTGATGGTCAGACCGGAACCGGAACAGCTGGATGCAGCGCAGTCGCTTCTCGAGCGGCTGGCGGGTGAGCACGGGCTGTCGCAGCTACGCCACGGCGACGAGTTCGGCGGGGTCGTCGCCGTCGTCGCTGACGGGCGGACCTACTTCGATGTGGTCGCGTTCGAGGACGCGGTCGAGGGCCGGTTGGGGTGGCGGCCCGAGGTCGTGTCGGCAGCGGCGCCCGGGGCACGTCCGGGCCGGGCGATCGGCGCTGCGAAGGACCCTGCGTCATGCAGCCTGGGCCGCCTGCGACAGTCGCTGGCGAACGGCCACTGACGGGCCTCGCTCCCGGTTGCCCGCTGGGGCGCGTGAGCAGCCCGAGGTGTCGAGGTACGGGGGTACGGGCCGCGGTCGATGGTGTTGGCCATACCGACACGCTTCCGCGCACCCGACGGCACTGATCGCCGATGCCGTGGCCAGCTGCCAGCCCGGTCCGCGAACGTTGCCGTGCCATGATGCGTGCCGGTGAGCTCGGGGAAGAGGCATTCGAGCACAGCGAGAAGCTCGCGAACACCAAGGCGCGCGTGCGCGATCGCGGCAGTCAGTTCGCCGCGTCCTTCGACCACTACAACCGCCACCGGCCGCACCGGGCACTTCAGCAACGAGCCCCGTCCCCGCCGGCAACCCCGGACACCGCGGTCCCGTTCCCCACGGCGAACATCACCCGGCACCCGCGCTGCGATGGCCTCATCAACGAGTACGAGAACGCCGCTTGAACCCCGCGACCGGGTTTCTGGCACCCACAGGCGGCCAGCCCGGCCGGCCGATCAGCGCCTACCAGCTCGGTGAACGACTCCGCCTC
>CAYTLZ010000251.1:0-4470 GCA_964438785.1 uncultured Actinomycetota bacterium | reverse complement strand
GCCCGGCTCGCGGTCTACCGTGCCCGCATCGCGAGACCCGCCGACGTCCGAAGGGAGCCCGGTGACCGCGCTGTTCGCCGCGCTGCCCATCCTGCTGGTGCTGGTGTTGATGATCGGCCTCGGCTGGCCGGCCTCGCGCGCCGGGCTCGCCGGCGCGGGCCTCGCGCTGGTGATCGCCCTGTCGGTGTTCGGGTTCGGGCGCGAGGTGCTGCCCGAGGTCGGGATCGGGGGCGGCCTGGCCGGGGTGGTGGCCGAGGCGACGTTCACGTCCGCCACGATCCTGTGGATCGTGCTGCCCGCACTCGCGATCCACCAGTTGCAGATCGGCAACGGTGCCACGGACGTCCTGCGCGAGGCGCTCGGCCGGCTGTCGGGTGATCCGATCGTGCTGGCGCTGCTGATCGGGTGGTTCTTCGCGCTGTTCATCGAGGGGGCCGCCGGCTTCGGCGCCTCGGTCGCCCTGGCCGCGCCGTTCCTCGTCGGTGTGGGCTATCGGCCACTGCAGGCGGTCGTCGTGGCCATGATCGGCCACTCCGTGGGCGTCAGCTTCGGTGCCGTCGGCACCCCGGTCATCGTCATGCTGGCCGCCACCGACCTCGGGGCCACCGAGATCGCCACCGCCAGCGCCACCTACCACCTCGTGTTCGGGCTGTTCCCGCTGGTCGCGATGGTGCTCATCGCCGCGCGCGGAACCGGTTCGCGGCCCACACCGGCGATCTGGGGATGGACGGCGTTCGCCGCGGTCACCTTCCTGGTGCCGATGTATCTCATCGCCCGGTTCGTCGGTCCGGAACTGCCCACGATGGCCGGCTCGCTCGCGGGCGGGGCCGTGTTCATCACCGGGCTGGTGATCGCCCGGCGACGTCGTGAGCGGGTGGCGCACCGCGGGGCCGCCCCCCGCGGCGACCTCGATGCCGACGGCGACGACGCGGCACCCACCGGCGACCGGGAGCCCCACGCTGACCATGCCGGTCAGACCGACGGCCACGACGGCCACGACGGCCACGACAGCGACGAGGTGGCGGTCCCCCGCAACCCCGCGGCGCTGCTGCGCGCCGGTGCGCCCTACCTGACCCTGGTCGTGCTCGTGGTCGTGACCCGCACGGTGCCGTTCGTCCGGGACCCGCTGGAGCTCTGGCAGATCGCCTGGACCCTGCCCGGCGGATTCACGGGCAGCTTCACCCCGTTGACCCACCCGGGGACCCTGCTCGCGCTCAGCTTTCTGGGTGGTGCACTGATCCAGCGCATCGCCCGGGCGGATGTCGGCGGTGCGGTCCGGCGCACCATCGCCCAGCTCGGGCCGGTCACCGTGGCGCTGGTGGCGATGCTGCTGTTGGCCCGACTGATGGTGCGTTCGGAGATGACCGCGACCCTGGCCGAGGCAGCGGCCACGTCCACCGGGGCCGCCTGGCCGCTGCTCGCACCGCTGGTCGGCGTGCTCGGCACGTTCGTCACCGGCTCCGCGACCGCGTCGAACATCCTGTTCACCGACCTGCAGGTGGCAACGGCTGAGGAGCTCGGCCTTCCGGTCGTGCCGCTGCTCGGCGCGCAGAACTTCGGTGCCGGGGTCGGCAATGCGGTCTGTCCGCACAACATCGTCGCCGCCGGCGCGACCGTCGGACTGGTCGGCGCCGAGGGCGACGTGTTGCGGCGCACGCTGGGCGTGACGGTCGTCTACGCACTGCTCGGTGGCAGCCTGGCCCTGCTGCTCGTCTGATCACGTTCGTCGCTCCCCCCGTTGTACTCGGGGCGACGAACGTGACGGGGACGACTCAGGGCTGGGCGGCGGTGGCGAACGGTGGCGGCGTGCCGTCGCGGAGCAACGGTTGGCGGTCCTGCGCGCGTTGCGAGGCCTCCTCGGCTTCGCGGTCGTCCGCGCGCATGCCACGTGGGTCGCGTGGGGGTGCGGCCGCCCACGCATCGATCCACTGGGCGGCCCGCTTCGACGCGCGACCGTCGGCCAGTGACCGCAACGGCTTGGTCGGCTGATCGAGCAGATCGGCGAGCAGGGCGGGCCAGGTCAGCGGACCCGGCCAGTCGTCGAGCACGACGGCCGCGCCGAGCTGCTCGAGTCCGACGGCCAGCTCCATGGAGGCGGCGTCACGGCCCGGGACCAGTGCCAACGGGCGTCCGGCGGCGGCCACGTCGGCCACGGCACTGGTCGACGACGTCGCGATGACCACGTCGGCGGCGCGCAGGTGGGTGAAGACGTCATCGCACCAGCCGTGGAAGTGCAACCGTTCGGAGTCCGTGTGCACCCCACTGCAGTTGCCCACGATCGAGAAGGTCCAGGCCGACGCCGTCGCGGCCGCCTGTTCGAACCGCGACGCGTCGACCGGTGGGGTCTCGCCGCCGATCAGCACGGTCACGTGCCGGCCGTCCTCGTCGAGGCCCAGTCGCCGGCGGGCAGCGCGGCGGCCGAGCCCGCGCCCCTCGAAGCGGGAGACCAGGCCCGCGTACAGGGTGCGACGGCGCACCTCGGGTGGCACGTCGGCCGACTCCAGGCTGGCCGGGAACGGTGCCAGCCAGGCCGCGGCCAGATCCTGGACCGCTCCGACCACGGGGCCGCTCGCCGCACCCGGCCGCCGCAGCGGCACGATCGGCAGACCGGTGCAGCGTCCCAGCAGCGCCAGGTCCATCGGACCATCCACGATCAGCAGATCCGGTCGCTGTTCGACCGCCCACCGCGCCAGCAGGAGTGCGGTCTCGGGCCCCAGCACCGGGTCGGCCTCGGCGTCGTTGAGCGCGTAGGCACCCGCTGGCGAGAGCGGCAGGGCGACCAGAGTCGCCTCGTCGATGTCGGGAGCCACGCCACGGTGGAACACCGTGACCTGGCCACGCAGTCGCGGGACGATGGCCCGGGCGCGGGCCACGGCACCGGGCCGTTCGCCGATCAGATAACCGATGTGTCGGGTCGGGCCACCGGCAGCGGACATGTCGGGCACATGCTCGGCCACGACGTCGCCGAGACCGGCGAGGTGGTCCGGCGCGTCGACGGCTGCGAGCGGCGGGAAGGTTGATGTGTCCGTCACGAAAGAATCCTCTGTCGCGAGGAGCCCGTGACCGCTGACCACCAGCGGGGAACTCCCCGTTCGTGGCTGGTGGTCTCAACCACGGACCAACCTACGCGGTGCCGACACACTTGTCGAGGGCGGTCTGGAGTTGCTCGGCGGGTACGAGGGCGACCGGCGAACGGCGAAGCCGGGGTCGCATCAACGACGCGACGTAGCCGCGTCGCCCGCCTGGGTGAGCAGCTCGTCATACAACGTTGCGACCTGCGCGCGCAGACCGTCCAGATCGGTGTCGTTGTCGATCAGGTGGGTCGCAGCGGACCGCCGCGCCTCGTCGGAGGCCTGGGCACCGATCCGAGCGCGCACGTCCGCTTCGTCGAGCCCACGGTCACCGGTCAGTCGCCGCACCCGACGTTCGACGTCGGCGAGGACGACCACGACGGCATCGAATCGGCCCGTCTGTCCCGTCTCGATCAGCAGTGGATGGTCGACCACGATCACGTCCCCGTCGTCGACGTCCGGATCGCCGCCCAGCTGGGCGATCCGCTCGGCGATCTTCGCGGCGACGCGCGGGTGGGTGATGGCGTTGAGCCGTGCGCGGGTCTCGTCGTCGACGAACGCCCGTCGGGCGAGCTCCGCCCGGTCGAGCCGACCCTGGTCGTCCAGGATGTCGGCACCGAAGTGGGCCGCGAGTTCGGCGAGTGCCGGCTCACCGGGCTCCACGATCTCCCGGGCGACGCGGTCGGCGTCGATGATCCGGGCACCATGTGCCGCCAGCAGTTCGGCGACGGTCGACTTCCCGCTGCCGATTCCCCCGGTCAGACCCACCAGATACATGTGCGCTCCCTTGCTCGGGTCCCGGGTGAGCGTAGGGGGCGGCCGCCGCCGTTCGGACCCGGGGACGGTGGCCGAAACGGGTGATGCCCCGGCCACGAGGGCCGGGGCATCACCGTTCGGATCGGGCCGACTCAGGCCTCGTCCTCGTCCTCCGCCGCCGCGGTGGCGTCCTCGGCCGGAGCGTCCTCGGCCGGAGCTGCCTCGGCCGGAGCGTCCTCGGCTGCGGGCGTCTCGTCCGTTGCCGGCTCCTCGGCCGGTACTGCGGCCTCGTCGACCGGTGCCTCGGTGGCCTCGGCGATGGCGTCCGGCGGCAGTTCCGCCTCGGCCAACGCCATCTCCTCCGGCGTCATGTCCTCCGGGTCCTTGTTGAACCCGGCCTGCGCGAACGCCGCCGCGAGCGTGCCGCTCGGGGTGTCGTCGTCACCGGACGAGTACGCGGTCTCGACCACCGGTGCCGCGTCGTAGGGCGCGTCCTCGGCGGGCTCGTCGCCCTCCTGCGCCTGCTTGAGCGACAGGCTGATGCGGCGACGCACCGTGTCGATGTCGATGACCTTGACCTCGATCTGGTCGCCGACGTTGACGACGGCCTCGGGGACCTCGACGTGACGCTCGGCCAGCTCGG
>CAYTLZ010000250.1:0-4531 GCA_964438785.1 uncultured Actinomycetota bacterium | reverse complement strand
GTAGGTCGACGGGGCGATCGGCAGCACCTCGCAGATCGGCTCGACCCCGTGCTCATCGCGATGCTTGTCGATGAACGCGACCATCACTTTCGTTGGCGGTCGAGCTCCGCCGCCGCGAAATAGGCCGATGCCTGCCGAAGGATGGTGTTCGCACGCCGAAGCTCTGTCACCTCCCGCCGCAACTCCTTGAGCTCGGCGAGCTCCTCAGAGGACGGCCCAGGCCGTGCCCCCTGATCGCGCTCCGCCTGGCGGACCCAGTTGCGAAGCGTCTCGGATGAACACCCGATCTTGTCCGCGACCATCCGGATCGCCGCCCACTGCGAGTCGTACTCGGACTCGTGGTCGAACACCATCCGCACGGCCCGCTCGCGGACCTCCGGTGAGAACCTGCTCGGTCGTCCCATGACTCCATCCTCTCAAGGATCAGAGCCTCCGGACAACCCGGACGGGTTCACGCTGAGTGTTCGTGTCGCATTTGCTGCGAAACCAGGGGATCGAAACCTCTGTGTGCTACGAAGGCGGCAGACAATCCCGTCTCTACGTGCGAGCCCAGCAATGAGAGTTGGGGAAGAACTCGGTAGGCCGCAGCGTCCGCAGGGGTACAGGCGAACGAAGCGGGAGGTCCGCAGCGCCGTGCGCCGTACCGGCCTGGCAGCCGGCAGGTGCCGCTCGCCCTGGCTCCTCGGGCTACTTATGGAGCCACCACAGGGTCATCGGCACGCAACAGCTGAACTTTGTAGCGTTGAGCTGTACCAGCGACCTTGAGGGGGTCCGTGTGGGTGTGGAACTGCAAGCTCTAGCGTCCAACGGTGACGTCATGGGCAGTGTCAGCTCCGATGAGTTCGACTTCAAACGGCTGGAGCAGCTGCTTGGTCTCGAGTCTTGGATGGTGCTTGGCGTGTCGTACATGTTGCACCCGAACGAGGCGGCAACGGTCGACAGTTCTTTGACCTGCGAGGCATGGGCGCGGCTGTGGGCGATCGAGCGGACACAGCAGGGTGAGGCGATTCAACTCGATCAGGTTGTACAACGCGGGAGCGTGCTCGAGGTCACCGAGTTCACGGTGGACGGCGTCGACACTCGTCAGACCGATATCGCGACCATCGTGTCGGTGATGCTGCACAGTTCCAGACGGACGTCGATCGTCATGTGGAGGTCCATCGTCTACAGCCGCGGACTCACCCGAGCCGATTTCGACGTGATCGACACGCGACGACTGGTTTGGGATCGGGACCACTACGCTGAGGCGACCGGCAGATTGTAGATGCTGTGGTCTACGGTCAGGCAGGGCTTGGCTCAGGGGCCGAACTGGTCACGATGACTCCCGCATCGTCGTCGGTGGACTGTCGACCCCGGGCGACGCTGGTCGCGCGACAGTTTGCCGACGAGTTCGCTCTGCTCGGGCATGACGTTCCCCACTCGGTGATACTTGACGATCACGGCGTGCTCGTCGTCGGTGGTGACTTACCGTCAGATCATCGACGCCCACGGGGAGACTCTCGGGCGGAGCCGCTTCCCGAAGCGGTCGGTCGACTGCTCCGCCGGCGGTGTTCGCTGTCATCGTCGGCTGGCTCATCCGGACCTGCTCAGGACGAGTCTGGTTGGAGATGTTGGACGCGGTCTCCGATGAGTCGGGCGACCCAGTGGAAGGTCTCGACGGTTTCTTGGGAGACGTTGGTCGTGGTGCCCGCGACGCCGCAGAGCGTGCCGCGGAGTCCGCCTTTGGCGCCGTGAAGTTCCACCCCGAGGTAGGTCTGGATACCGAGGTCGGTGATGACGTCGGCGTCGGGGTAGCTGGCCGGTGCGTCAGCGACGAGTTGTCGGCCGTCAGCGATGGCACGTCGACACAGCGTCTCGGCCCACGGGATTTGTGTGCCGGGTTCGATCCGTGGCGTGCCGGTGTTCACCGCTACAAGGATCTGCTGATAGTCGCGGCCGAGGTCGACCTTGGTGACATACACCGAGTCCAGCGAGGTGAGCTCGGCAAGCACGGCCAGGGTCTCCTGCAGGACCTCAGTCGACGGCGGACCGGATGTGTGGGCGAGTTGGTCGAGTAGACCTTCCAGACGTGGGGAGCTGGCGGGTTGGGGAACTGCGGCCGCGATCGTCGGGGGATCGAAGTTGACTTCACCGGCGAGCAGCGGGGTCACCTCGTCTGGTGGGAGCGGCCGGCTGAACAAGAACCCTTGCGCGAACCCGCAGTCATGGTTCAAAAGTGCGGCGACCTGCGCCGCGGTTTCAACCCCTTCCGCGACGACGTCGAGGTCAAGGCTTGTGGCCATGGCGAACAGCGCCTGCAGGATCGGGGTCGGGGTATGCCGGCTGGTGATCGCCTTGATGAACGACCGGTCGATCTTGAGCACGTCGAAGGGCAGTTCCCGCAGGCGGGACAGTGACGAGTAGCCGGTCCCGAAGTCGTCGATCGAGACCCGGACGCCACGCCGCTGTAGCTCGAACAGTCGCGCGAGGACCCCGGGTTGGTCATGAGCGAACGCGGTCTCCGTCACTTCGAGCACGAGCCGCTCACATTCCAGCCCGCACCGATCCAACACGTCCTGGACCCGGTCGGTCAGCCCCGTGTCGTCGAGTTCGATCGCGGCGAGGTTGACTGCGACGTAGGGAGCTGGATCGGTCGGATGCTGCTCGTCCCAGACAGACAGTTGCCGGCAGGCCCCTTCCAAGACCTGCTGCCCGAGCTGGCCGATCAGCCCGGCGCGTTCCGCCAACGGCACGAACGTGGCCGGCGACACCGGACCGTGTCCCGGTCGCTGCCAGCGTGCCAGCGCCTCGAACCCCACGATCCGGCCGCTACTCAACGCCAGGATCGGCTGGTAGGCGATGTCGATCGCACCGTGGTTCAAGGTGTGGCGCAGGTCGGCTTCCATCGCGAGCCGAGCCAAAGCCTCACCGTGTTGAAGGGCGTCAAAGACCTGCGAGCGGCCGCTGGTCCGGTTCTTGGCGACCTCGACCGCGCTGCTGGCCGCACGCCACAACTCATCAGCGGACCGGACACCCTCCAGATTGGCCGCAACACCGACCCGCAGTGACGGCTGCTGACCGTCGGGTCGCAGGGGCTCTGGCTCTGACGCGCACGCGGCGATCGTCTCGCCGAGCTCCTCGAGCAGCGCCGGTTGGGCAACGTCGTCCCACAGCAGCGCGAACTCGTCGGCACCCAGCCTCGCGACCAGGGTCGCCTTCGGCTGGCAGTCTCCTAGACGTTGCGCCACGCCGCGCAGCAACGCATCGCCAGCTGCCCAGCCCTGCTGCTCGTTGAACCGCCGGAATCCATCGATGTCGACCAGCGCCACCACCACCGTTCCAGGGACGGCCCGCTTGGCGACCGCCCGAAGGTGCCGGTGGAAAGCCGTCCGGTTCGCCAGGCCCGTCAGAGCATCGTGCTCAGCCACGTAGGCCAGCTCCCGCGCGGCCGTCTCGCGTTCGGTGACGTCCAGGCTCGTGCCCCACAGCCGGATGACCTCACCCTCGGCGTCACGGACCGCCTCACCCCGGCCTTCGACCCACCGGGGCGTACCGTCCTGACCGACCAGCCGATGCACCGTGTGCCACGACCCGTCCGGCTCACGCAGAGCCGCCTGCACCTGATCCTGAAGTGTGGCCAGGTCCTCGGGATGGACCCGGTCCAGATATCCAGCCAACGTATGCACGAACCCGTCCGGGTCCACACCCAGGTGCCGATACATCTGCGCGTCCACCTGGACCGTGTCGGTGGATGGCGACCATTCCCAGGTCCCGATCCCGACCACCTCGGCCACCGCGGCCAGCCGCTGCTTGTCGTGCAGGTGTCGGACCACCTCACCCGTCACCCCGGCGACGACATCGAGCAACGCCCACACCGTCTCAGGGACCTGTCCTGTGGCCTCGGCTGGGAGTCCGGCCAGGCGCAACGCCCCGAGCGGCGACCCGAAGAACGGTGCACCTGCCGGGAGCAACAGATCCGCACCACCGAACCGATTACTGACAGCCGGTGCCAGGTTCCGGCCAGGTTGCTCAAGCTCAGGTTCCCGCAGTACGGGCGCCGTCGATGACAGCTCGCCACGGACCCCGACCAGCCGCCACTGGCCCGCCGGATCCCGCGACCACGCCACACCGGCAGACGCCCCCAGATACTCGCCGGCGACCTCAAGAGCAACCGCAATCGCATCATCGACCCGCTCCGCGTCCCGCAAACGACCCAGCAAGGCACCCACGAGCCCCAGGGACCCCAGGTCGTCCGCATCGGCTGAACGCTCGATAGTCACTAGCCCCTCCGAGCTGATGATGTGACGCTACGTACTCTCCGAACCGCGCGCAACGGGGAATGGTTCTCGTTCTCGCCGGAGTCGATCGACGAGTTGGTCCGGCCAAGGGGCAAGTAGAGCAGTGCACGCCTACGGGGCAGGGGTCGTGACAACCTGCTCGGCCAAGTGTGCCCAGAAGCGCTCGGCCTGGGCTGGCCGGGTGACGGTGAGCTCACCCTGATCGGCCAACGCGTCGGCCCAGTGCTGCACGGCGGTGTGGTGGAAGATGAACT
>CAYTLZ010000249.1:0-4585 GCA_964438785.1 uncultured Actinomycetota bacterium | reverse complement strand
CGACCCTCGAGCAGATGGGGATCTCGGTCGAGTTCTCCCACCACGAGGTCGCCCCCTCGCAGCACGAGATCGACCTGCGCTACGCGGACGCGCTCACGATGGCCGACAACATCATGACCTTCCGGCTGGTGGTCAAGGAGACCGCCCTGCAGCGGGGCGTCTACGCGTCGTTCATGCCCAAGCCGATGGAGCAGGAGTACGGCTCGGCCATGCACCTGCACCTGTCGATGTTCGAGGGTGACACCAACGCGTTCCACGATCCGGCCGGCGAGTACCACCTGTCGCCGATCGCCCGGGCGTTCACCGCCGGTCTGCTGCGTCATGCTCGCGAGATCACCGCGGTCACCAACCAGTGGATCAATTCCTACAAGCGGCTGAGTTCCCGCATGCACGGACCGCTGCCGTCGGGCGAGGCCCCGGTCAACGTGTCCTGGGGGCACTCCAACCGCAGCGCACTCATCCGCGTGCCCATGTACAAGCCGCGCAAGGGCACCTCCACCCGCATCGAGTACCGCGCCCCGGATCCGGCCTGCAACCCCTACCTCACCCTCGCACTCATCCTGTCGGCGGGGCTCAAGGGCATCGAGGAGGGCTACGAACTGCCCGACGAGTCGGAGGACAACACCTTCGAGCTCACCGATGCGGAGCGGGCCGCCAGCGGGATCGAGCGACTGCCCCGGAGCCTCGGTGAGGCCCTGACCCTGATGGAGTCCTCCGAACTCGTCGCCGACACGCTCGGTGAGCACCTGTTCTCCTACTTCCTGGCGAACAAACGGCGTGAGTGGGACGAGTACGCCTCCCATGTCACGGCGTTCGAGGTCGAGCGCTACCTGCCGATGCTGTAGGGGTCGCCATGGCGAGCGACCCACGTCGACCCTCCGTCCGGGCCCGTCTGGCGACGGCCGGGCTCGACTCCGCACAGGCCTGGCCGGCGATGGAGCAGGCCGGGCTGGCGACCGAGGACGACCTCGACGAGCTCGTACTCGCCGCGGTGTCCGAGGCGGCCGACCCTTCCGATGCGCTCGCGTGCATCACGGCGCTGGCGATCGAGCAGCCGGAGGTGTTCGCCGCCGTCCGCGCGGACGAGGCCTGGTTCCGGCGGGTCGCCGCCGTCGGTGGTGTGTCCCGACCCCTCGGTGACCTCATCGCCCGGCATGCCGACGCGTTGGAGGGGCTGCGCACGCTCGACCACGTCGAGGTGACCGTGGTCGCGGACGAGGTCGCCGCGGCGGTGGCCTCGTCCGCGGACCCCACGCAGCAGGCGGCCGGGATCGCCGCGATCCGTCGCCGTGCCACCGCCGACATCGCCGGGCGCGACCTGACCGGGGTCGCACCGATCGAACAGGTCAGCGACGAACTCGCGAAGCTCGCCGAGGCGGTGCTGACCGGCACGCTGCGGGCCGTGCACCAGCAGGTGGCCGGTGACGCGCCGGCCGCCCGGATCGCCGTCATCGGCATGGGCAAGCTCGGCGGTCAGGAGCTGAACTACGTCTCCGACGTCGACGTCGTGTTCGTCCACGAACCGACGGACCCGGACGACGACGAGCGGGCCGGCGCGGAGACCCGCAATGTGCTCAGCCACGTGCTGGAGCTGCTCAACAGCTCCACGACCATGGGCCGGGCCTACGAGATCGACCCGGACCTGCGTCCCGAGGGCCGCTCCGGGGCGCTGTCGCGGACCATCCCGTCGTTCGTCGCCTATTGGGAACGATGGGCCAAGACCTGGGAGTTCCAGGCGCTGCTCAAGGCCCGGCCCGTCGCCGGTGACCTGGAGTTGGGCAAGCGCTGGCTGACCGCCGCCGCCGAGTTCGTGTATCCCGACGAGCTCGCGCCCGGGGTCATCAAGGAGATCCGGGACATGAAGGGCCGGATCGAGTCCAAGCCCGAGGTCCGCCGGCACGGGGAACGGCAGCTGAAGCTCGGTCCGGGCGGCATCCGCGACGTCGAGTTCGCGGTGCAGCTGCTGCAGCTGGTCCATGGCCGTGGCGACCGGGCGCTGCGGTTGACGGGCACGCTCGAGACGCTCGATGCGCTGGCGGCCGGCGGGTACGTCGACGACGACGACGCCGCGTCGTTCGCGGACGCCTACCGCCTGCTGCGCACCATCGAGCACCGCCTGCAGCTCGCCCACGAGCGGCGGACCCACACCATCCCCGACGACGCCGAACGCCAGGAGTGGCTCGCCCGCTCGCTCGGCTACCGGGCCGCGGGGGACACCTCGGCCCGCAAACCCTTCCTGGCCGAGTTGCAGCGGGTGCAGTCCGAGGTCCGCCAGCTGCACGCCAAACTGTTCTACCGGCCGTTGCTGGAGACCTACGCGAGTGTGCCGGGCACGGCGGCCGGGGTGAGCGTCCCCGACGAGGTGACGGCCATGGGTACCGAGGCCGCGGTGGAGCGGTTCGTCGCGCTCGGGTTCCAGGACGGCGCCGCGGCGCTGCGCGACGTCCGGGCATTGACGGGCGGGATGACCCGGACCTCCCGCACCGTGCGGGCGGTCCTGCCCGCGGTCCTGCAGGTCCTGCAGGACACCCCCGATCCGGACACCGGTCTGCGCTCGTTCCGGGAACTGGTCGAAGCCCAGGGCACGAATGTCGAGTTGCTCGGCTACCTGCGCGATCACCCCGATGCCGCCGATCTGCTCGGCCGCGTGCTCGGCACCAGTCGGGTGGCGGGGGAGCTGCTCACCCGTCAGCCCCAGGGAGTCGACTGGCTCAAGGACGGTCGCCTGCGCGAGGATCCCCGCACGCGCGATCAGCTGGTCCGCATGGCGGTCGCACGGCTGCACTGGCAGGACACGACCGCGGCGCTGCGCCGGTTCAAGCGTCTCGAGCTGTTGCGGATCGTGCTGCGGGATCTCGGCGGCGGGACGACCATCGGCGGGGTCGGCGAGGAATTGACGGCGCTCGGTGAGGCCTGCCTGACCGGTGCGCTGCGCGACGAGTTGCGCAAACAGGCCCGGACGCTCGGCCTCGGGGGGCCCGACGAGCTGCCGGTCAGCATCGCCATCATCGGGATGGGCAAGCTCGGCGGCCGCGAACTGCACTACGTGTCCGACCTCGACGTGCTGTTCGTCCACGAGATCGTGGAGGGTGCGGACGAGGGTGTCGCCGGTCGACTCGCGCTCGACATCGTGGGCAACGTCATGCGCTCGCTGTCCGCGATCACGGCCGAGGGCACGGCATTCGAGGTCGACGCCGACCTGCGGCCCGAGGGCCGCAACGGGCCGCTGTCGCGGACGGTGTCGTCGTATGCCGGGTACTGGTCGCGCTGGGCGGAGCCGTGGGAGCACCAGGCTCTGCTGCGCGCCCGGTTCGTCGCCGGTGACCGTGACCTCGGCGGCCGACTGCTCGACATCGCGCGCGACCATGCGTATCCCGAGCCGAGCACCGAGGTGGCCGCGCCGATGCGGCGGATGAAGGCCCGACTGGAGAAGGAGCGCATCCCGCGGCGGGTCGATCCGCAACGCCATCTCAAGCTCGGACCCGGCGGGCTGTCGGACATCGAGTGGACGGTGCAGCTGCTGCAGCAGCAGCACGGTCACAGCCAGCCGGGGGCCCGGACCGCCGGCACGATGCAGGCGCTCGACGCCCTGCAGGACGAGGCCCTGATCGACCATCAGGACGCCACGTGGCTGCGGGAGGGCTACCGCTTCGTCTCCGTGCTGCGCAACCGCCTGTATCTCCTGCGTCACCGGGACGTGGACGTCTGGCCGTCGTCGCAGCCGCAGGTCGAGCTGCTGGCCCGGTCGCTCAGCTACGGCCGGGGTGGGTGGCAGGATCTCGAGGAGGACCGTCGGCGTCACGCCCGCCATGTCCGGCAGGTGTGCGAACGGGTCTTCTACGGCATCGAGCCCGGCGACCCGTCCGGCGGCTGACCGTCAGCGAGCACCAGCTCGCGCAGGTGATCGAGGCCGACCGGCCCGGAGCCGAGCACGTCGGCGTGGAACCGGCGCAGCCCGAACGACGCGCCGTCGCGCCGGCGTCGATCCTCGCGCAACGCGAGGATCGCCCGTTCGCCGATGGCATAGGTGATGGCCTGCGCCGGCCAGCCGAGGTAGCGGCTCACCTCGCTGCGGGCGTAGTCGGCCGGCAGTGCGGCCAGGGTCTGCAGGGCCTCGGTGGCCAGCTCGGCCGTCCAGCGTTCCCCGGGATGGAAGGGGGCATCGGCGGGAATCGGGCGGTCGAGGTGCAGGCCGATGTCCACGACGACCCGGACGAGCCGCAGCAGACTGGAGCTGAGGTAGCCGAGTTCGAACATGGGCTCCTCGAGTGCGCCGAGCTCGTCCATCAGCGTCTCGGCGTACAGCGCCCAGCCCTCGCCATATCCCGGTGGCCAGATCAGGGTCCGATGGGCACGGGACAGACGGTCGCCGAGCAGCAGCTGGGTGCCGAGCTGCAGGTGATGGCCGGGGAACCCCTCGTGGTAGGCGGTGGAGATCTCCTCGAACAGCGGCACCAGCTCGCCCTCGCCCAGCGACCACAGCAGGGCACCGGGACGTCGCAGGTCCTCGCTCGGGGCGATGTAGGACGCACCGAGCGCCCCGCCGGGTGGGGCGAAGCGCACCTCGAACCGGTGCAGGGGGGCC
>CAYTLZ010000248.1:0-4623 GCA_964438785.1 uncultured Actinomycetota bacterium | reverse complement strand
GTCTTGACACCTCGCTGGTCGTCGCGGTCACCCAGGGCCGTGATCGTGGCTCTGCGGTGCGTCTGCTGGCGGATCACGCCCCCGATGCGAAGGTCGTGGCGTGTGATCTGTTCTCCGGGTTCAAGTCGGCCGCGGACACCCTTGAGGACGCTGTGGTCGTCGCTGATGTGTTCCACCTGGTTCGGCTCGGGCTGACCGCGTTGGATGAGGTCCGGCGGCGTCGCCAGCAGCAGATCCACGGCCACCGTGGCCACAAGAACGATCCGCTGTTCCGGCTACGTCGGGTCCTGCGGGTCGGGCAAGAACGGCTCGGTGATGACGTGGTCGCCAGGATCTTCGACCGGCTCCGTGAGGCCGACACCGATGACGAGGTCGCGGCCGCGTGGGTCGCCGTGGACCTGCTGCGAAGGATGTATCAGGCCCCCGATCGTGACACCGCGCACCGGAGGCTGGTCGCGTTCTACGAGTGGGCCGTGACTGTGGACGTGGCCGAGGTCACCCGGCTCGCGACCACGATCGACACCTGGCAGGACGAGGTGCTCGCGTTCTTCGACACCCGCGCCTCGAACGCGCCTACCGAGTCCGCGATTATCGGGAGCCCGGTTTTGGGTGTCGTTGACGTCGCTGACGTGGCTGCGTGAGCCCGTCGGCGACGCGTTATCGGGAGCGTGTGTTTGACGTCCGCCATGTCGAGCTTGCGGGGGTGTAGACCTGAGCAACTCGACCACCGTGGGGGCCGGGCCGGAAGGCACGGCGGGTGCGGGTGCAACGGCTGGTGATGCCGGTCACGGGAACCGAGTCGTGGACCGTGCTCGATGACGGGCTGGTGACGGTCGAGCCGGCGGAGCGGTTCCTGGCGCACCTGTCTGCGCTGGAGCGATCACCGAACACGGTCCGCGCCTACGCCCACTCGTTGGCGTTGTGGTTCGAGTGGCTCGCGCTGCGCGGTCAGGGGTGGGTGCTGGCCGAGGTCGAGGACGTCGCGGAGTTCGTGCGGTGGCTACGGGCCCCGGCCGACAACGTCATCGTGCTGGATCTCTCGGCGGCTCGCCGATCTGAGTCGACGGTCAACCGCCATCTCGCGGCGGTGTTCGGCTTCTACGACTACCACGCCCGGGCAGGTGTGACGCTCGCGGACAGTCTGGTCGCCTGGCGGCGGGTGCCACGCGGGTCCTACACGCCGTTCCTTCACCACGTGACGGCGGGCAGGCCGATCCCGACACGGCCGGTCAAGCTCAGGGCCCCGCGGCGGCTGCCGGGCGCGCTCACGGTCGTGGAGGTGACCACGATCCTGGCGGCGTGCACCCGGCTGCGGGACCGGTTCCTGTTCGCGCTGCTGGCCGAGACCGGCATGCGGATCGGTCAGGCGCTCGGCCTTCGTCATGCCGACTTCGTGTCACGGCGGCGTGAGGTGACGATCGTGCCGCGGACCGACAACGCCAACGGCGCACGGGCCAAGACCCGCACCACGACGACGCTGCCGGTGTCTGCACCGCTGGTGGGGCTCTACTCCAGCTACATGCACACCGAGTACGGCGAGCTCGACTCCGACTACGTCTTCGTGAACCTGTGGGCCGAGCCTGTGGGGCGCCCGCTTCGTTATCAGACGGTCACCAAGCTCGTTGCCCGGCTGCGGGCGACGACGGGGATCGTGTTCACCCCGCATCTGCTGCGTCACACCCGGGCGACTGAGCTCATCCGGGCCGGGGTCCCGATCGAGATCGTCTCGAAGATGCTCACCCACCGCTCGGTGACCACCACGTCGGACACGTATCTGCACCTGTCCGTGGAGGACGTCCGCGCCGAGCTGGTGCGTGCCGGGGTGTGGGACCAGCGTGAGGAGCACGATCGATGAGCACTATGGCCCACCCGCTTGCGCTCCCGGACGCCTCACCGCTTCTCGTCAAGCTGCTTCAAGCGGTCCGTCAGGAGTTTCAGCTCGATCTGATCCGCATCGATCCGGACCATCCGGTGTTCGCCCGCGGCCGCTGCGCGGTCGAGGGCTGCGAGCGGGGCGGCTGGTCCAAACAGTTGTGCGACTCGCACTACAACCGTTGGCGGCTCACCGGAAGGCCCCCACTGGACAACTACTGCGCCACCACCGGCCCCATCAGCCGGGGCAGGAAGTTGGAACGCACCGATGCGTTCGATCTGCGTGAGCTGCCGCTGCAGCTACGGCTTGAGGTCGCGTACTCGATCCAGCAGCGCCACGACGAACGTCGGGTGCGACTCATCCCGGTGATGATCCACCAACTCGTCGCGCTGCTCGCCACCTCGCACGCCAGCTCGCTGCTCGACCGTCCGGTCGATGACTGGGTGGCCGAGGCTTACGCGACCAGACGGGCCCGCACCGGATCGCGCACCATCGGCCAGCTGCGCTACGCCTACCAGCATCTGCAGGACCTGGCCGAGGGGGCGGATGCGGAGAGCGAGTTCGCTCGAGATGTCTGGCGGGTTGCCATGTTGGGGCTGGACACGACCCGGCCGCCCCGCACGATCTCGTTCGCGGAGATCTCCCAGTCCTGGCTGCGTGCCGCGGCCAAGCGCCACGCCCGGTTTCGGCTGGCCTCCGGCAAGGCGCTCAGCACCATCGACATCGAAGCCCGCTCGATCCGCTACTTCTCCGACTTCCTGGCCGAGCAGCATCCGGAGGTCGTCGACGAGGCCGGGCTCGACCGGCCGATCATCGAGCACTACATCTCCTGGATGGCGACCAATGCGCTGGGGGGCTACCAGACCAACACCTCGCTGGTCGTCATGCGCGGCTTCCTCGAGGCTTGCCGACGACACAGATGGCTGCCCGGTCTGCCCATCGAGACCGTCATCTACCTCGACGAGATCCCTCGCCGTCCCCGTCCGCTGCCCCGGTTCGTCGACGAGTTCGTCATGGCCCAGCTCGAGGATCCTGACAACCTTGCCCGACTTCCCGATGCGACCACCCGACACCTGGTGATCGTGATCATGGAAACCGGCCTGCGCGCCTTCGACGCGTGCGCGCTGCCGTTCAACCCTGTCATCGATGACTCGGTCGGATGGCCGTGCCTGCAGTTTTTCAACCACAAGATGGCTGCAGAGCAGATGATCCCCTTGAGCGCCGCGGCCGCCCAAGCCATCAGAGATCAGCAGACCGACCTGCAGCTCCGCCTCGACGTGCCGCCGCCGGTGCTGTTCCCCGCCGAGAACGCCAACCCCGACGGGACTCGTTCGATCTCCTACGGCACCCTGCGCGACCGGCTCTCGCGCTGGGAACACGACATCGGCCTGCACGACGAGACCGGCCAACCCGTTGTGGTGACCGCGCATCAGTTCCGTCACACCCTGGGCACCCGCATGATCAACCAGGGCGTGCCCCAACACATCGTGCAGAAGATGCTCGGACACGCCTCACCACAGATGACCGCCCGCTACGCCACGATCCACGACACCACCGTGCGCGCCGCGTTCGATGACTACCAACGACGTCGCGTCGACATCGAAGGCCAGCGTCTGCCCTTCGACCCCGACGCGCCTGCCGCCGATGCCGAATGGGTCAAACACAACCTCGCCCGGGTCGCGGCCTCGCTGCCCAACGGCTACTGCGGACGACCACCCCAACAGGACTGCCCGCACCCCAACGCCTGTCTGACCTGCCCCGATTTCCAGACCACCCCGCAGTTCCTTTCGCTGCACCGCAGGCAGCACGACGACACCCTCGTACTGCTCACCGCCGCCGAGCAGGCCGGCAACCACCGGCTCGCTGCCAACCACCGACAGGTCGCCGACAACCTCGAACACGTCATCGACGCACTCGAAGCCATCGACGGCGAGGAGCCCGACGATGCCAGCTGACAACCGTGCAGCACTCACCGCCGCGACCCGCGCCCGCGCCACCACCGCCCGCGAACGGACCCGGAGCGCGCTGCGCCGACTCGACCACGACGGCACCCCCATCACCTTCGCCGCCGTCGCGAGCGCCGCTGGCGTGTCCCGCTCGCTGCTCTACCGCGACCCCAACCTGCGCCACGAGATCGACCGGCTGCGCGCCCGCGACCCGCTCGGCTCGATCCGCCCACCCGCAGCCGAGCAGGCCAGCGACGCCTCCCTGCAGCAACGACTCGCGACCGCGCTCCAGGACAACCACACGCTCCGCGATGACAACCGCAAGCTCCGCGATCAGATCGCTGCGCTCCTCGGCCAACAGCGGGCCGCCGCTCCTACCCAGCCGCGGTCCCGCACGATCGGACCCTGCAGCTGACCGCCGAAAGCCTGCGTCAACTACATGTCGCTCACGCAAACGCGCAGGTCACAGCCCCAAACGGGCAGCCGCTCCAGATAACCGCGAACGTGAAGATCAAGTCGATCCGCCGCGCCGCGCGCGGCTTCCGAAACTGCGACAACTACCGGGCCCGGATCCTGCTGCATGCCGGCCAGCCACGTAGCCTCCCCACCACCTCAAGGATCAGGTCCTACCGCTTCACCACCGCGGCATGACCCACCTCAGAGGGGAAGACCCCGTTTGACCTCCTCATCCTCGACGAGGCCCACCTGGCCGCACCGGCCGGTGCCAACATCCCCGTCGACTCGTTGCGCACCCGCCTGATCGAGTGGTTCGGCTCCTACTTCGAACACCGTCTGTTTCTCACG
>CAYTLZ010000247.1:0-4653 GCA_964438785.1 uncultured Actinomycetota bacterium | reverse complement strand
CTGGCGTCTACGGGCCGCTAGACCGGCCTACGAAGGTGGTGGGCGAGGGGGGACTTGGGTGCCCGGAGGTGTCGGTTCCGTCACAACGGCCCTTCTGGCACGTCATGAGCGGTCCCTTGGTTGGGACGGTCCGAGGCCGGACCGTGCTGTCAAGCTGCTGGTCGACCATACCGACGGATGGTGACGCAGCAACGGGAAGTTGCCGACCGATCGCCTACTGGCGCGGGTACGCGCGCAGGCGACAGAGCAGCCGTAGATGCGCGGGGGTGTCGGGAGGGTTGACGACGTCCGCGACGACCTCGAGCCGGTAGGACTCCCGCAGGCCGCGGACGGTCTCCAGCAGGTAGTCCGGAACCCAGCCGACGGGAGCTCCGGAAGCGTTGTCGAGGAACAGTGCCAGCGGGTTGACCTCGTTGTCCTCGTGGTCACGCACCGCGAGCACGTCACCCTCAGAGACACCGCGTAGGTGTGTCCCGTCAGGGTCGGCGTGTCGTACGCCTGAGGCGAGGAAACGCAGCTCGACGAACCCCTCAGGAGTCAGGACCGGCTCGGGCGCGAGATGGACCGTGTCCGTTGCTCGACCACCACCGCTCCGGGCGAGGATCTCGACAGGGTCCCCCGTTTGCAGGCCGAGCCGCTCCAGGTAGACCGGGTAGTCCGGCCGTCGCGCCGAGAGGACGCGGTTGCTGAAGAAGGGGAACAGCTCCTCGGATCGGTAGGTGCGCCCGAGGTCCGGGAAGGCCAGGAAGGGCTCGAAGCCCTCAACGTCGGCCGCATGGTCGTCGTAGCGGAACTCGTAGGTGCCGTGGCCCACCACGAGGCGACCAACCCGCGTGAAGATGCGAGTGGTCGGGTGCTGCCAGACCACTGCGAAGGCACGCTCACGCCCCGTGGTCGCCGGTCGTCCCGACCCACGCGGTGCGGTGATCTGCAAGGTGGTCACGCGAGCCGCTCCAAGAGGCGGTCCCGGTTGATCCGGAGGGCCTCGACGGCGAACATACCTGCCCACCGTGACATCCGGTCTGGAGGCACGAGCTCAACGATCCTGTGGAGGTGGGCGTCCTCCAGTTGGCCGAGCCGCTCGCCGAGCAGGGACCGGGCCGGTTCGGATGCCCACTCGAAAGCCTGCAGCGCGACGTCCAAGGGACGCGGCCGGCCCTCGAACGTTCGACTACGACCAGCCTCACACCATGCGCGCACCGTTCGATTGCCGTCCTTGGTCTGGAGACGGTCCCGCCGCTGCGGGTCGGTGAGCTGGAACCCGAGGCAGGTCCCGAGGTCGTAGCAGGGCGAAAGGTGGGAGCGTCCGTGGTGTTGCAGCACCGACCAGTTCTCGTGATGCCGGTCGGTGTTGGCCACCAGCGCGTCGAGCAGCAGGTAGCCCGCGAAGGCGTCCGATGCTGACGTGAACGCCGCGGCTGCCCCGTCTGGTGGCCCATAGTCCCGTAGCAGCTCGAGGCATCTTCCGACTTGGTAACCCGCGACCTCTCCCTTGGCGTCAAGGGGGTAGCCAGGATCGTCTCGGAAGAGCAGCTCGTTCCCGAAGGTGGGCGGCATCGCCCGGTCAGGGACGAAGCTCGGCGAGATCACGCCCCGACGCGCATGGCGAACGGCCAGTTCGATGCCGGCGACCGGGAGGTCGAGCAGTTCGCCGACACGTGTAGCCACGTACTCGGCCCAGTCCTCCTCGAACCATGGCCTCTGGTCCTCGTGCACCACGGTCCGTTGCCGCACCGGCTTGAAGATCCAGAGGAGACCGGCACCGGAAGGGTCATCGCCGGGCTCGACCAGCCAGGTGCTGCCCCTCGCACCCAGCGGCTCGTCCGGATCCTGTTCCTCTTCAGGCCACTGGGAGACATCGACGATGCGTGTCCGTTCGATCATGGGCCAGCCGGCGCACGACGCCCTCGGGACGTGCCGGAAGCCGTGCTCGCCGGCCGCAACTGGCATCGCCGGGGGGCACGATCAACCTCCCAAGTTCGAAGACGTCGCGAAGGCCTCGATACGGATACAGCTGACGAGCAGAGCCTGGACCAAGTGTGCGCACACGGTCGGCCCGCATCGGCCGATGCGCTGCCCGAAGAGTAGGCGTCGATGAGCTGTCCCATGGCGGGAGTTTGCCGCGTCCGTGCGACAGCCCGCGCAGGTTCCGTCAAGCCTGGCCGACTCCCGTTGGCACGGGGTCCGTTGCGATGCCATCCTCACCGGACGTGGCACCTGATCGCCCGCCCCGTCCAAGCGCACAACACCGTGATCTGCTTGGATCCCCCCCCATGGCGGGTATCCAGGACTCGGACGAGCTTCGAGCGGCGGTGTTCGCGTTCCTCGATGAATTGCAGCGTGAACATGGGCCCTACCTGACCCGCGGGCAGATCAACAGCTTCGCCTTCGATGGTCAGCCGTTGTCGTTGATGGTGCAGAACGGCATCCGCACTCCGAGCCGTTGGCCGGATCCGCTGTCCATCACTTCCACGAACCGCTCCGAGGATGCTGGCGGCTACACGGACGAGGACCGTGGGGAGGGACTTCGTCTCTACCGCTACATGCGCGAACGGTCGACTGCTGCTCCGGCTCTCAACCGCTCCCTGGATCACGCAGCTATCAGTGGACGTCCCCTCGTCTACTTCATCGAGGTGGGCGAGCGACGTTACGAGCCCGTGTACCCCGTGTTCATCACGGGCACCGAGCATCACGGTGTCATCGTCAGCGACGAACCAGCGAGCGGCGAGTATGCAGAGCTTGTCGACCTTCGCCGCTATGCACGCCGCGAAGCCCGTGTACGGCTCCACCAGCGCGAGTTCCGCAGCCGCGTGCTGTTCGCGTACTCGGACCGCTGCTGTATCTGTTCGCTGCGTCATCGTGGTCTGCTCGACGCCGCGCACATCGTCGACGACGCGCACGAGCAGGGTGTCGCGCTCGTGTCCAACGGGTTGGCGATGTGCCGGATCCACCACGGCGCATACGACCAGCCGCTCTTGGGGATCAGCCCCGACCTCAAGGTCGAGATCAACGGCGAGGTCCTCGGGGAGATCGACGGTCCGATGCTCCGGCATGGGCTGCAAGACATGCACGGCCGCTCGATAGACGTCCCCCGCCGGCCAACAGATCAGCCAGATCGCGACAGGCTCGCCTGGAAGTACGGGAGGTTCAAGGGTCTGTCGGCGTAGGGCAGAGGTGGGCTGGTGCTGGGTCAACAGACAGTCGAGTCCGCACAGCCGGTGCAGGGAAGAACGACGAGCGACGTCCACAGTGCGCCCGCCATCCGGCGGGACCTGCACGACCCGAGGATCGCGGGACGGTTCAGGGCAGGTCCCGGATGCTTGCGCCGGGGACGGACACCGACACGATCGGAACGGTCCCGGAACGACGACCGGCGGCCGGGCGAGGAGCCCTGGCCGCCGGAGCGAGATCAGCTGCTCGAGGTGTCGCGTCGGGAAGTGACGGTTCCGACACCTGGTGGTGGGCGAGGGGGGACTTGAACCCCCATGTCCATAAGGACACACGGACCTGAACTATCGCGAGGTCGTTCCCGGTGATGGCCTCGAAGGCACGAAACCCGGTCTGACCAGGGCTTTCGCACCTCGGGCTTCCTGACCGCGACCCGCCCGTGCCCGCGGATCCCCTCACGTTCGTTGTCACGCCGTTGTCACGGAATCGGCCTCGGCCACACGGACCGCTGCCGTGCTGCCGTCACTCGCGACCGACACCGCCCACCAGGTGAGCGGCGAGCGGGACACTCCCCAACAGACCCGGCAGCCAGATCGGCCCGCGCGAGAGTCCCCGTTTTGTGTGGCCTCAGCGGCAGCGTCGAGGCGCGGCGAACCGACCACAATTGAATCGCTAGGTGACGCGGCCAGAGCCGTCGCCAACCCGCATCGGGTTACTGAGCCGAGCGGCGCCGCGACGTCTCTAACTGTGGTGGCTCACCCCTAGGCGTCGGGCGAGACACCGGTCGCCGGCCGTAATGCGGCAACGTCCACCGTTGCCATCCCGGTCCGGCACCTGTCTCGGGTGGACCGAATCTCTTGCCGGGTAGGGCTACCGCATCGGGTTGTACTGGCGAAGGACACCACGCTCGCCTCAATTGCCAATACCGCCGCGATGGTAGACATCGACGAGTAGTATCGACAGATCGAGAAGGTCAGGATCCGTAGCTCGGAATACAGCGTTTCCTCGAAGCGAGCGTTGGATTGCTGAAGCGTCCACTTCCGGTATTGGTGCGCCGATACGCGACTGGTCGCTGGTGAGCGGAGCGAACCTCTCGAAGTCCAATAGGGGGGAGTCGACGTCATCCCCAAGGGGGCGCAGTAGATCCATGTTAGGCTCTTCTTCAGCACCGACGCAGTTCGAATATTGGCCAATCGCGCGGAACTGCTGCCCTTGGGAACGCGCCTCCGACGCCCGCACGAAGAAGAACGTCTTTGCGCCAATGTTGCCACTGTTCCACGCGAACCAGGGATTTCCGTCAACATCCTCCAGAGTGCTTTCATTTAACGTCAATGGATGCATGGCAGGAAGCGCGGGACGGAACCTCGTCGACCCACACGACCACACCCCAAAGGCAAGGATCTCCTCTTGTGGACCGCTCAGTGCGAAAACTCGATAGCCGTTACGGACATAAAGGTCTTCGCGTAGGGGCTTGTCTGGGAGATC
>CAYTLZ010000246.1:0-4656 GCA_964438785.1 uncultured Actinomycetota bacterium | reverse complement strand
TCGACTCGGTGCGCTTCGACTCCGGCGGGAACACCTCGTTCTACGAGGTCGACTCCATCGAGGGTTCGTGGAACACCGGCCGGCACGAGGAGGGCGGCAACCTGGGCTACAAGCCGCGGACCAAGGGTGGCTACTTCCCCGTCCCGCCGATGGACCACTACACCGACCTGCGCTCCGAGATGGTCCACAACCTCGAGGCGTTCGGGATCCAGACCCAGCTGCACCACCACGAGGTTGGTTCCGGTGGTCAGGGCGAGATCGGGATCGAGTTCGACACGCTGGCCAAGATCGCCGACAAGCTCATGACCTTCAAGTACGTGGTCAAGAACACGGCGGCCGCGGCGGGCAAGACCGTGACCTTCATGCCCAAGCCGATCTTCGGTGACAACGGCTCGGGTATGCACACCCACCAGTCGCTGTGGAAGGACGGCGAGCCGCTGTTCTTCGACGAGGCCGGCTACGGCCAGCTCTCGGACACGGCCCGGTGGTACATCGGTGGCCTGCTCGCCCACGCCAAGTCGGTGCTGGCGTTCACCAACCCGACGACCAACTCCTACCGGCGCCTGGTGCCCGGCTACGAGGCTCCGGTCAACCTGGTGTATTCGGCCCGCAACCGCTCGGCCGCGGTGCGCATCCCGATCTCGGGTGAGTCGCCGAAGGCCAAGCGCATCGAGTTCCGGGTGCCGGACCCCTCGTCGAACCCCTATCTCGCCTTCGCGGCGATGATGATGGCGGGTCTCGACGGGATCAAGAACAAGATCGAGCCCGCCGACCCGGTCGACAAGGACATCTACGACCTGCCGCCGGAGGAGCTGCTCAACCTCCCGGCCGTCCCCCGGTCGCTCGAGGAGGCCCTGGAGGGCCTCGCCGAGGACCACGAGTTCCTGCTCGAGGGTGGCGTGTTCACCGAGGACCTGATCGAGACCTGGATCGAGTACAAGATGGACTCCGAGGTGGCCGCGGTCGCCCTGCGTCCACACCCCCACGAGTTCGAGATGTACTTCGACATCTGATCCCTTCCTGGGGCACAGACGAGCGAGGGACGGCCCACGGGCCGTCCCTCGTTCGTGTGCTCAGCGGTTCCCGGCAGCTCGGATGCTGGCCCCGGCGGGAGCGGTGTGCCCCGGCGATCACTTCTGACCGTCCCAGCACACCACCCCACCCACACGGCGGAAGCGGTGTGCCCAGGCGATCACTTCCGACCGTCCCAGCACACCGGAGCGGCATCTTCCCCCGGCTCGCCACCGAGCTGGATCAGCGCGGTCGGATGAGTGCCGCGACGTCGACCTCGTCGACGGTCCGGTGGGCGGCGGCCAGCAGCTCGTGGCTGCCGTGGGCGCGGACCACTCCCACCGTGAACAGCCCCGCGGCGACGGCCGCCGCGACACCGACCCCGGTGTCCTCCACCGCGGCACAGTCCACCGGCAGCTGGCCGAGTGCCGCGGCGGCCGACAGGTAGGGCTCGGGATGCGGCTTGTGGTTGGCGACGTCGTCCGCGCCGATCACGACCTCGACGAGCTCGGTGATCCCGGCCCGGTCGAGGACGTGCACCACCCCCCGGTGCGACGACGAGGACGCGACGCCGACGGGGACGCCGGCGGCCACCAGCGCGCGCAGCGTGTCGATCGCGTCGTGGTGGAACTCGAGCTCGGTGTCGAGCAGCGCCTGGTAGCCATCGCGCAGCTCACGGCGGAAGCTCGTCTCGTCGCCGAGCGAGGCCCGGGCGCTGAAGTACGCCCAGTTCTGGGGGAACGGATGACCGACGACGGCCGCGAAGTCCTCGGCCGACGCCTCGTAGCCCCGCTCACGCAGCATCCGGATCCAGACCCGGTCGATCAGCGACTCCGTGTCGGCCAGCGTCCCGTCGCAGTCGAACACGACCCCGGCCGGCAGATCCCGGTCGGGGTGCGTCGTCGGGCCGGTCGAGGTCCCGGTCACACCGGCGGCTGCGGGTCGTACTGGATCGCGCGGCGGACCTCACGGGCCATCTCGACCGAGGCGAGGCGGGCGACGAGGTGCAGCGCGACGTCGATCCCCGCAGAGACACCGGAGGCGGTGACGATGTCCCCGTCGTCGACGAACCGGTCCTCACCGCGGACCTCGGTGTCGGTACCGAGTTCGGCGAGTCGATCCAGCACCGACCAGTGGGAGGTCGCAGGGCGACTGTCCAGCAGGCCGGCCTCGGCGAGAATCAGCGCCCCGGTGCAGACACTGACGAGCAGGGTCCCTCCGGCGTGCAACGCCCGCACCCGGTCCCCGACCGCCGGCTGACCGAGTTGCGCCCGGGTGCCCCGCCCACCGGGCCACACGAGCACGTCGATCGGGCCGAGTTCGTCCCAGGTGGTGTCGGGTAGGACCCGCAGGCCCTTGGCGCATCGGACCGGACCGGGCCCGTCGGCGACGAGCACGACCTCGACCGTCTCGTCGCGCAGGGCCCAGGTCTGCAGGACCTCGAAGGGACCGACCCAGTCGAGTTCCTCGGCATCCGTGAACACGTGGATGGCGATCCTCATCGGCCCCGCCTCCGACTCCGACGGGTGCGGGCCCCGTCGACCGTGGACGTCGGCCCGGCGGCGCTCGGGGCGTCCGTGTCGTCGTCGGTGCCACCGTCGGCCCGGGCCGCCAGGGCGAGGACGGCGTCGGCGAAGGCATCGGGGGCCTCCTCGTGCACGAAGTGCCCGACGTCGTCGACGACCACCAGTTCGGCCTCCAGGTCGTGTGCGACCCGGGGAGCCAGGTGGACCGGGGTCACCCGGTCGCGTGCGCCCCACACCACGGTGGTGGGCACCCGGAGCCGGTTCGGACCGTCCGGCGGCCGCAGGAACGAGGCCCGCCGGCGGACACGGCGCACACCCCAGTCGATCACGGCGGCCCGGGACAGGGTCCGGTAGTAGCTCAGCCAGCCGCTGGGAGCCGCGCTGACGGCGGCGCCGTAGCGCGCCATCGCCTCGTCGTCGAACGGCTCCTGGTTCACGGCCGAGTAGCGGATGGCGGCCCGGGTCAGTGGCCCGCCCGCGAGCTTGAAGGCCACCTGGGGCGCGATCGGCAGGTTGAGCAGCGGGATGTGCCACGCCGCGGTCAGGTCGAGCTGTCGGAACGGCGACGAGGCCGTGACCATGGCCCGCACGCGGCCGGGGTGCCGGAACGCCGTGGCCAGCGCGACGGCCCCACCCCAGTCGTGGCCGACCAGCAACGCCTTGCCGGGCGTCAGCGCCCGGATGAGCTGGCTGGTCTCGTCCGCCAGCGTGGCCGGGTCGTAGCCCCGGCGTGGCGCGTCGGAGCGTCCGAAGCCCTTCAGATCCGGCGCGACGACCCGGTAGCCGGCGGCGTGCAGCCGCGTCGCGACCGGCTCCCAGCAGGTGCCGTCCTGTGGCCAACCGTGCAGCAGCAGCGCGACGGGTGCGTCCTCGGGCGCGAAGGCGTCGAAGGTCCGGACATGCAGCCGCGTGTCACCGACGCGTTCGTCGTGTTCGAGCCACACACCAGCACCTCTCGATCCGGGGCCGCAGCCTACGCCGTTGCGGGCTCCGTCCGGCGAGCACCTACCGTGCGCGGACCCGTGGCCGCTTCCCGCAGCCTCCGTGGTGATCCCCGACCGCCCCGGCGAGGCGCCCGACGCCACTGACGAGGTCATCCATCGTGCCCCAGTCCCATCCCGTGTTCGCGCTGGCCGACCGATTCGTGGACGACTACGCGGCGAACGACCCCCTGGCCGCGACCTACAGCGGGGTCGCGGGCCACGACGACCGGTGGGGCGAGCTGGGCGTCGCGGGGATCGAGGCGAAGCAGGACCTGCTCCGGGCGACGCGGACGGCACTCGACGCCCTGCCGCCCGCCCCGGGCGATGACGACGCGGTTCTGGCCATGCGCACGTTGCGCGAACTGCTCGACCACGAGCTCGAGGCCATCACCAGCCACGACGTCTATCGCGACGTCACCCACATGGCCTCCACGTTCCCCGCGATGCGCGACGTGCTGGAGGTCCAGGACGCGGGCACGGCCGAGGGGTCCCGGGCGCTGCTGGCGCGACTGCACGGACTGCCCGACGCCCTGGCGGGCTGGCGGGAACGCATCGGCCGGGCACTGGAACTCGACGCGGTCGTCGGCCGGCGACAGGTCCGCAGTGTGCTCGAGCAACTGATGCACGCGCAGGGACCCGACAGCGCCTTCCGGTCCCGGATCGAACGACTGGCCACCGACCATCCGACCCTGGCCGACGCCGCGCACGCGAGCTGGCCACCGATCGCCGAGGCACTCGGGCGGACGGCCGATCTGCTCGAGACGCGCTACCTCCCGGCCGCGGCCGCCACCGACGGGGTCGGCGTCGACCGCTACCTGCGCTCGGCAGCCCCGATGCTGGGCACGCAGCTGGACATCGACGAGACGCTCTCGTGGGCGTGGGACCGGCTGCGGACCGTCACCGCGCGCGCCCGTCGTGTCGCGGCACGGATCGACGCCGACGCCGACCTGCTCGGCGTCTTCGACCAGCTGCGCACCGACGTCCGCTTCGCGGCACCGTCCCGGGAGGTCTTCCGCGCCATGATGATCGAGCGTCAGGCCACCGCGCTCGATCACCTCGACGGGACGGTCGTCGACGTGCCGGCCCCCCTGCACCGGTTCGAGGTGCGCTTCGCCCCACCCGGCGGGGCGCTCGGT
>CAYTLZ010000245.1:0-4669 GCA_964438785.1 uncultured Actinomycetota bacterium | reverse complement strand
GGCCGACGGCGGCGAAGGCGATGACCCCGGCGATTCCCACCCGCGCGCACACCATCGGCGTCCCCGATGGTGTGCGCGCACCGCGGTCAGCCGAGCAGGAGCCGCGCCGGCAGCCCGACGGCCAGGTCGGTATCCAGCCCGAGTCGATCGACCCCGATCGCCAGGGACACGGAGATGGCGTTGAACACCGCGTGGCCGATGATCGGCACGATCAGACTGCCGGTGCGCTGATAGGCCAGCGCAAGGAAGAACCCGACGAGGAACAGTCCGACCAGACCGAAGGGCTGCGAGAGCACCACCTCGACGTGGACGACCGCGAACAGGGCGGACGACACGATGGCACCGACCCAGAAGCCGGCCTTGTCGGCGATCGCACGGTGGAGCACACCGCGGAAGATGATCTCCTCACCGACCGGGGCGATCACCACCGCGAGCAGCACCGCGAGCACCGTGACGGTCCCCCCGGCGAGCACGATGTCCAGCAGTTCCTGCTCCACCGGCTCATCGATGCCGATGCTCAGCGCCACGATGGCGTTGACCGCATAGGTGATGATCGTGGTGGCAAACCCGATCACGAGTCCCAGGCCCCACATCGCCGGTGTCCACCGGGTCGGGCCGAGCAGACGCGCATAGGGGCGCTTGGCCGCCAGCAACGGCAGCAGGGCCAGAGCCATCACCCCGAGCTGCAGCACGATCGTGCCGACCAGCGCTCCGGTCAGGGCCCCGCTCTCCGCCCCGCTGCCGGCGAGGGAGGCCGCCTCCATCCCGTCGGTCAGGCTGAGCACCAGCAGCGTCAGCAGATTCGGTAGCGAGAAGATGACGACGACCGACACCGCGATGATCAGGCCGTAGGGCGACCGGACGTCGTCGAGCGGCGTGCGGTCCCGTCGTCGTGGGAAGCCGGTGTCCAGGACGGCGGGGGAACCGTCCGACGACCCACCGTCGGCTGGCTGGCGGGCCGGGCCACCACCGACGGGCGGGGGGCCGCCAGCGGGTGGGCCGGCTGGTGGCGGTACCGGTGGTGACGGTGTGCCTCCACCCGGGGGCGACTGACTCACGAGGGTTCCTTCCGGATCAACAACAGCAGTGCGAGTGCGACGAGCAGACCCCCCACGGCCAGGACGACGAGCACGGGGGTCGAGGCGAGCCCATTCTGCGGAGAGTCCGATGCTGCGCGCGTCTCGGTTCGGCTCCCTTCGACGGTGACCGACGTCGAACTGCCGGACCGCGCGCCCGCGGCATCCTCGGCGATCAGGACCACCTCGTAGGTGCCGTCGGCGACCGGCGACCCGTCGGTGTCCGAGCCGTCCCAGGTGGCCGCATGGGTGCCGGCATCGACGGCCCCGATCCGACGGCGTGTCACCGCCTGACCGGCCGTGTCCTCGACCTGCAACTCCAACAGAGCGGGCTTGTTGACGTCCACCTCGACGGCGTAGCGCGCCCCGAAGGCCTCGGTCCGCCGGGTCGCGGAGACGACCAGGTCGGCGTCATGGCCTTCCGGGGCCTGCAGGGTCCAGCCGTCCGGGTTCCGGGACGCCATCCAGGTACCGAGCGCGCGTTCGACGACGACACCGTCCGCGGCCTCGACGCGCACCGGGCCATCACCGCGGAGTGCGACCGTGTCGTCGACCGCGATCACCGGTCGGTCGAGCCCGACGCGGATCCGCGCCGGCAGCTCGTCGGTCCGCCGGGGCTCGAGGCCGTTGTAGTAGGTCGCCAGGATCGCCTCGTAGGACTCGCCCCGGTCCGCCCGGCCACGGGCCCCGTACTGCCCGAGGCCGACGCCGTGACCCCAGCCCTGGCCGGCGATCACGACCTCGTCCGCGTCGACGTCGACGTCGAAGCGGGTCGAGGGCACGGTGGTCGGCAGCCGGGCGATGCCGTCGGCCCGACGGGGCGGGTAGCGCGCCGCGTCGAGCTCGGGGGCGAACCGGTTGAGGAAGTCGCGCAGCGCCAACGCGTCGACCAGCACCTCGGTGCCGTCACGGCCGGTCACCAGCAGGTCGGCGTCGTGGCGGGTCACCGGGCCCTGCCGTTCGACGTCGGCCACGGGGACGGCGGCCTGCAGCGTGTCGCCACGGGCCAGCAGTCCGTCGAACTCGTCCCGGTCGAAGCGCACGGTCCACCGGTGGAACGGGGAGACCGCGTCGTCCGGGTCCTCCACGGCGACGAGGTGGTCCATCGCCCCGGTCGAGGGGAAGACCTCCTCGTTGGCGTAGGTCCGTCCACCCGAGGTCGAGAAGTAGCGGGCCAGGACGGGCGCGCCCGCATCGTCGAGCAGCACCTCACCGGCCGTCTCGGTCACGGCCCGGGCCCAGCGCTCGCCGTCGTCGAGCACGACGTCGGCCCCGCGGTAGACCTGACAGGCGGTCGAGGCACAGATGTCGTAACCGTCGTAGGTGTCGCGTTCGAGCACCCACCAGGCATAGGTCCGCGCGGCCACGGCCTGCGACTTCAGCGCCTCCAACGGCCATCGGCTCGGCATCTCGGCGATTCCGGCGACGTAGTCCTCGACGGTCACGTCGCTGATGATCCGCCCGTCGGTGGCCCGCAGTTCCACGACCCCGTGGTACCGCGCCGACTCGGCGATGCGCACGGTGTCACCGTCGTCGGCCACGAACCGGACATCGCCCCCGACATCGATGACGGTGGCCGAGGCCGGCTGGGCGACCGCCTCGTGCGACCCCGGGCCGAGCAGGACCGCGGACACGACGACGGACGCGACGGCCACCCACACGGATCGGTCAGGCATCGGCTCGGACGCGCTCGATGTCGGCACCCAGGGCCTGCAGGCGGGGGACGAAGTCGGCATAGCCGCGGTCGATGTGGTGGATGTCCTCGATGATCGTCTCGCCATCGGCGACCAGCCCGGCCATCGCCCCGGCGGCCCCTGCGCGCACGTCGAGTCCGGCCAGCGTCGCGCCGTGCAACGGCACGGGACCCCGGATCATCGCGTGGTGGCCGTCGATCTGGACGTCGGCCCCCATGCGGCGCAACTGGTCGACGAAGGAGAACCGCGACTCGAAGACGTTCTCCGTACAGCGACTGGTACCGACGGCCTGGGTGAGCAGCACCATCATCTGGGGTTGCAGGTCCGTCGGGAACCCGGGGTAGGGCAGCGTGACCACGTCGACGGCGTCGAGTCCGGCGGCCTTGACCCGTAGCGACGAGCCACCCTCCTCGACCATGACGCCGGCCGCGCGCAACTTGATCAGCGGCATGGTCAGGTCCTGCGCACGAACGCGTTCGATGACCACGTCACCGCCGGTCAGCGCGGCGGCCATGGCGTAGGTGCCGGCCTCGATGCGGTCGGGGCAGGTCTCCCAGCGCACGCCGGTCAACCGTTCGACCCCTTCGATCTCCAGCGTCGGCGCACCGATGCCCTGGATGTTGGCCCCCATCGCCACCAGCATGCGGCACAGGTCCTGGATCTCCGGTTCCCGGGCGGCGTTGTCGATCACCGTCGTGCCGTCGGCCAGGACCGCGGCCATCAGCAGGTTCTCGGTCGCACCGACCGAGGGGAAGTCGAGCGTGATGATCGCGCCGTGCAGGTCGGTCGCGATGATCTCGAGTTCGTCACCATGGTCGATGATCGACGCACCCATCGCGGTCAGTCCCTGCAGGTGCAGTTCGATGCCCCGGGCACCGATCTGATCGCCGCCGGGCAGCGCGAGCCGCGCCCGTCGGACCCGGCCGACCAGAGGGCCGAGGCACGAGATCGACGCCCGGATCCTGCGGACCGCGGCGGCGGGTGCATGGAAGTGCGGGTCGGCGGCGCGCAGCCGGCACGTCCCGGCGTCCGAGTCCAGTGCGACCTCGACGCCGAGCCCGGCGAGCAATTCGGCCATCACGGGCACGTCGGCGATCGCCGGGATCTGCTCGAGTTCGACCGGCTCGTCGGTCAGCAGTGACGCCGCCATCAGCTTCAGGGCGGAGTTCTTGGCTCCCGCGAGAGACACGGTTCCGCGCAGCGGCGTGCCGCCGCGCACGCGGAAGACGTCGGTGGCTGCACCAGGGGTCGTGGAGTGTGATGCCATGACGACAGCGTATCCATGGCGCGCGACCGTCCCGGCTGACCGAACGACCGCACCCGCCGGCTCGGGTGGCCAGGCGGGTGCGACGATTCGTCAGCCGGCATGCGGCCGGTCGGGCTCAGGCGTGTTGGGCGACCTCGAGGCGAAGGTCCTGCTTCACGATCGACGCGCGCACCGCCGCATCCTCGCCGGCCCCGAGCCGTTGCTCGAGCTCCGCCTTGTGCGCGCGGGCCCGTTCGACGTCGATCTCGGCGGCCAGTTCCGCGATGTCCGCGAGCACGATGACCTTGCCGTCCGCACCCACGAAGAGCACGCCACGGTGGCATGCCACCTTCGTGTGGGAGCCGTCCTCGAGCACCAGCGTCACGGCACCGACGTCCAGCGCGATGACGGCCGGCTGGTGACCGGGCAGGATCCCGATCTCGCCCTCGACGCCGCGGGCATAGATCTCCCGGATGTCGGCGGTGAACACGTGGCTCTCCGCCGACACCACCTCGACGTGCATCGTCTTGTCCGCCATCAGCTGGACATCTCCGCCGCGCGGCGCTGGACGTCGTCGACGTTGCCGGCGTAGAGGAATGCCTGCTCGGGGATCTCGTCGAGGTCACCGTCGATCAGCGCCCGGAACCCCTCGA
>CAYTLZ010000244.1:0-4696 GCA_964438785.1 uncultured Actinomycetota bacterium | reverse complement strand
ACCGCCGCTCCTTCCTCAAGGGCGCGATGACCACCGCGGCCGTCGGTGCCGTTCTCCCCCTGTTGCCCAAGGGCACCCCGGCCTTCGCGGTCGAGGAAGCCCCGGTCATCCAGCACGGGCGGCTGGGGATGGTCATCGACCTCGAGCGCTGCATCGGCTGCCACGCCTGCACCAACGTGTGCAAGGCGGAGAACAACGTGCCGCTCGGTGGCTTCCGCGACTGGGTCGAGGAGCACGTGCTGGGGGAGTACCCCAACGCCGAGCCCTACTTCGTCCCGAAGCTGTGCAACCACTGCGACGAACCCGGGTGCCTCAAGGCGTGCCCCACGGGCGCCATCTACAAGCGCGAGGACGGCATCGTGGAGCTCGACTCCTCGATCTGCATCGCCTGCCAGGCCTGCATGCAGGGCTGCCCCTACGGCATGACCTTCTACAACTCCGCGCGCAACACCGCGGACAAGTGCAACTACTGCGCCCACCGCGTGGACGAGGGGCTCAACCCCGCCTGCGTCGACGTCTGTCCGTCCCAGTGCCGGATCTTCGGTGACCTCGACGACCCCGACAGCCCGCCGTCGCGCTACATCACCGAGCATCAGACCTCGGTGATGCGACCCGAGATCGGGTTCGGCCCCAACACCCACTACGTCGGCCTGCCCGGCGAACTCAACCGCTGAGGAGCGCCCCCGATGCTCGAGCTGATCCTCGCCGTAGGTAGCTGGACCCCACCGTTCTTCGGGGACTGGACGCTGCCCAACGAAGCGGTGTACTGGAAGGGCCCCGTGTGGGCCTACCTGTTCCTCGCGGGTCTTGGCAGCGGCAACCTGATCATCTCCATCCTGCCGCGCCTGCCGTGGTCGATGGAGGAGCCCCAGCTGGCGCGGCTCCGGCGCATCGCGTTGGTGACGGCCCTGGCCTGCTTCGTCACCGTGCCGCTGGGGGTGCTCGCCAACGAGTTCCAGCCCCTGCGCATGTGGCGGGTGGTGGTGTTCCCGAACCTCAGCTCGGTGATGCCCTACGGCGCCTACTTCCTCTCCGTCCTCATCGCGCTGACCGCCTTCCACATCTGGTACCTGCACCGCGCGGAGTTCGCCTGGTCCGCGTCGGTGCGCAGCGACTGGCTCGGCAAGGTCTACGGCTTCCTCTCCTTCGGTTACGACCTGGAGAACCCGCCGGAGCCCATCGGCCACCGCAAGATGCGCAACCTGGAGATCGCCCGCATCGCTGCCGAGGTGGGATTCATCGCCTACTCCGGGTTCCTGCTCTCCACCCTGGTGGGTGTCCCCGGGGGGATGTGGAACACCCTGCTGCTCGGTCCGTTGTTCTTCTTCATGGCGATGGCCTCCGGGTACGCCTGGCTGCTGCTGGTCGGGGTGCTCACCGGCTTCCTGAAGGATCAGCCGAGGATGTTGCAGCTGCTCGCAGGCAGCGGCGCCACCTTCTTCGCCGGCTACCTGCTGCTGCGCGTGTGGGAGCTCGGCTTCTCCGCCTACGTCGGTGACGAGACCTGGTCGGCGATCTCCGCGGTGCTGTTCGGGCTCTACGGCTGGAGCTTCATCGGCATCGAGCTGCTGCTCGGCGGGCTGGTGGTGGTGGTGCTGTTCGCCTTCGCCGCGGCCCGGCAGGACCAGCGCCTCGCGGCCATCGGAGGGGCGCTCGGGCTGGTCGGCATGCTGGCGGCACGCTGGCACATCGTCATCGGTGGCCAGCAGGTCTCGCGGACCCTGGACGGGGTCGTGCCCGCCGAGCTCGCCGGCCTGTGGCTCGGGGAGGAGGGCTGGCTCGCCACCCTCGCGCTGTTCGTCTTCGCCGCATCGGTGATGTTCGCCCTCCTGTGGTTCCTGCCCTACCGCGGTGCGATCCACAACACCGCCAACGTCGACGAGTCGCTGCCCGAGGAGGAACTGCAGCTGGCCAAGGACCAGGACCGCCGCCGGATGCTCGGCGTCGCCGGGGGCCTGGCGCTGGGTGCCGCAGGTGGGTACGCGACCATCCGCAACCTCGTCCTGCCGACCTACAACCCACGGGAACCCTCGCCCACGGGGCCGACGGCCGACCGGGTCGTGAACTCGATCTGCCTGTCCTGTGACGCACGCTGCGGCACACGCGCCCTGGTGGACAGCGAGGGCAAGGTCCGCCAGATGTTCGGCAACCCCTTCCACCCCGCCTCGACGATGAACGACCCGATCCCCTTCGAGACCTCCCTGGAGGACTCGCTGAGGACCAACGGCACCCTGTGCATGAAGGGTGTGTCGGGGATCCAGTACCTCTACGACCCCTACCGCATCCGGCTGCCCCTGAAGCGCTCCGGACCCCGCGGGTCGGGCGAGTTCGAGGTCATCAGCTGGGACCAGCTGCTCGAGGACGTCGTCGAGGGTGGCCAGCTGTTCAGCCACCTCGGCGAGGACCGCGACATCGAGGGGTTGCGTGCCGTCAACGACAACGACACCCCCATCGACGAGGACGCCCCGGAGCTGGGCCCCAAGAGCTACGGCCTGGTGTGGAACACCGGTCGCGGCCAGACGCCGCGGAGCAACTTCATCCAGCGGTTCCTGACCGCCTTCGGCTCGCCGAACTACGTCTCCCACACCGACCTGTGCCAGATGAACTGGTACGTGGCCAACTACCTGACCACCGGTCGCTACGTCGAGGACGTGTCGGTCACCAACCAGCTCTTCGGTGACATCGTCAACGGCGAGTTCATGCTGCTGTTCGGCGTGAACCTCGGTGGCGGGTGGAAGCCGGCGGTCAACACCTCCGCGCCGATCCTGGCCAACCGGCACGCCGACGGTGACGGCTACCTCGTGCTCGTCGACCCCTACGTGCCCCACGGCCGCCACTACGCCGACGAGTGGGTCGGCATCAAGCCGGCCACCGACGCGGCGATGGTGCTCGCCATGATCCAGTGGATCCTGGAGAACGGTCGTGAGGACGTCGGCTACCTGGAGAACACCTCCCGGGCCGCAGCCGACGCCGACGGCGAGCCCACGTGGACCAACTCCCCCTACCTCGTCATCACCGAGGAGGGCCACGAGCGCAAGGGTCACTTCGTCCGTGCCGAGGAGGTCGGGATCGGCGAGGAGGAGTTCGTCGTCCGCAGCGGTGGCCAGCTCGCCACCCACCTCGACGTCGACGCCGGCGACCTCTACGTGGAGGACACGATCGAGTTCGCCGACGGCACCGTGGTGGCGGTCAAGTCCTCCCTGCAGCTGCTCCGGGACGAGGCCTTCGTCCGGTCGGTCGAGGAGTGGGCGGAGCTGTGCGAGGTCCCCGCAGCCGACATCGAGCGGCTCGCGGAGATGTTCGTCAGCCACGGTCGCAAGGCGACCGCATCCAGCTACCGCGGCGCCACCATGCACTCCCAGGGCATCTACGCCGGGCTTGCGATCAACAGCCTCAACATGCTGATCGGGAACATGAACTGGAAGGGCGGCGTGGTCCGCAACTCGGGCGGCCCCGGCTGGAACAGCGGGCTGTACGACCTGGCCACCATCGAGGATGCACCGGTGGTCAGCGGCGCACACGTCTCGCGGATCGATGCCCGCAGCGACATCGCCTACGAGGACACCACGGAGTTCCGCCGCAAGCTCGAGGAGAACGGCGACGGCTACCCCTCGACCCGGCCCTGGTTCCCGTTCACCCACGCCGGGATCACCACCGAGGCGATCGCCGCGGCCCACTCGAGCTACCCCTACAACGTCAAGATCTGGATCAACTACTTCATCAACCAGCGCCACTCCGTCCCCGGTGGCATCCGCTTCGAGGACACCTTCTCCGACCCGGACAGGATCCCGCTGTTCATCTCCGTGGACACCACCATCTCGGAGACCTCCATCTACGCCGACTACATCGTCCCGGACGTGATGTTCCTGGACGGGCAGTACGGGTTCATGGGCCAGCAGGTCGGTGCGGTCACGGCCTGGGGCTCGGCGATCCGCCAGCCCGCGGTGGAGCCTCTGACGGGCCGCATCGACGACGGTCGTGCGATGCAGATGGAGAACTTCCTGATCGATGCGGCGCTCAAGCTCGGGCTGCCAGGGTTCGGCGAGGATGCGATCCCCGGTGACCCCGACGGCCCCCACGCCGGTCAGCGGTTCCCGCTGTTCAAAGCCGAGGACTTCGCGGTGCGCGGGGTGGCGAACTTCGCCCACAACGCCGGCGTGGACCCGGCCCCGGCCGAGGAGATCGAGTACGTCTCGACGTTCCCCGTGGCCCTGCACCGTGACGTGATGACCGACGAGGAGTGGGAACGCGCCGTTGCCGTGCTCGCCCGAGGTGGCTACTTCGACCCGCCCGAGGACGCCTGGGACGACCAGGACCGCCACACCATCGGGGTTGAGCTCGACGACCGGGCGCCGCTGCAGATGTGGCACGAGGTGCTGGCGACCACCAAGGAGTCCCAGACCGGCCGTGACCGCTGGGGTGGGGCGACCTACCGCGAGCCCGAGGACGGCATCGGCCGGCTGCTGTCGGAGGAGGACGCCGACTACCCCTTCACCGTGGTGACCTTCCGGCTCGCGACCCGGACCAAGGCGCGTACCGCCTACGACTACTGGGCGATCGAGACGATGCCCGAGAACTACGTGGAGATCCACCCGCGCGACGCTGCGGAGTACGGGATCGCCACCGGCGACCGGGTCCGGATCGCCTCGCGCAGCGGTGCTGCGGAGGGGGTCGCCAAGATCAGCCAGCGGGTCCG
>CAYTLZ010000243.1:0-4733 GCA_964438785.1 uncultured Actinomycetota bacterium | reverse complement strand
CACCCTGCGGGTCAACGGCCTGCGTGGTCGCGTGAAGCTGCGCGTCGACGGCGGGTTCAAGACCGGCCACGACGTGCTGCTCGCCTCGTTGCTGGGTGCCGACGAGTACTCGTTCGGGACCGCGGCGCTGTTCGCCGAGGGGTGCATCATGGCGCGGGCGTGCCACCGCGACACCTGCCCGGTCGGAATCGCCACCCAGCGGCTCGACCTGCGGGAGAAGTTCGCCGGCACCCCCGAGATGGTCGCCGGCTACCTCACGATGGTGGCCGAGGAGGTGCGCGAACTGCTGGCCGAGCTGGGCCTGCGTTCGCTCGACGAGGCCATCGGTCGCGTGGATCTGCTGGCCCGGCGCGACGGCTTGACCGGCAAGGCCCAGCGCGTCGACGTCAGCCCGCTGCTGGTCGACCCGGGGACCGGTGAGCGGCGGTTCGTGGCGCGGCAGTCGATCCAGGACCCGCGGAGCGAACTCGGTGACCAGGTGTTCGAGGACGCGCTCGAGACGATCTTCCTCGGTGGCATCACGGAGTTCACCTACCCGATCACCAACGCCGACCGGACGATCGGTGCCCGTATCGGCGGTGCCGTCGGGCTCGAGTTCGGGGAGGCCGACCCGCCGGGGTTGGCACGGCTGCGGTTCACCGGGACGGCCGGCCAGAGCTTCGGGGCGTTCACCAGCCGCGGGCTCGAACTGGTGCTCGAGGGGGAGGCCAACGACTACGTGGGCAAGGGACTCGGCGGCGGACGAATCGTGGTCCGGCCACCGGCCGACGACGCCGGTGATCCGGTCCTGGTCGGCAACACGGTGCTCTACGGGGCGACGGCCGGCGAGTTGTTCGTCGCCGGTCGCACCGGCGAACGGTTCGCGGTCCGCAACTCCGGCGCGACCGCGGTCGTCGAGGGTGTCGGGGACCACGCCTGCGAGTACATGACCGGCGGGACCGTGATCATCCTCGGGCCGACCGGCAACAACGTCGGCGCAGGCATGAGCGGCGGCGAGTGCTACGTCTACGACCTCGGCGGCGAGGTCCTGGCCAACGTCAACCGGCAGCTGGTCGAGGCGCGCCGTCCCGATGGTGGACAGCTCGCCCGTGTCCGTGAGCTGGTCGCGGAACACGCGACCGTGACGGGTTCCGCCCGCGCACAGGCCATGGTCGACGACTGGGCGACGGCAGCGGACCGCTTCTGGCGGATCGCGCCGAAGACCGAGATGGACCGGGTCGCCAGCGCCGAGGCGGCGGGGACCAAGGCCGACTGACCGACGGCGATGGACCATCGGACGGTGTCCGGTGCGCGTCATCGGCACGGACGTCCGCGGCGTTGGAAGTACCGGCGTCGACCGGGGTAGCCTCCGGCCCGCCGTGCCGGTGACGCCCCACGGCTCGTCCATCGCCCGTCGCCGGCATCGTCCCACGATCCGTCGTGGTCCCCCCCCGTCGTCACTCGAGGTCCGCGTGCGCTGGTCTACGTTGGTCCGACCGATGGTGCTCGCCGTCGTCGGCGTGGGCCTGCTCACGGGCGTCGCCTCCGGCCAGTCGTTGGAGGACATCCAGGAGCGACTCGCCGAGGTCGCGGAGGAGCGGGCGGCCATCGAGCAACGGATCGCTGACGCGGCCGCCGAGTACGACCAGCTCGAGTCGACCATCGGCACGCTCGAGGACGACCGGGCGGAACTCGAACGCGAGCGTGCGCAACTGCGCGACGAGCTCGAGGAGATCGACCGCCTCGTGCGGTTCCGGGTCCGGGAGACGTTCAAGCACGGCGCGACGCTCGATCCCATCGCGGTGTTCCTCGGCAGCGACGACCCGTCGACCGCGTTCTCGAAGGCGGCGACCGTCCAGCGGGTCATCGCCTCCGACCAGGCATCGAGCGAGGAGCTCAGCGCGACGCGTGCCCGGGCGGCGGCCGCGGATGCGCGGCTCGCCGAGCAGGAAGCCGAGCTCATCGAGGCGCGCGCCTCGGTCCAGGACGTCACCGTCGACCTGCAGAGCGCCTACGAGCAGGCCGAGGCGCTGCAGGCGAGCCTGACCCGGGAGGAACGGGCCGAGCAGGAGCGCCTCGAACGCCTCCGGCGCGAGCGCGAGGAGCGACAGCGCCAGGAGCAGGAGCGCCGCGAGCAGGAGCGCCGGGAGCGCGAGCAGGCCGAGCAGCAGGCCGCGGCGTCCTCGTCCGGACCCTCGTCCGGTGGCGGCGGGACGAGCGGTTCGTCGTCCGCGCCGGTGCGCTCCGGGGGCATGGCCTGCCCGCTGGATCAACCCCGGAGCTTCGTGGACTCGTGGGGTGCCGCCCGCTCCGGTGGCCGCGCCCACCGTGGCACCGACATCATGGGGCCGCTGGGGATTCCCGTCCGCGCGATCACCAGCGGGACCTGGGACATCCAGCGCCCCGGACGCAACGCCGGGCTCTGGGCCATCCTGCGGGGGGACGACGGCAACCACTACTGGTACCTGCACCTCAACAGCCACACGGTGGGCAACGGTGCCCGGGTCAGCGCCGGCCAGCAGGTCGGGACCAACGGCTCGACCGGCAACGCCACCGCCGGTGCGGAGCACATCCACTTCGAGCTGCATCCGGGTGGGGGGACGGCGATCAATCCCTACCGGACCCTGCGAGCCGCCTGCGGCTGATCCGGACGGTGATCGGGGTGCGCGGCCGGGTCGCCCGTGCGCGCGTCGGGGCGTTGCGATCCGGGCAGCTCGAGACGCTACGGTCGCGTCGCTGCGGCCGGGGCCCGGGAGACGTCCGATCGGCGGTCGCAGTGACAGGACGTCGCGGAGTTCGACCCAGGAGGCACGCGCATGAGCACGTCGACGACCCCACGGGAGACGGTGCGACTGTCCAACGCCGTGGTCCGATTCGCCGGTGACTCGGGCGATGGCATGCAGCTCGCGGGGGACCGCTTCACGAGCCAGTCCGCCATGGCGGGCAACGACCTCGCGACCCTGCCGGACTTCCCGGCCGAGATCCGCGCTCCCGCCGGCACGCTGGCGGGCGTGAGCTCCTTCCAGCTGCACTTCTCCGATCAGGACATCCACACCCCCGGGGACGCGCCCGACGTGCTGGTCGCGATGAACCCGGCGGCGCTGATGAAGCACCTCGGTGCCCTCAAGCCGGGTGGCACCCTCATCGTCAACAGCGACGCCTTCAGCGACCGCAACCTGACCAAGGCGGGCTACGAGGACAACCCGCTCGAGGACGATGCGCTCACCGATTTCCAGGTGCACGAGGTCCAGATCACCGAGTTGACGCTGCGGGCGCTCGAGGGCCACATCGAGCGCGGCGAGCTGAACAAGAAGGAGGCCGAGCGCTGCAAGAACATGCTGGCGCTCGGGCTGGTGTCGTGGATGTTCTCGCGGCCGATCGCGGAGACCGAGGACTGGCTCAAGACCAAGTTCGCCACGGCACCCGAGGTCGCCGACGCCAACATCACCGCGCTGCGCGCCGGTCGCAACTACGGCGAGACGACCGAGGCGTTCGTCTTCACCTACGAGGTGCTGCCCGCCAAGCTGGAGCCCGGTCGTTACCGCAACATCACCGGCAACCAGGCCCTGGCCTACGGCCTCGTCGCCGCCAGTCAGCGCTCTGAGCTCGAGCTGTTCTACGGCTCGTACCCGATCACGCCGGCCTCCGACATCCTCCACGAACTCGCCAAGCTGAAGCACTTCGGCGTGGCGACCTTCCAGGCCGAGGACGAGATCGCGGCGATCGGCTCGGTGATCGGGGCGGCCTTCGGCGGTTCGCTGGCCGTGACCGCGTCCTCCGGGCCGGGCATCGCGCTCAAGACCGAGGCGATGGGGCTCGGCATGGTCATGGAGCTGCCCATGATCGTGGTCAACGTCCAGCGCGGTGGTCCGTCCACGGGTCTGCCGACCAAGACCGAACAATCCGACCTGCTGCAGGTACTGCACGGCCGCAACGGTGAGGCCCCGCTGCCCGTCGTCGCGGCGAGCTCGCCCTCGGACTGCTTCCACGCGGCCATCGAGGCCGCTCGGATCGCGTTGACCTACCGCACCCCGGTCGTCCTGCTCTCCGACGGCTACCTCGCCAACTCGGCGGAGCCGTGGCTGCTGCCCGAGGTCGACTCGCTGCCGGACCTGACCGAGGCCTTCAGCTTCACGACCGAACCCAACGGTCCCGACGGCGACTACCTGCCCTACAAGCGTGATCCGGACACCCTCGCCCGGCCGTGGGCCCTGCCGGGGACCAAGGGGCTCGAGCACCGCATCGGCGGACTCGAGAAGGAGGAGGACACCGGGCACATCTCCTACGAGCCCGCCAACCACCACGCCATGACCGAGCTGCGTCACGAACGTGTCCGGCGGATCGCCGACGGCCTGCCGCCGCTGGAGGTCGAGGACCCCGACGGCGACGCGGAGGTCCTGGTCGTCGGCTGGGGCTCCACCGAGGGGCCGATCCGCGCCGCGTGTCACGAACTGCGGCGGAAGGGCACCTCGGTCGCCCGGGTGCACCTGCGCCACCTCAGCCCGCTGCCCAACGAGCTCGACGAGCTGCTGCGCTCGTACCGCACCGTGGTCTGTCCGGAGAACAACATGGGCCAGCTCGCGATGCACCTGCGCGCGCGCACGCTGGTCGACGTCAAGCCCTACGACCGGGTGACCGGTCAACCCTTCTCCTCGGCGGAACTCGTCGCGGCGATCGAAGGCTTCATCGCGGAGGTGCCGGCATGACCACCAACGAGAGCAAGCTGACCAAGAAGGACTTCACCTCGGACCGCG
>CAYTLZ010000242.1:0-4744 GCA_964438785.1 uncultured Actinomycetota bacterium | reverse complement strand
CTGCAGTCGTTCAGCGACGTGACCCACCTGCCGGCCGAACTCGTGACCGCCTAGATCACCCGGATCGGGGCTGAAGCAACAGCCGGACCGCGACCACCAGATACCAGACGTCCGCGACGGTGTTGAACAGCCGTTGCTGCAGCCCCTGGTCCTGCGGGATGACGCCGAGGTAGCGGACCGCGAATCCGGTGACCGCCACTCCCCCGATCAGCACCGACACCGCCGCGAGCCCGGGCGCGACCCGCCGCAGCCGCCAGGCGAACGCCAACGGGGCGAGCACCAACGTCACGTAGGCGACACCGGCGGTGACGGTGTGGGCGGTGTCGTTGAAGGCCGTGCCGGTCCCCGGGCAGCTGGGCGAGCACGGGGCGGCGACCACCAGCACGGTGAAGACCCCGGAGACGACGACCAGCAGCGGGCCGAGCCGGCCCGTCCCCGGCAGCCCGCGGTCCAGCGCGGGACCGAAGGCGATCAACGCGATACCCGACAGCAGCAGCCCGGCGAGCAGCCAGCCGCGCGACGCCCACGGCGCGCCGAGCTCGAACAGTTCGCTGATGGCCTGCGCACGCGGGTCGTAGTCGGCCCGCACCGTCCCGGCGATCCACCAGCCGGCGACGTAGGTGCCGAGTCCCACGATGGCGGCGACCGCCGCCGGGCGCACGAACCGGTCGGGGAAACGGTGGGGACGGTCGCGCCCGGTGTCTGCCACCTCGTCGTCCCTCCGGCCCGCGGCCGTCCGCCCCGGGGCGCGGACCGTAGCGAGTACGACGAGGGGCGCGTCGCCGCGCCCCTCGTCGGATCCTGCTCGTGATGCTGCCCTCGTCGGGCGGTGGGGACTCAGGAGACCCAGGCGCTCCAGACGTCCTCGTTGTCCTCGATCCAACGCGCGGCGGCGTCCTCGGGCTCGAGCCCCTCCTCGTCGATCATGAAGGTGATCTCGTCCTGCCACTCGTTCTGCATGGAGAACGCCCGCAGGAACGCGTCCGCGTCCGGGTTGCGCTCGTCGAGGTCGGCGGCGGTGGCCTTGAACAGCACGTCCTCGGGGTAGGCGCAGGTGCGCTCCGCCTCCGGCTCCTCACAACCCTCGGTGTACTCGGGCAGCTCGACCATGGACAGGTCGTACTTCGCGTGCAGCCAGTGCGGGGTGTAGAAGTAGAAGATGACCGGTTCCTCGGCCTCGATGGCGCTCTCCACCGCGGTCAGCTGGGCCGCCTCCGAACCCGACTGCACCACGGTGAAGTCGAGTCCGAGGTTCTCGATGATGGTCTCGTCGAACTGCACGAAGCTCGGGTCGGCGGCCAGGAACTGACCCGACGAGCCCGTCTCCGCGGTCGCGAAGATCTCCTCGTTGCCCTCGAGGCCCTCCCAGGTCGCCATCTCCGGGTACTCGTCGAGCAGGTAGCTCGGGATGAACCAGCCGATCTGGCCGAGCGCACCGAGCTCACCGGCGTCCTCGACGGAGCCGAGTTCCTCGATGTAGGTGGCATAGTTGTCGGCGTGCCCGGAGGGCCAGACCTCGAGCACGGCGTCGAACTCGCCGCCGTCGAGCCCGGCCCACTGGGCGTTCTCATCGATCTCGGCGACCTCGGCGTCGAGGTCGTACTCCGAGACCAGCAGCTGCTGGGCCACATGGGCGTTGGCGTACGAACCTGGCCAGGGGTTGGCGACCAGGGTGACGGGACCGTCACTACTGGCGTCGCCACCTGCGGCACAGGCACTGGCGATCAGTGCCAGCCCCAGGGTGGCTGCGGCGATGCGTTTCGGACTCTTCACATGCATTCCTCTGTCGGCGTTCATGGGTTCATGGGTTCATGGTGTCAGGGGTTCAGGGGTTCAGGGGTCGTACGGAGCGATGGCCCGCGCGGGTCGATGGGTCGAGGTGTCGCGGGGCCGGGCGGCGTCAGGCGGTCTTCACCACCGCTCGTGCCTGTTCGCTGTCGCTGCCGAAGGCCTGCGTGACCCGGTCGAGCACGATGCCGAGCAGCACGATGGCCAGTGCGGCCTCAATGCCCCGCCCGACCTCGCCACGGGTGAGGGCGAGCACCGTCTCGATGCCCAGCCCGCCGGCTCCGATGAGCCCCGCGATGACGATGCTGGCCAGGGACATCATGATGGTCTGGTTGACCCCCAGCAGGATCTGCGGCCGGGCCAGCGGCAGCTGCACCGTGCGCAGCAGCTGCCAACGCGTGCACCCGGTCGAACGTGCGGCCTCCAGGGTCTGTTCCGGCAGGTTGCGGATCCCGGCGCTGGTGAGGCGCACCAGCGGGGGCAGGGCGTAGACGACGGTCGCCACGATGCCGGGCACCCGGCCGATGCCGAACAGCGCGACCACCGGGATGAGGTAGACGAAGGCCGGCATGGTCTGCAGGGTGTCGAGCACCGGCCGCAACAGGCGCTCCACCGGGTCCGACAGCGCGGCGGCGACGCCGATCGGCAGGCCGATCAGCACCGCCAGGGTGGCGGCGACCGCGATCTGGCTGGCGGTGTTCATCGCCTCGGGCCACATGCCGACGAGACCGGTCGTCAGGAAGGCGACGACCGCGAAGGCCGCCAGTCCGGGGCCGACCACCCGCCAGGCGGCGATGGCGACGAGCGCGATCAGCAACCACCAGGGAATCGCGAGCAGCCCCTGCCGCAGCGGTTCGAGCGCGAAGGTCAGCAGCAGATCACTGAACGCACGGGTGACGCCGACGATGCCGGCCTGCAGCCGGGCGAGGCCGGCGTTGGCCAGCTCGGCGAAGGCGAGCACACCGGCACCGGGCACGACGCGGCCACCCGGCAGCGCTCCGAGCGCGAGACCCGCCACGGCCGCACCCCCGACCACGGCCGGGATGCGCCAGCCGACGATCCGCCGGGCGCGCCGCACGCCGCCGCCGTCGGTGATGCGGTCCAGCAGCACGGCGATCAGCACGATCGCGACCCCGGGCTCCAGCGCCCGACCCACGTCCACCCGCTGCAGTCCGTTGAGCACGCCGCGACCGAGCCCGGTCCCACCGATGAGCGAGCCGATGACGACCATGGCGAGCGCCATCATGATGGTCTGGTTGACCCCGACCCGGATCGAGGGCATCGCGGCGGGGAGCTGCACACTGGTGAGCAGTTGCCGCCGGGTCGCTCCCGTCGAGCGGGACACCTCGAGCAGCGACTCCGGGGTGGTGCGGATCCCGAGTGCGGTCAGCCGCACGGCCGGGGGCAGCGCGTAGATGACGGTGGCGATGACCGCGGACGCATCCCCGGTCCGGAACAGCAGCACCAGCGGGAGCAGGTAGACGTAGGCGGGGGTCGTCTGCAACGTGTCCAGCAGTGGCCGCAGGGCCGCATCGACCCGCCGATCACGTCCGGCCCACACCCCCAGTGGCAGGGCGATGAGCAGGGCGATGAGTACGGCGGTCGACATCAACGACAGCGTGCGCATGGCGTCGTCCCACACCCCGATGAACCCGATCGTGGCCAGGCAGGCCCAGGTGACGGCCACCACGCGCCAGCCACCGGACAGCCAGGCGATCGTGCCGAGCAGCACCATCGTGCCCGCCCACCCGAGCAGATCGAGCCAGGCGTTGAGTTCGGCGAGCAGGGTCTGGATCAGGGTGGTGATCGGCCCGAACACACCGATGAACAGCCAGTTGTCGCCCCGGTTGCGCACGACCCAGGCGTCGACCGCGTCGACGCGTTCCCCGACCGGCACCCGCAGCGATGTCGGGAACTCGATCCCGAACCCGGTGCCGACGGCGATGACGGCGACGAGCAGCAGCGCCCCGGCTCCCGCCAGGCCCCACGGGCCGGCCACCGCGCGCCGCAGCCGTGCGGGCACGTTCATCGTCGTCGGCGCCGCCATCAGACGTTGCCGTCGAGGACGGGCGCGGGCGCATCGCCACCGTGGATGGCGAACAGCACGCGCCGCCGATCGATCACCCCGAGCGTCTCCCCCGCGGCGTCCACGACCCGGAACGAGCCGCCGTCGGCGACCGCCGGGATGCAGTCCCGCAGCAGGGTGTCACCGGTGATCACCCGGTCGGCGTCCGGCTCGGTCGCCTCGGCGACCGGCTCCGCGAGGTCGGCGGCGCGCAGCACCAGCGCGCGTGGCACCTCGCTCGTGAAGTCGCGGATGTAGTCGTCGGCGGGGTGCTCGAGCAGTTCGGCCGCCGTGCCGATCTGCACGACCCGTCCATCGCGCATCACCGCGATGCGGTCGCCGAGTTGCAACGCCTCACGCAGGTCGTGGGTGATGAACACCATGGTCGTGTCCATCTGCTGCTGCAGCCGGGTGATCTCGGCCTGCATCTCGGCCCGGATGAGCGGGTCGAGCGCACTGAACGGCTCGTCGAGCAACAGGATGTCCGGATCACTGACCAGTGCCCGAGCCAGCCCCACACGTTGCTTCATCCCGCCGGAGAGTTCGTCGGGGAAGGAGCTCTCGAAGCCACCGAGGCCGACCAGGTCGATCAGCCCCTGCGCGCGTTCGAGCCGTTCGTCGCGGCCGACACCGGCGATCTCGAGCCCGTAGGCGACGTTGTCCCGCACCCGGCGATTGGGCAGGAGCCCGAAGTGCTGGAACACCATGCTCACCGTGTGGCGGCGCACCTCGCGCAGCTGTTCGGGCGAACAGCCGAGCACGTCGACCCCACCCAGTTCGATGCGCCCGGCGGTCGGCTCGATCAGCCGGGTCAGACACCGCACGAGCGTCGACTTGCCGCTGCCGGACAGGCCCATGACGACGAAGACCTCCCCGCGTGCGACGTCGAAC
>CAYTLZ010000241.1:0-4793 GCA_964438785.1 uncultured Actinomycetota bacterium | reverse complement strand
CACCCCGGTGGCCGCCACCCCACAGCGGCCACCGGCCACCCCGGCCCGGACCGGCACACACTCACGAGGGGCCGGCTCCGCCAGCGGCCACACCCTCGAACGAACGCGGAGATACCGATGACGACGACCCGCCATCTTGTCGGCTGGCTCCATGCCATCGCGGCCGAGGACCTTCCCACGACGACGGTCGATCACGCCAAGGTGCTCGTGCTCGATGCACTCGGGGCCGGCCTCTACGGGGTCGACACCGAAGCAGGGCGTGCGGTCAGGTCCACCGCAGCCACCATCGGTGCCGCCGGTCAGGCGCCGGTCTGGGGTACCGACCTCCGGCTCGAGGCATCGGCTGCCGCGCTCGTCAACGGGACCCAAGCGCACGCGTGCGAACTCGACGACTACTACGCCGGCGCGAAGTGCCACCCCGGGGCTGTGGTCATCCCTGCGGCACTCGCGGCCGCTGAGGCATCCACCACGACGGGTCCGGAGCTGATCCGGGCGATCGTGGGTGGCTACGAGGCGATGATCCGTGCATCGCTCGGCGCTGGCGCCAACGCGACGCGGCGGCGCGGCTGGCACCTCACCGGCATGGTGGGTCCCTTCGGCTCGGCGGCGGCGGCGGCGCTGATCGATGATGCGGCCGAGGCGACGCTGCTGCACGCGATCGGGATCGCCGGCTCCCACGCCGGTGGCCTGTTCGCGTTCTCCACCTCGGGGGCGATGACCAAGCGGTTGCATGCCGGCCGGGCCGCCCAGTCCGGTCTCCAGGCCTACCTGCTGGCGACCCACGGGTTGACCGGTCCGCCGGACGTTCTCGAGGCCGCGGACGGCGGCTTCCTCGGGGCCGTCAGCGATGGCGCCGATCCGGCACGCGTCACCGCGGCGCTCGGCGCGCCGTACCTGCTCGACGGCACCTCGATCAAGCCCTACTCGTGCTGTGGGTCCCTGCACTCCTCGATCGACGCCGTCATCCAACTGGTCGACGAGCACGATCTGGCAGCCGAGGACATCCGCGCCATCACGGCCCACAACTCCAGCGTGGTCGATCAGCAGTGCGGCTTCCCCTACACGGGTGAAGGCGGTCTGCTGGAGGCACAGATGAGCCTGCAGTACTGCCTCGCGGTCGCCGCGGTCGATCGTGCGGCCTTCCTCCCGCAGTTCGACCCGGACCGCATCGCACGCGACGACGTCCAGGAGGTCGCCACCCGCGTCAGCTTCGCCTTCGACGAACACATCGACGCGGAGTACCCCCGGACCATGCCCGCACGGGTCACGATCGAGACCAGTGGCGGGGAGCGACTCGAGCGCACCGTGGAGGGACCGACCGGTTCACCGGCGGCACCCTTCGACCTCGCCGCCGCAGAAGCCAAGTTCCGCGGGCTGGTCGACGGCATCCTCCCAGCGGACGGTGCGGATGCGGTGGTCGACGCCGTCACCCGGCTCGACCGCCTCGACGACGTCCGCGAGCTGACGGCGCTGCTGTCGACCTGACCCCTGAAGGGGTCGACCCGCCCAGCCGGACCGTCACTCGATCACGAGGTCGACAAGTGGCCCGTGGAACTGCCCGCCGAACACGTCCGTATCCTCGAGTGACCCACTCGGATGTCGGCGCGGGATCGAGATCTTGAGCGCCATCGCCGCATCGTGCTCGGTGTAGAACACCTGCGCTGGATCGACCCGGTACAGCTTGGCGATACGGTCGGCGGAGATGACCTCGCTGGCCTTCGCCCGCTCGTAGGCGGCGGGATCGTCGAACATGATGTCGATCGTGATCGTGAAGGGCCCCGCGTTCTTCGAGCGCACGAGCTTCGCGAGGGTCCACAGCGGCTGGGGTGCGGTCATCCCACGTCCTCCATCCGCATCGGGAAGGGCGTGAGCGGGTCCTCGAGCTGCCACACATGGTTCATCATGAACTCGAAGGCCGGCCCGACATCGAGCTCCGGCGGCGAGTAGGGGAAGGCGAGGTTGCTGATGAGGCCGTTCCACTCGGGGATCGGGTGGTGGAGCACCGTGTGCCAAGCCACGCTCGCCACGGCCTGGGCCGCGGTGGGGTCAGCGGCGGTCACCTCGAGGTGGAGGCCGACCTCGTGGCCGAGCTGGTCGCGCTCCGGTTCCAGCTCCCCGAGACAGGCATCCCTGCCGTAGACCCGTGCCGTCAGCCGGTAGGCATCCTCGGCGAGGCCGAGGCTCTGCGCAACCTTCGAGCGGACGACCCCAAGGGACTCCTCGATGAACCGGTCGAGCTGACGCAGCACCAGCGGATCGCGGATCCCTGCTGGAACCACGTACCGGTGCCCGGCCAGCCGGACCCCTTCCAACCGGACGTCGTACGGGTCCTTCGGGTGGAAGGTCGAGCCGGAGACCCGCACCGTCCGGGCATCGACCGCGTCGTACCGACACGCCGTGGTGTCCAGTACCCCACTGGGTTCGGTCAGGAGGAACGGGTCGGCGTTCTCGTACAGGGTGTGCGACGCGATGCTCTGCGGGGTGCAGGCCATGGCGGCGTTCGGCGGCGCGACGGTGAAGGAGTCGCTGCCGATGTCGGCCATCATGCAGTCGGGGTAGAGCCGCTGCGCGACCGACGCCGCACCACACTCCAGGATCTTGGCGGCGTGCCAGGACGGCCCCGCACCCGCCCCCTTCATCATCGGTACGGCGCTGTAGATCGCGGCGTCGCTCGCCCGGCCCGCGAGGACGACATCAGCCCCCTGCCCGAGCGCGTGGGCGAAGGGCTCGGCACCCATCTGCGCGACGATGCGGTCGGCGTCGCGGATGTCGTCCGCCGTGAGGTCGGGTGCGTTCGACAGCGGCGTGATCCGCCCCGCCTCGAACTCCTCGGCGAGGAACGCCGGATCCTGCTCCGCCTCGATCACCGCGAGCCGGAACCGCAACCCGAGCTCCGCGGCGATGCTCCGGACCATCTCCACGGCGCCGGCCAGGTGCGGGCGCCCACCACCGGTCCCCGCGGACCCGACGAGCACCGGCACCCCGGCCGGGACGGCCGCGCGGAGCATGACGGTGAGGTCACGACGAACGGCCGCAGGCGAGGCCATCGTCCGACCGGAGCCGAGGTAGTAGGGCCCGGCGTCGGTGCTGCCGGCGTCGCAGCCCAACATGTCCGGCTGCTGCGCGATCGCGTCGCGCAGGGTGTCCTCCCGGAACCCCGTCCCCAAGGCTCCCGTCGCAGCGACGGCACGGACCTGGACCATCACGATCTCCCTCGCTCGAGCCCGAGCCAGCATGTCCCGGCCGCTCCCCGCGGCCCCGGCTCTCCCGCGACGCTAGACCGCCTGACGGCCGGGCGGACCACCGAGGCGGACACAGCCGGTCCCGTCAGCCGGTCAGCGCGACTCCCAGGTCACGTCACGTCGGCCGCGCAGCGCCGGCGGCTGACCCCACGCGAGGTCCCGGTCCCCGATCCGGCCGGGTGGTCGGACGTGCGTGACCGCCCCGATGCCGGGCGCCTGGGTGCGCATGAGCGACGGACTCGTCACCTCGGCGGGCAGCGCGGGGACGCTCGGCGCCCCGGTGGCCGGCAGCGCCTCCAGCCAGTCGGCCGTCCGGGCGAGCGACACCTCGACGTCGGATCCCACACCGTCGAGCTCGCGGCGCGCCAGCGCGGCGCTGACCCCGGCCGCCAGCAGGTAGCCGCTGGAGTGGTCCAGCGCCTGCGCCGGGAGCGCGCCGGGCGCGCCATCGGGCGTGCCGCACACGGCCGCCAGCCCGGCGGCGACCTGGACCACGCTGTCGAAGCCCCGCCGCTGCCCCCACGGGCCGACGGTGCCATAGGCCGACAGGCTGCCGACGACCAGCCCGGGGCGGTGGCGCTGGAGTTCGTCCGAGCCGTACCCGAGAGTGGCCAGCGCGCCGGGCCGGAAGGCGTGCAGCAGCACGTCGGCGCCGGCCAGCAGGGTGTCGAAGGTGCGCCGGTCCACGTCGGTCCGAAGGTCCAGCGACACCCGCCGTTTCCCGAGGCTGGTGTCGACCTCCAGGAGACGCCCATCGTCGAGCGGTCCGTCCACCCGGAGCACATCCGCCCCGGCACTGGCGAGGCAGCGACCGGCGACCGGCCCGGCGATCACCCTGGTGAGATCCAGCACCCTGACGCCCTGCAGCAACCGTCCCGGGGCCAGACCCGCACCCTCCGCGCGTTCGACGGAGGCAACGAGCGGCGTGCCGCCGACCGCCCGCCCCTGCGGGTGCGCTCGCCACTCCTCGCGGGTTCGCAGCGCTGCGGCGACCCCACCAGCGGCGACGATGGCGTCCTCCAGCTCCTGGCTCGGCCATCGTCGCACGGCCTCCACCACGGCGTCGCGATCCGCGGGGACCCCCAACACCTCGAGCGCGGCGATCCGATGTGGCTCCAGGTTCGCATGGATGCGCAACCAACCGTCCGCCGAACGGTGGGTCCCGGTCACCACACCCCAGAGGTCGTCGTTGTCGAGCGATGCCGCCTGGAGCAGCCGCTCGCTGTGGTAGAGCACGGCGGCGTGGCGGCCATCGACCCGGACCGGCTCTGGCTCACCACCGCGCCGTACCGCGTCCAGCACGGCGATCGCGCCGAGCGCGACGCCGACAGCGGCCCCGGCGGCAGCGGTCACCCCGTACGGTGAGCCGAACACCTCATCGGTGGGAGCCACCGCGACCGACCCGAGCGGACGGGGGAGCGCGAGTCCCTCCGACAGGTCGCTGACGAGTTTCGACATGGTTCCCCCTCGCTGGGACACCCCGTCAGACCCGACCCCACGCCGCATCGATTCGGGGCCCGATGCATCTGGCCTACACTCGATCCTAGGTGG
>CAYTLZ010000240.1:0-4797 GCA_964438785.1 uncultured Actinomycetota bacterium | reverse complement strand
TGATGATGCACGACGGGCTGACCTGCGCCTTCGACGGCTGCGCGATGGGACTGGCGACCGACAACTACCAGCGCGACAAGGGGCTCGAGATCACCCGTGAGCAGCAGGACGAGTGGTCCGCCCGATCGCACGAACGCGCCGCAGCCGCCTGGAAGGACGGCGCCTTCGACGGCGAGGTACTGCCCGTCGACGTCCCGCAGCGCAAGGGCGATCCCATCACCGTCAGCGAGGACGAGGGCATCCGGCCGGGTACGACCGCGGAATCGCTCGGCGGGCTGCGCCCCGCCTTCGACCGCGACGGCTCCATCACCGCCGGCAACGCCTCACAGATCTCCGACGGCGCGGCATCGCTGGTGCTCGCGTCCCGCGCCGCCGCCGAGCGCCTGGGCGCCACCCCACTGGCGACCATCACCTCCTGGGGCACGGTCGCCGGTCCCGACGCCTCGCTGCATCTGCAGCCGGCCAACGCCATCCGCGACGCGGCCGCCCGCGTCGACCTCGATCCGTCCGCCTTCGATCTCTACGAGATCAACGAGGCGTTCGCGTCGGTGGCCATCGCCTCCACCCGGGATCTGGGGGTCGGCGAGGACCAGGTCAACGTCAACGGTGGTGGGGTCGCGCTCGGACACCCCATCGGGTGCTCGGGTGCCCGCATCGTGGTCACGCTGATCAACGAACTGCGTCGCCGGGGCGGTGGCACGGGCGCCGCCGCGCTGTGTGGTGGCGGCGGGCAGGGCGATGCCCTGACCCTCGAGGTCTGACCATCGCCACCCCGCCCCGACCGGCACGCCCGGCATCAGGAGCAGCCCCGCCTCCCCCGTCACGATCCTCGGGCGGGGCCCACCCGTGAGCGTGGACGTGGATGCGCTCGTCGCGGCGCTCGCCCGAGGCGAGCGTCGCGCCCTGGCGCGGCTGCTGACCGTGGTCGAGGATGGTCGCCCGGAACTGCTTCGTGCCGTCGTGGCCGCCCTGCATCCCGACACCGGAACCGCCCGGGTCATCGGGATCACCGGTTCGCCCGGTGTGGGCAAGTCCACGCTGACCAACGCCATCGCGGCCGCGCTACGCGCCCAGGGCCGGTCGGTCGCGATCCTCGCCGTGGACCCGTCCTCGCCGTTCTCCGGTGGTGCGCTGCTCGGCGACCGGGTGCGGATGCAGAGTCACCACGCGGACGCGGGGGTGTTCATCCGGTCGATGGCGTCCCGCGGCCACCTCGGCGGCCTGTCCTTCGCCACGCCCCAGGCGATCCTGGTGCTCGACGCCGCCGGCTTCGACGACGTGATCGTGGAGACGGTCGGTGTCGGCCAGTCCGAGGTCCAGATCGCCGCCACGGCCGACACCACCGTCATCGCGCTCGCCCCCGGTATGGGGGACGGCATCCAGGCGGCGAAGGCGGGCATCCTCGAGGTGGCGGACGTCTTCGCCATCAACAAGGCCGACGCCCCCGGCGCGGGCAAGCTCGACGGCGAACTGCGCGGCATGCTCGAACTGGGGCATGCCACCGAGGCCGCCGATGCGGTCGGCGACGGCTGGTGGCCACCGATCGTGCGGACCGTCGCCGTGCGCGACGAGGGCATCGCCGACCTGCTCGAGGCGATCGACGAGCACACCGCGGCGATGGCAGCGTCCGGGCAGCATGCCAACCGGGTACGCGACCGGGCGTTGCACACGATCCGCGAGATCGCCCTCGAACAGGTGCGCCTGAGGTTCGCGCGGCTCGACGGGGACAACGACGCCCTGCTGACCTCACTGGCGGCGCAGGTCGCGACGCGGGAGCTCGATCCCTACGCCGCGTCCGACCGATTGCTGGCGGCCCTCGAGGGCGGCACGGCCTGACCGACGACCGCGCCGCCCGGGTCACGGCCTGAAGCCCGAGCGCCTCGGGACTAGTGTCGAGTACACGACCGCAGACGCTGAGGTGGTGGACGACCCGCAGCCCTCGACGACGAAAGGGCCGATCGGTGGTCACCCGTGCACGCGCCAGCATCCAACGGCTGCGCCCCGAAGTGCTCGACGGGCGGTTCCCCGCGCGTGGGGCCGTGGGTCGGCCGGTGCGGATCTCGGCGGACATCGTCGGTGACTCCCACGACGAGTTGGCGGCCGTGGTGCGCCACCGGCGACAGGGTGCGAAGCGGTGGTCGGAGACCCCGCTCGTGCACGAGATCAACGACGTGTGGGTCGCGGAGCTGGACGTCGACCAACCGGGTCGTCATGAGTTCACGGTCGAGGCGTGGGTGGACCACGTGGCCACCTGGCGGCGCGACCTGCGCAAGAAGGCCACCGCGGACGTCGTCGAGCCGGTCGACCTGGCCACCGGTGCCGAGCTGTTCCGCGCCCTGATCGCGCATGCCGCCCCGGCCGCAGCCGAACGGCTGACGAGCGGCATCGCCGCCATCCTCGACACTGATCTGCCGCTCGAGCAGCGGATCGAGGCCGGCCTGTCCGAGGAACTCGCCGGTCTCGCCCGGCGGCTCGATCCGCGGGCGCATGCCACGACCTACCCGCGCGTCTGTCAGCTGCAGATCGACCGTGAACGTGCGGCATTCAGCACCTGGTACGAGCTCTTCCCCCGCTCCGCCTCGCCCGACCCCGACCGGCCGGGGACGCTGCGCGACGTGATCGACCGGCTCGACCACGTCGCGTCGATGGGCTTCGACGTGCTGTATCTGCCGCCGATCCACCCCATCGGGGTCGCGCACCGCAAGGGCCGCAACAACGCGGTCATCGCCGGGCCGGACGACCCCGGCTCGCCGTGGGCGATCGGCGGTGCCGAGGGCGGCCACCTCGACATCCATCCGGAGCTCGGCACGCTGGAGGACCTGCACGCGCTGATCGCCGCTTGCGAGGCGCGGGGCATGGAACTCGCGATGGACATCGCGTTCCAGTGCAGCCCGGACCATCCGTGGGTTGCCGAGCATCCCGAGTGGTTCAAGCAGCGCCCCGACGGCTCGATCCAGTATGCGGAGAATCCGCCCAAGAAGTATCAGGACATCTATCCCCTGGACTTCGAGTCGGTCGACGCCGAGGGGCTGTGGACGGCACTCAAGGGCGTGTTCGACCACTGGATCGCCCAGGGTGTGCGCATCTTCCGGGTCGACAACCCCCACACCAAGTCGTTCGCGTTCTGGGAGTGGTGCCTCGACGAGCTGTCGCGCGAGCATCCCGACTGCATCTTCCTCGCGGAGGCGTTCACGCGCCCCAAGGTGATGTACGAGCTGGCGATGCGGGGCTTCAACCACTCCTACACCTACTTCACCTGGCGGCGGCACAAGTGGGAGATCGAGGCGTACTACACGGAGCTGTTCCAGACCGACGTCGTCGACTTCTTCCGACCGAACTCGTGGCCCAACACGCCCGACATCCTGACTGATCAGCTCCAGACCGGCCAGCGGTCGATGTACGTCCAGCGACTCGTGCTCGCCGCGACGCTGACCGCGAACTACGGGATGTACGGGCCGGCGTTCGAGCTCATGTGGTCCGATGCCCGCCCGGGTGCCGAGGAGTATCTCGACAACGAGAAGTACGAGATCAAGACCTGGGACGTCGACCAGCCCCACTCGTTGCGCGAGGTGATCGCGCTGATCAACCGCATCCGTCACGCGCACCCGGCGCTGCAGCAGGATCGGACCCTGCGCTTCCACCACATCGACAACGACCAGCTGCTGGTGTTCTCCAAGCGTGCCGGTGACGACGTCATCCTGGTGGTGGTCAACCTCGACCCGTGGCAGACCCAGGCGGGGGTGACCTGGTTGGAGCTCGAGGAGCTCGGGATCGAACCGGATGAGCTCTACGAGGTCACCGACCTGTTCGGTGGCGGGACCTTCACCTGGCAGGGCGGCGACAACTACGTCGAGCTCAACCCGCACGTGAGCCCCGCCCACGTCTTCGCCGTGCGGACCCACCGCCGCACGGAAGCGGACTTCGAACCGCACGCCTGATCGCGCCGACGCCCGCTCGCACCGATGTCCGAGACGACCGATCCGATTGCCCGCACCGATTGCCCGCCCCGACCGGAGAGCAAGCCCGTGGCCGACGAGTCGACGCACCCCCAGGATCCGCAGTGGTTCAAGGATGCGGTGATCTACGAGTTGCACGTGCGTTCGTTCTTCGACTCGAACGGCGACGGGATCGGCGACTTCGCCGGGCTGACGTCCAAGCTCGACTACCTGCAGGACCTCGGCGTCACCGCGTTGTGGCTGCTGCCGTTCTACCCCTCACCGTTGCGTGATGACGGCTATGACATCGCGGACTACTCGGCGATCAACCCCGACTACGGCACGATGCGCCAGTTCAAGAAGTTCGTCGCCGAGGCCCACGACCGTGGCCTGAAGGTCATCACCGAACTGGTGATCAACCACACCTCGGATCAGCATCCGTGGTTCAAGCGGGCCGTCAAGGCCCCGCCGGGCAGCCCGGAGCGCGACTTCTACGTCTGGTCGGACACCCCGGACAAGTGGACCGATGTCCGCATCATCTTCGAGGACTACGAGACCTCCAACTGGCAGTGGCACGGCGAGGCCAGGGCGTACTACTGGCACCGGTTCTTCCACCACCAGCCCGACCTCAACTTCGACTCACCGGACGTCCAGCAGGCGGTCAAGGACACGCTCGACTTCTGGGTGGAGACCGGCGTCGACGGCATGCGGTTGGACGCGATCCCGTACCTGTTCGTCCGCGAGGGCACCAACGGCGAGAACCTGCCCGAGACCCACGCGTTCCTGAAGGACCTGCGCCGCCACCTCGATCGGCACTCGGACCGGATGTTCCTGGCGGAGGCCAACCAGTGGCCCGAGGACG
>CAYTLZ010000239.1:0-4834 GCA_964438785.1 uncultured Actinomycetota bacterium | reverse complement strand
CGTTCGGTGACGACGAGGCCCTGTTCGACGCGATCATGGCCGGTGCCGCCGGGTACCTGCTCAAGGACATCCGCGGCAACGATCTGATCGACGCCATCCGCCGGGTCGCGGCCGGCGACTCCCTGCTCGACCCGTCGGTCACCGGCAAGGTGCTCGAACGGCTGCGCAAGGGCGACGAGGAGGACCCGCGGCTCGCGTCGCTGTCGGACCAGGAACGCAAGATCCTCGTCCTGATCGCGGAGGGCCTGACCAACCGGCAGATCGCCGAGCGGATGCACCTGGCCGAGAAGACGGTCAAGAACTACGTGTCGAACATGCTCGCGAAGCTGGGCATGCAGCGGCGCACCGAGGCCGCGGTGTTCTACACGCAGCTCGAACATGGTGAACACGGCGAGCACGACTGACGGCGCTGCGGCCCTGCCGGCTGGGGTCGGTGGTCCCTGGACGCCCACTCGGGTGCCCGCGCACAGTGGAGAGGTGACGCACCCGTCCCGGGGTGCCACGTCCACCACTGCGCGGGAGGTCCGACCCATGACCGCATCCACCGATCGCCACGGCCTCGAGGTCCTGACCTTCGCCCAGTGCCTGTCGCTGCTGCGCAGCCGGGCACTCGGTCGCCTCGCCTACATCGACCGGGGCGTGCCGAGCATCGTGCCGGTCAACCACGTCGTGGACGGCAACAGCGTCGTCATGCGCACCCTGGCCGGCGGCAAGCTCGACGCGGCCATCGTGGGCCAGCCCGTCGCCTTCCAGCTCGACGACCACGATCCGGTCCGGGGAACGGGCTGGAGCGTGCTGGTCCGCGGCCGGGCCGATCTGCTGGAGGACCCGGAGCGCATCGCGCAGCTGGGGGCCGACCTCGACAGCTGGGCGATCGACGCGGGCACCGAGGCCGCGTGGATCCGCATCCTGGGCGACGAGGTCTCCGGTCGGCGGCTCCAGCGGGACTGACGGGTCCCGACGGGGTCGGGCCGAGCGTCCCGACGATGGGTGCCGGTGGGCCCTGCCGCTCGCCACGGGTGGCGGGCACCGTGCCACTCGACACCGGTCCGCCGCACGCGGACCACTTCAGCGCCCAGGAGGCCCGGCATGATCGACGAAGCTCAAGAGACGAAGACGATGGGAACGATCGCGACCGCGGTGATCGCCGTGGTCGCGATGGTGCTGGCCGGTGGCGCGCTGGTCGTCGCGGCCAGCGGGAGCGGTGCCGCCGTGCAACAGGCCGCCCCCAGCGACATCGTGACGGAGGACGCACCGAGTTCGGTGCGGGTTGAGCTCACCGAGTTCGACATCGCCCCGGGCGCGATCAGCGTGGCCGCCGACGGGACGTTGGAGGTGGTCAACAGCGGGACCGCACCCCACGACCTCAAGGTCCGTGACACCGACGTCGCGACCCCGATGCTCGACAGCGGCGACGAGGCGACCCTGTCGCTCGCCGGACTCGAGCCGGGCGTCTACGAGATCTACTGCACGGTCCCCGGGCACGACAGCGCCGGGATGGTCGGCACGCTGACCATCAGCGAATCCGGTGCCGCCGCGGTGGCCGCCGACGACGGTGACGACGGACACGATGCCCATGGTGACGAGCCCGACTGGGCCGCACTGGACGCCGCCATGGCGGAGACGATCGCGCAGTTCCCGGCCGAGACCGAGGGTCTGGGCAACCAACCGCTCGAACCCGAGGAGATCCTCGACGACGGCACCAAGGTGTTCCGGCTCGTCGCGGAGATCTTCGACTGGGAACTCGAGCCCGGCGTGTTCGTCGAGGGCTGGGGCTACAACGGACAGATCCCCGGGCCCATGATCAAGGTCGACGTCGGCGACAACGTGCAGGTCATCGTCGAGAACGAGCTGCCGATGGGCACCGATGTCCACTGGCACGGTGTGCGGGTCCCCAACGACCAGGACGGTGTCGCCCCGATCACGCAGGACCTGATCCTGTCGGGTGAGACCTTCACCTACGAGTTCACGGCCGACGAGCCCGCGATCGGGATGTACCACCCGCACCACCACGGCCAGAAGAAGCTGCCGAACGGGATGTTCGGGGCGTTCATCATCGGTGACGTCGGAACCGACATCCCGTTCCCGTCGGGCACGGTCGGCGGCAAGGAGGTCCCGGCGGACCTCGACATCGTGGCCGAGATCCCGATGATCCTGAACGACGCCGGCACCATCGGGCTGTCGCTCAACGGCAAGTCCTTCCCGGCGACCGAGCCGATCGTGGTCGACGAGGGCGACTGGTTCGTCATCCACTACTACAACGAGGGGCTCGGTATCCACCCGATGCACCTGCACCAGATGCCGCAGTTGGTGTTCGCCAAGGACGGCTTCCCGCTCGATGCCCCGCAGTGGGAGGACACGGTCAACGTGGCCCCCGGTGAGCGCTACAGCGTGCTGGTGCAGGCGACCGACCCGGGTGTCTGGGTCCTGCACTGCCACATCCTGACCCACGCCGAACGTGCCGAGGGCATGTTCGGGATGGTCACCGCGGTCATCGTCAATGAGGCCGAGGCCGCCTGATCCACGCCCGACCGTCCGACGACGTCCGCCCATCGCGAAGCTGCGGGGCGGACGTCGTCGTGTGTCCCCGGTCCGGCGCCGCGGTCCGCCCGGCGTGGCCGGGGGCGGTCCCGAGCCGTTAGCGTCGGCGACCACCGACCCCGACGGATCACCCGATGCCCGACACCGACCAGCCGACCCCCGGATCGGACGACACCGGGCAGGGGGAACCATCCGCCGCCATCGTGCTCGCGGGCGGCGACCCGGTCGCACCGCCGCTCCCCCGGAGGCTGCCGTCGGCGGCGCTCGTCATCGCCGCCGACGGCGGTTTCGCGGCCGCCGCGGCGCTCGACCTGGGGGTGGACGTGCTCATCGGCGATCTCGACTCGGTGCGCGACCACGACCTCCGCGCGGCGGAGCAGGCGGGTGTCCGGATCGTGCGCCACCCGGTCGACAAGGACCGCACCGACCTCGCGCTGGCGCTGGACCACGCGGTCGCGGCGGGTGTGACGGACATCACCGTGGTCGGCGGGCACGGTGGACGGCTCGATCACCTCGCCGGCAACCTCGCCCTGCTCGCCGCCGACGCCTACGCCGGCGTGGCGGTCACCGGCCTGCTGGGCCCGGCGATCGTCACGGTCGTCCGGCGTGAGGCCACGCTCCACGGCGCGATCGGGGACACCGTCAGTCTGCTCGCGGCCCACGGTGCCGCCCACGGGGTGACCACCGACGGACTCGCGTTCGGGCTGGAGGCCGCCACGCTGGAGGCGGGCTCGTCACTCGGTCTGAGCAACCGGTTCACCGCGGTCGACGCGCTCGTGCGGGTCGATGCGGGCACCGTGCTCGCGATCCAACCCGGTGGGGTGCACTGATGGTCGACACGGTGCGCGAGTTGATGGCGGACGTGCCCCAGATCGGCCGCCTCGAGCAGATCTGGGTCCGGCCCGCACGCCGCGCGCCCCCGCAGCGGCTCGACGCGACCCGGGTCATCGACGGTGTGGGGCTCGAGGGCGATCGACGCACCGCGAACGCACCGGACCCGCGGGGCAAACGCCACGTCACGCTCATCCAGGCCGAACACCTCCCCGTCATCGCCGCGCTGGTCGGGCGCGGGGCGATCGACGCCGGACTGCTCCGACGCAACCTCGTGGTGGCCGGGCTGAACCTGGCCGCCGTGCGTGACCGGCGGGTGCGCATCGGTGCGGTCGTGCTCGAGGGCACGGGTTGGTGCCACCCGTGTTCGCGGATGGAGGAGGCGCTCGGGGTCGGCGGCTACCAGGCGGTCCGCCACCACGGTGGCATCACCGCACGGGTGATCACCGGTGGGACGATCCGGGCCGGCGATGCCGTGGCCGCCGACGTGATCGACCCACCGGGTAGCCGGACTCAGTAGACCGGGATCGAGCTGTCCACCTGACGGCTGTAGGCGTTGATGCCGCCGCGCATGGAGCGGGCCTTGAAGCCGGCACCGCGCAGGAGTTCGGTCGACTCGAGCGACCGCGCACCGGACTTGCAGTGCACGATGTACTCCTTGGTCGGGTCGAGCTCGCTGAGCTGGCCGGCCAGGGTGTCCTTGGGGATCAACGTGGCACCGGGGATGCGGTTGATCTCCCACTCGTGGGGCTCGCGCACGTCGATGAGTTCGACGTCGGGCTTGTCGGCGATGTCGACGTACTCGGTGGGCAGGATCTCCAGATCCGCCAGCGACAGATCGGCCTCGACAACACCGTCGTGCGCGGGCATCCCGCAGAACTCCTCGTAGTCGATGAGTTCGGTGACGGTCGGGTTCTCGCCGCAGACCGGGCAGTCGGGGTCCTTGTTGACCTTGACGTACATCCACTCCTGCTCGAGCGCGTCGTACAGGCCGAGCCGCCCGACCATCGAACGGCCGATCCCGGTGATCAGCTTGATGCCCTCGATGCCCTGGGCGGTGCCGATGTGGCCCGCCATGATCCCGAGCACGCCACCCTCGGCGCAGTTGGGGACCATGCCCGGTGGCGGCGGCTCCGGGAACATGCACCGGTAGCACGGCCCTTCCTTGGCGTAGAAGACGCTGAGCTGGCCCTCGAACCGGAAGATCGAGCCGTAGACGTTGGGGATGCCGAGCAGCACGCACGCGTCGTTGACGAGGTAGCGCGTCGGGAAGTTGTCGGTGCCGTCGATGACGAGGTCGTAGCCGTCGAGGATCTCGAGCGCGTTGTCGGAGGTCAGGAAGCTGCGGTGTTCGACCACCTCGACGTGGGGGTTGATCTCCAGGATCGAGCGGCGTGCCGAGTCGACCTTGTGGGTGCCGATGTCGGAGGTGCCGTGGATGATCTGGCGCTGCAGGTTGGAG
>CAYTLZ010000238.1:1615-4880 GCA_964438785.1 uncultured Actinomycetota bacterium | reverse complement strand
GCCGGGCCCGACGAACCACGAACGGCCGGACCCGTGCAGGGTCCGGCCGTTCGTCGTGTCGGTGGTCGGGGTGGCCGGATTCGAACCGGCGACCCCCTGCTCCCAAAGCAGGTGCGCTACCAAGCTGCGCCACACCCCGTCAGCGGCGCAGCCTACCGCCGCCGATCCGGGCGACGTCGCGCCGCGGCGGTGACCGTCGCCGCCGTGGTCCGATCGTGGCGGCCCGACCGCGTCAGGCGACCGCGGCGGTGGAACGACGGCGGCGCTTGGCCTCGTACATCCGCTCGTCGGCGGCCTCCATGGCTCCGGGGAACCCGGCGATGACCGTGTAGGGGGCCCACCCGATCGAGCCGGCGACGCCGGCGTCGGCCAGCGCACGGTAGAGGCCGTCGACGACGGCCTGGGCGTGCTGCTCGGTGGTGTCGCGCAGCAACAGGGCGAACTCGTCACCGCCGAGCCGGGCCACCGGCGTCCCCTCCGGCGTCGCCGTTCGCAGCGCGGCGCTGGCCTGCCGGATGTACTCGTCGCCGGCCTCGTGACCCTGTTCGTCGTTGACACGCTTGAGCAGGTCGAGGTCGACGATGGCGATGACGGTCGGATCGGCGAACTTGTCCTGATGCGCTTCTTCGGCGGCGATGATCTCGTTCCACGCGTGGCGCGAGTACAGCCCGGTCAGCGGATCGGTGTCGGCGGCCAGTTTGGCCGCCGCGGCCGCCCGGGCCGCCTGGTCGCGGGCCCGGTCCGCGGTCAGCACCATGCTCAACAGCTGGCAGAGCAGTTCGAGCAGCGGCTGCTCCTCGACGACCTGCGGGTCGAGCGGATCCATGTTCAGCCCGCACAGCGTGCCGAACAGGCTGCCGTCTGCCTCGTTGATCGGGATCCCGGCGTAGGCACCGATCTTGACCGCCTGCGCCACCTTCGAGTCGCGGTAGATCGGCACCTCGGCGACGTCGGGCGCGACCCGGGGCCCCTTGTCCGCGAGCATGTTGATGCAGAACGAGTCGGCGAACAGATGCGAGCCCCCCTTCTCGAGGCCGTAGCCGCGGTCATCGAGGTGCAGGTAGGTCTGGTTGCCGTTCTCCATGCGGGTCACCGCCCAGAACCCCATCGGGATCCGATCCTGCAGGAACGTGAGCACGGCCTTCGAGGCGTCGTCGAAGGTCATCGTCGGCGACAGCGTGGGCATCGCGGTGGGAGGAGACGTTGACGCGGCCATACACGGTTCCGATCGCGCGGCAGACGGGGAGCACGGGTCTGCCCGTGCGGTCAGAGCAGTGCCGCTCTCCTTCCCATCGGCCACGACCGCCGCGGCTGTAGGGCCGAGTACCACCCTGGTGTGTGGTCGCCCACGATCCGTGTGCGACCGCCCGTGAGCCGTCCGCGGGAACACCGAGCGGCCGCTGACCGGCCGCTGGATGGACACCGGGCCGTTCAGATGGAACCATCGCGACCCACGCGGACCTGTTCGTCACCCCCCGGCTCCGACCGGAAGGTGTGCATCAGGTCCGCCTCGCCGTGTCATCGGGCCGTCGTTCGCCGGTCGCAGCGCAACCTGCCGAGGTTCGATGACCCCGGTCCACCCCGCCACCGATCCAGGATGCCCGCCGACGTGAAGACCACCCGCGAAGAGATCGATCCCGTCACCGTCAAGCTCACCGTCGAGGTGGAACCCAAGCGCGTCAAGCAGGCGATCGATCGCGCTGCACGCGAGCTGGCGAAGCAGGTCAACATCCCGGGCTTCCGCCCCGGGAAGGCCCCGCGCCGGCTGCTCGAACAGCGCTTCGGTGAGGGTGCCATCGCCCAGACCGCGATGGAGAACAGCCTGTCCGACTTCTACGTCGAGGCCCTGCAGTCCGAGGAGCTCGACCCCGTCGCCCAGCCCGAGGTCGACGTCGAGCAGTTCGACGAACAGGAGGGCTGCACCTTCACCGCGCAGGTGCAGATCCGGCCGGAGTTCGAGGTGCCCGACCACACCGGGATCAACCTGAGCTACCCGGAGTGGGACGTCGACGAGGACGAGATCGACGAGCAGCTCACCAGCCTGCGCGAACGGTTCGCCGAGGTCGACGAGGTGGAACGCGCCGCGACGAAGGGCGACCTCATCACCATCGACCTCAAGCTCGAGGTCGACGGCGAGGAGCTCGAGGACGCCGCCGTCGAGGACGCCCTCTACGAGGTCGGCTCCGAGGGGGTCACCCCGAAGCTCGACGAGGAGGCGCTCGGCAAGTCGGCAGGTGACGAGTTCACCTACGACGACGAACTCCCCGAGGGCTACCCGGAGCACGGCGGCAAGATGGCCACCTTCCACGTCACCGTCAAGGACGTGCGCGAGAAGACCCTGCCGGAGCTCGACGACGACTTCGCGACCTCGGCGTCCGGGTTCGACACCATCGAGGAACTGCGGACCGACGTGCGCAACTCGTTGCTGAAGCGCAAGGTCGAGGAGGCCCAGCACCAGCTTCGGGCCCGGGTACTCGAGGCCTACCTCGCACGGGTCGAGATCCCGCTGCCGCCGGCCATGCTGGACGCGGAGAAGGACCAGCGCCTCCACGACGTCGAGCACCAGGCCGAGCAGTTCGGCATGACCGTCGATCAGGTCTTCGAGGCGCAGGGCACCACGCGTGAGGAGTTCGAGGCGCAGGCGCTCCAGCAGGCCGAGGAGTCGGTCAAGGCCCAGCTCGTGCTCGACGCCCTCGGCAAGGAGGTCCAGCCGAATCTCGATCCCTCGGACATCGACCGGGAGATCATGCGCCACGCGCAGACCAACCAGATGGACCCGCAGCAGGTCGCGGAGATCATCCAGCAGCAGGGTTCGCTGCCGGCGCTCATCGGCGACATCATGCGCCGCAAGACCATCGACGCGATCATCGACGCGGCCGTCATCGACGGCGGCCCGACCGACGAGCAGCTGATCGAGTTCGGCCTCAAGGAGGACCCGGACGCGGTGCAGATGGTCTCGCCGGAGATCGCCGAGGGCGCGGTCGTGTCCGAGGCCCCCACCGACGAGGGCGACGCCCAGGTCGAGGCGGCGGACGATGCAGCGTCGGCCGACGAGGTGGCAGACGAGGACGAGTAGCCCACGGGCGGTGCCCGCCCGGCTGGAGGAGCCCACGCGCGGGCACGACCCTCCGGACCGGGACACCGCACGGTCCGCCGCACACGACGACGGCCGCTGACGCGAATGTGCGTCAGCGGCCGGCGTGGTCCGTCCGGGTGACGGGTCGGCGACCGGCCGATCGGTGGCTGATCGACCGGCGTCGATCAG
>CAYTLZ010000238.1:0-1605 GCA_964438785.1 uncultured Actinomycetota bacterium | reverse complement strand
GGGGCGGCGCCCACGCGCGGGCACGACCCCCCGGACCCGACCCCCGCACGGCCCGCCGCCCCCGCCGACGGCCGCTGACGCGCCCGGCGTCAGCGCCCGTCGTGGTCCGTCAGGGTGACGGGTCGGCGACCGGCCGATCGGTGGCTGATCGACCGGCGTCGATCAGGGTGCCGGGGCCGGTGCCGGCGGTGCCGGGTCGCTGTCGGCGTCGAAGCCGGCCTCGGCGATCAGCAGGTCGGCCGTGTCGGCGTCGAAGTCGTCGGCCGTGGCGGCGTAGTTGAAGATGCCGAGTCGACCGTCACCGTCATCGGCGACCACGAGCAGCACGGCGTTGTCCGGGTCGCCCTCGACCTGGCCGGGCAGCGCGTCGAAGCGCAGCTCACGGGCCTGGGCGGCACCGTCGATCTCGACGTCCTCGTTGACGGTCGGCGACTCGCCGGCCTGGGTCAGGTTGTCCTCGACGACCTGATCGAAGGTCAGTTCCTCGGGCAGGGTGTCGACGTCGACGGCCTGCGCGAAGAACTGCTGACTGAAGTCCTCCGGTGTGGCCAGCAGCGCACCCTGCAGGAACGACGCCTGATCGATGGTCCAGCCCTCGGGGATGGGCAGGACGACACCCGAACCGCGGTAGGCACCGTCGGTGACGTCGTCATTGGGATCGGGGGCATCGGCGAGCGGATCCTCGCCGTCGCCGCCGAGCAGGTCCTCGAGTGCCTCCTCGTCGAGGTCGTCGAGGTCATCGAGTTCGCCCTCGCCCTCGGGCTGTTCGACGTCCTCGGGCGGCGTGGGGTCGTCGGCCGGGTCCTCGTCGGCGCACGCCGCGAGGACGAGCGCCGCGGTGGCGGCGATGGCAAGGGGTCGCGCGGAGCGCAGACGCACGGGTACTCCTGGGTCGGTTGATGACCACGGTAAGGACCACCTCACCGCCGGAGGTGGTCCACCCCGTGCGTCCGACCCCGGCCGCAGCGCCCGCACCACACCGACCTGCGTGGCCCGGACGCAGCCACGGGGGCGCGCTGGACGGCACCGGTAGGCTGGCTTCCCGCGCGGTGTCAATCAGAGGCGACCGCGCTCGCGACCTGGAGGCCGCCCCGTGGACATCAACGGCACCGACATCACCTCGATCGGGCTGCCGAGCCCGGACAACTACCTCGTGCCCACGGTCATCGAGCAGACCAACCGTGGCGAGCGCGCGTTCGACATCTACTCGCGACTCCTGCAGCAGCGGATCATCTTCATGGGCACGCCCGTGAACGACGAGATCTCGAACGTCATCATGGCACAGCTGCTGCACCTCGAATCCGAGGACCCCGACAAGGACATCGCGCTCTACATCAACTCGCCCGGTGGCTCCATCACCGCCCTGTTCGCCATCTACGACACGATGGAGTACATCAAGCCCGACGTGCAGACGATCTGCATGGGGCAGGCGGCGTCGGCGGCGGCGGTCCTGCTCGCGGCCGGCACACCCGGCAAGCGCTTCGCCCTGCCGCACTCGCGGATCTTGCTGCACCAGCCCTCGGGCGGCGCGGAGGGCCAGTCGGTCGACATCGAGATCCAGGCGAACGAGATCCTGCGGATGCGTGACCTGCTCAACGAGATCCT
>CAYTLZ010000237.1:0-4917 GCA_964438785.1 uncultured Actinomycetota bacterium | reverse complement strand
CGCCGTCAACTGGCTGAAGGTGCTCCAGGCGCAGGAGGTCACCGGCGGGCTGCCCGGCCGCATCATCGTCCCTGCTTGCCCTCGCTGCCGCGCAGTCGGCGGCGACACCTCAGGACCTCGCCGTCACCTACACCACGGCGCCCTCCGGTCCGGTCGAGCTCCTACCCGGCATGGACACCGTCGGCCGTGATCTCGATGAGAACTGAGCTGGGCGTGCTTGGGGAGACTGCCCAGTCAACGGGACCAACTGTGTGCGACCCCAGCCCGACGACTCCGACAGCGATTGCCCGGCTCACAGGTTGACGCTGCCCACAACCACACGGCAATGGTGCTCGTCGTGCGGATGGTCGGGAGGACGGTGCACCTGCGGTGGTGGTGGCCCGATGCGCGGGCGCCAGTGATCCGTTGGCCCTCACGGGTGTTCGCCGCCCCTCGGATGCAAGAAAAGACTTGTCAGTCCCTCGCCACCTGCATATTGTTCCACCGGTGCGAAAAGAATTGTTCCGCCTACTGCAACCCGTGAAGGGGGTCTTGTGTCTCGTCCGAACACTGTCGCGGAGCAACTCCACTCGGAGGCGCTCCGCTTCACGCCGGGAGGTGTCCACTCCAACGTCCGTCTCGAACGAGCGTCGTCGTTCATCGCCCGTGGCAAGGGTGCGTGGCTCTGGGACGTGGACGGCAACGACTACGTCGACTACCTGATCGGGCAGGGGCCGAACTTCCTCGGGCATGCCCATGAGGCCGTGAATGGGGCGGTCATGGAGGCCTGTCAGCGGGGCATGGTCTACGGGGCACAGCACGAACTCGAGGTCGAAGCGGGACGCTCCTTCCTGTCAGCCGTGGGTTGGGCAGATCTCGTCCGCTTCGGCCTCTCGGGGACGGAGATGGTCCAGGCTGCGCTCCGACTGGCACGAGCTGTGACCGGCCGAACCAAGTTCATCCGATTCGAGGGCCACTATCACGGCTGGCTCGACAACGTGCTGCTTGCACCGCAGTCCGACGGCACGCCGGGACCCGCTAGCGCCGGGCAGATGGTCAGTCACCTCGATGACAGCGTGATCCTGCCGTGGAACGACGAGGCAGCGCTCACCCGCGCCTTCGAAGCGCACGCGGATGAGATCGCCGCCGTCATCACCGAGCCGTTTATGTGCAACAACGGGGCCGTTGCACCCCGAGACGGCTACCTCCACCACCTGCGTGGGCTCTGCGATGAATACGGATCTCTCCTCATATTCGACGAGGTCATCACGGGTTTCCGGTTGGCTCTCGGTGGCGCCGCGGAACGTTTCGGGGTCAGTCCTGACCTGGCGACGTACGGCAAGGCGATGGCCGGAGGCTGGCCGGTGGCAGCTCTGGCGGGGCGCGGTGAGTATATGCGGCGGTTCGCCGAGGATGTCGGCCACGCGGGAACCTTCAACGCCTCGGTCATGGCGTCTGCGGCTGTCGTGGCAACCATCGAGCAGTTGCGTTCTGCCCCGCCGTACGCGGACGTCGAGGCGCACGGTGAGAGGGTGATGTCCGGCATCCGAAAGCTCGCCGACAAGCACGACCTTCCGCTGCGCGTGCAGGGGCTCGGGATGGCCTTCCATGCCTCGTTCGGCGCCGACGAACCGATAGAGGACTTCCAGGGGCTGCAGTCGCGCGATCGCCAGCGCTACAGCGCACTGGCGCAGCACCTGACCGACTACGGGGTCTGGGTTGCCGGACGTGGCATCTGGTACGTGTCGGCCGCGCACGGTGAGAAAGAGGAAGTCGCGGTTCTCGAGCGGCTCGAGGCGGCGCTGCAGGGAGGGAAGGGCGAGCTCTCCCGTTTCGAGGAGGTAACAACTGCTTGACAGCGCCTGCGACTCGGTGTTGATTTCCGGAACTTCACAATCTCACTAGATGAAATGAAGGGGTTGAGTATGAGGGAGCAGTCACGTCCTACCGCGGCGAACGCGGTCTCGCGCCGTACGTTCCTGCAGGGAACGGCAGGCTTGGGAGGCCTGTACGCGACGGGCGGACTCGCCGCGGTCCTTGCCGCGTGCGGACGAGCCGATGAAGGATTCGCGACCGGTGATCCCGGGGAAGACTTCACCGGGGCGCTGGGTCTGCTGCTTGGGTCGCACATGGGGCCGGTCCAGGAATTGGTCAGCCGGTACCAGAGCGAGTACGGCGTCAGCCCGGAGGTGCAGGAGATCACCACGCCTGACCTGCGCAGCGTCGTTTCGAGTGCCTTCCTGGCGCAGGACTCACCCTGGGACGCCATCTTCACGACCGCCGTCCTCGCGCAGGAACTCGGCGACCGCAACTGGGTGCAGACCGTCGATGCATTCCTCGACCAGAACATCCGTCCGCGAGGCGAGCTCATGGACCGTGGGTTGAGTGCCATCGGCGCTGAAGACGGTTTCCTCGCTGTGCCGTGGACCATGGGTGCTCCGCTGATGCACTGGAACCGGAGGCTGCTCGAAGAAGCCGATCTCGACCCCGATGCGCCGTTGAACTGGCACGCTGAACCCAACTCCTGGGACACCTTCGTCGAGTACGCCCAGGCGCTGACCTTCGAGCGCGACGGCGTGCAGCACTACGGCTTCACCGATGCGTGGGCAGACGACCACATCCTGTACACATGGGGCTCTCTGCTCCAGATGCACGGCGGAAGCTTCCTCGACGAGGACCACGAGCCGGTCTTCAACACCGATGCCGGCGTCGAAGCGACGATGAAGATGTACGACCTGCTCAATACGCATAGGGTCGTCGATCCTGCCGTGAATACCTACACGTGGGTGTTCGATGCCTCACCGGGCTTCCTCAACGGTACGCGCGGCTTTTTCTTCACCTGGCCCTTCATCGCCGGGCTCGCGAACGACCCAGAGGGTTCCGATATCGCCGGCGACAACGCGTTCGCTCCCCAACCTGCTGTCGACACCAGCGCATCGGTCGACGGTTCGGAGTTCCTCGCCATACCGGTGTTCGCCGACAACCCGGACGAGGCGTGGCGTTTCCTCGACCTGGTCACCAGCCCGGAGGGACAGCGCGCTATCGCACTCGGTGGCTGGGCTTCGATCTACCGCGATGTGAACCTTGACCCGGAGGTACTTGAGGCGTTCCCGGTCAATGAAGCCGTCGTGCAGTCCTACGACTACCCCGTCGACGGCGGCTACTCGGCCGACCGCGAGATCTGGGCGCCGATCCTCGGCAACCAGATCCAGGAAGTCCTCGCGGACAACAAGGACGCGGCAGAAGCACTCGACGATGCCGTCAGGCTCATCCGTGCCGAGCGGGAGGGCTAGTCGCCATCAGCATGCTCACCGACTCCGAGACGCGGATCCGGGCAGATCCAGCGCGTCCCACCGGTCCAGGAGGCTCGGGCGGTAAGCGCAGGTCGTGGCGGCGAAAGGAGCAGCGAACGGCGTTGCTCCTGATCGCACCGGCCTTCCTGGTTGTCGCTGGTGTCTACCTCTATCCAGCGGTCGCGACCCTCGTCTACAGCACGACGTCAATCGACATCGGAACCTACACCGTCGAGCGTTTCGTCGGACTGGGCAACTTCACCACCGTGGTGGAGAGCGAGACCTTCCGCAGCGTGCTGCTGCGCACCATCTACTTCGGTGGAATGGTCTCCGTCTTCACGGTCATCCCCGCCTTCTTCATCTCACTACTGCTCAACCAGCAATTCCCCGGTCGGACGGTGCTGCGGGTCGTGGTGTTGCTCCCGTGGGCCGTGCCGCCGGTGGTCGCCGGGGTGTTGTGGACGCAGATGTTCCAGTCCGAGTACGGGTTCCTGAACGCCGCCCTGCGCAGCTTCGGGTTGGACGGACAGACCATCTGGCTCGGGGAGCCCCACCTCGCTCTGCACGCACTGATCATCGCAGAGGTGTGGCGGTGGCTGCCGTTCGCGACCCTGTTCCTCCTTGCCGGGCTACAGACCATCCCCCGTGACGTGTACGAGGCCGCTGACCTCGACGGCGCCGGACCCTGGCAGCGGATGGTCCACATCACCCTGCCATTGATGGGGCCGATGATCATCCCGGTCGTCATCTTCCTGTTCGTGTGGGCTATGAAGGCGTTCGACACCATCTTCGTGCTCACCCGTGGCGGCCCCCGGATGGGGACCACCACCTTGAACTACCTCGTGTATCAGCAGGGCTTCGAACAGTTCCGCTTTGGTCGGGCAGCCGCAACGGCCTACCTGCTGACGCTGCTCACGCTCGTCGTGATCATGGGGCTGACCCTTCTCCGTCGGTACGGGAAGAGGCAGGTGTCATGACGATGTCCCACCGCAACCGACGCAGGCTCGGTCACATCGGCCGCTATGCAGCCGCGTTCGCAGTGTTCATCTTCGTGGCGTTCCCCCTGTACGCCGTCGCGCTCACGAGCGTGCAGACGGAGCGTGACGTCCGATCACCGGACCTCTCACTGTTCCCGACCTACCTCGATCTCAGCCATTACCAGGCGGTGCTGACCCCGGGCCACATCGTCCCGGTCATCGAGGGGATGATGAACAGCCTGTTCGTCTCCCTCGCTGCAGCGATCATCGCGGTCGCACTTGCCGGCCCTGCCGCCTACGCACTGCATCGACTGCACGTTCCAGGTGGCAGGTTCATCCTCGCGGCGATGGTGTCGGTCTACGTGCTGCCCACGCTGTTGTTCATCATCCCCCTGTACATCGCCTGGATCTCCATCGGCCTGCACGACACGTACACCGGGCTGATCATCCCCTACGTCGCGTTCCTGCTGCCGTTCATGGTCTGGATCCTCGGCTCGTTCGTGAAGGCGGTGCCTGTCGAGGTCGAGGAGGCCGCGCGTATCGACGGTGCCTCACCGTTCCAGATCCTCACCCGCATCGTCACCCCCCTGATCCTGCCAGGAGTGTTCGCCTGTCTGCTGCTCGGGTTCATCCTGTCCTGGGTCGAGTTCCTCACCCCACTGCTGTTC
>CAYTLZ010000236.1:0-4951 GCA_964438785.1 uncultured Actinomycetota bacterium | reverse complement strand
GAAGGTGGCGAGCCTGTGGCTGTCGCGGCCTCCCGCGGTTCTTGCTGTCGCCGTGCTGTCTGTTGGGGTTCTCATCCAGCTTCTCAACGCGAGTGTCTGATGCTCGCGAGCATGCGACCGTGACGGGCAGCCCCGTACACCGGGAAGAATCGCCCGTGTGGTCCACCCGAGTGATGGGTGGGTGCCGTCTGCTCCCGCGCGGTCGTCGGCTCCGGCGGTGGCCGGCAGGGCCTTGCGGCGACGAACTGCGTAGAGTGCGGGTGGTCGTCGAACGGGGGTCGTATGCAGGTCGAAGCCGGCTTGAGCGTCGCCAGACTCCTGCGCCTCGTTGTCGTTCTCGATGTGCTCACGGTGGTCTACAGCCGCACCGTCGGTGCTGAGCTCAACGCATCCTGGCCGCTGAGCAACCAGCTGTTCTGGATCGGCCTCCATGCCCTACTGGCCTACCGGGTGTGGCGCGGTGGACGGCTCGCCTGGACGTTGCTGTTCGTCCTCAAGGCTGGTCCCGCGCTGCTCCTGCTCGCGCTGGCCACCGCCACACCCTCGGATGGCTCGTTCAGCTACGTCGCGCCGTTGGCCCTGGCCGGCCTCACGCAAGCCGGGCTCCTGCTGCTGCCCCGTGTCCGTGCACACGTTCACCCGTCTTCTGGGCTCGGCACCGTTCGGGTAGGCGACGATGCATCGCCTCGAAGGTCTGAACACCAAGCCCGCCAGGGCTAACAACAAGACCAGCGCGGCAGTCCCCAGAACTGACCGACCGCACGTGCTGGTCGAACTGGCACGCCCGTGGCGACCGGTGCGCAACGCCCGCTATCGCCACGTTGCAGGCCGTAACTCACCGCGGCGGGAACTTACCGCCGAAGAGCAGATCGAGGTAGTAGAAGGCGTCGTCAGGGTCATCGTCAAGGTGGGCGTTGAGGGCCTTGCGGGCGCGGGTGGCGGCCGTGTCGAGCTTGGACAGCGCGTCCCGCTTGTTCGCGTCCGACGAGCACGGGTGGAAGCGGCCCGTCAGCCCTTTGGGATCGTTCATCGCAGCGAGTTGGTGGCCGTGTAGGTCCTCGAGCAGCTCACAAAGGTCGAAAAGGTGCACGTACGTCTGCTGGGCTCGAACATGTTGGGCTGCGCGCATCTCGAGGTAGAACGACGAGATTGGGACGTTGCGGTAGTACTTCCACGCTTTCAGTAGGCGAGCCAGGCTCTTGGCGCAGCCGCGACGTGGTTGGAGGTTGGATTCGTTGGCATAGGCCAGATGCGCGTCGGGAGCCGTGTCGATCCATCCGCCTCTCGGCCCTGGGATGTCGTACACCGAGGTCGTTCCGCCCCGCCCGGTGAGGAAGCCGGGGATGACCTCCCACGTCTCGTCCCCACCTGCGAACTCGATCACAACGGCTGGCCGTCGGACCTTCACCGTGGTGTACGGGTACTTCTGCTCCAGCGCCTCTCTGACCCATCTCAACCCGGTGTCAGATGACCCGGGACGCTCACCCTTGATGCTTGCTAGTGCGTCGACGTCGCTGTAGTTGCGGATGCCGGTTCCGTGGCTGAAGGAGCCTGTCTCGAAGAACCGGTACAGCCCCAGCTTCGACTTGAGCGCACTTTCCACCCCTTCCCGGTGCCGTCCCGCGGCCTGGCGTTGTGCTGCGGTAGGAGTGAGCCGCCTTAGGAACTCCTCGAAGCCGTCGGTCACGCTACGCACCATGTTCTTGTGCCTCCTCGTCAACGGCGTAGCTCTGACCACCCCGCTCGATGTTCCTGCTTGCCCGCTTGTACGCCCGTCGGCTCGGTGGTTCCCCGGCGCGGTTCTGTTCGTCGCGGCGGGCGGTGAGTTCCGCCAACTCAGAACGGGCCTCATCAAGAGGCGCGTAGGGCAGATCAACGGTGCGAAACTGCCGGGCCGCGGTCTGGATCTCCAGGTAGGCGTTGGCTGCCGCGGTCGCCTGGTTCATCCGATGGCTTGCGTTCACCGTCGTCAGGACGCCTCCGAACGCGGCTGCTGCCAGCGCCATGATTGCGGCGGGGACACGCCCCGCAGCGTCCGCGAGCGCGGTAGCACCAGCGATAGCCGCGAGGGCGCTTGCTGGCACGCCGAACGCGAGGTTGAAGCCGCGCCACCGCTTGGCTTGTTCGAACTGGGCCTGCGAAGACCACATCGCGCTCTCCTCGAGACGCTGTAGCTCTGTCTCGATGCGCTTCCGGCGATCGTCGTGGTCGTCCAGGATCGGCTCCGATCAGGTTCCACCGCACTCTACGGGCACTCTGTGACGCGGCGCTGTCCGTCCAAAGAGGTAGAGACGGCGGGCCGTGGGTCCCACAGGACAACGCCAGACGCACCGCGTCCCACATCGACCCCGACGGCCCTGTGAGCAGGAGCCCGAAGCCCTCCGCCTGAACTCGAGCACAACGCCCGTGATGGGTACCCGTGAGCCCGACTACCAAAGGCCAGGTTTCAGGCGTCGTCGGCAGACGAACGATCCGTGGGTCGGCGGATCGGGTCGCGTCGGAACCAGACGCGTAACCAGCACAGGCCGATGACGATGCCGCCGACGAGGATCGCTGTCCAGGGCGCGAGGGTGACGATCGGCGGGGAGTCCCACATCGTCGTCAGCGCGACGCACAGGGCGAGCACGCTGGTCATCGCAAGGGCCGGTTTGGCGATGCTGGCGCGTCCGGCGGCGTAGTCCAGGAACGTGGGCCATACGGGCCAGACCAGCGCCGCGGTCAGCAGTGCCCATGCGGCGAGATGAGCTGCCAGGATCACGACCTCGCCCCCGGCCAGGCTCGTGGTGAGACCGTCGGCGAGCAGCAGCCACCCGCCCAGTTGCGCGCCGCCGGTGACGAGGTCGCTCCGTGTGAGTGTCGTCCACGGCGTCCCGGCCGCGGTGTGTGATCGTGCCAGTTCAGCCGCGTAGTCCTCGACCGGCCCGAACGCTTCGACGGCGGTCTCGTTGGATGCCTCGAGGTGATCGCGTGTCTCCTCGAGGACCGCCCCGACCTGGCGACCGTCCATGCCGGCCAACCGAAGCTGGACGGTCAGCTCCTGCAGGTAGTCGAGTTCAGTTCGTCGCATGGTGGGTCTCCTCGATCATCGGCTGGAGCAGGGCCATCACGCGGGTCGCGAACCGCGACCACCCCGCTGTTCCCTCGGCGAGGTGGGTCCGGCCCGTCGGGGTGAGGCGGTAGTACTTGCGTGCTGGCCCGGCGGAGGGTTGTGACCAGCGGATCGACACCAGTCCGTCGCGTTCGAGTCGGGCGAGCACGGGGTAGAGGGTGCCGCCCTTGACCTCGCCGAGCCCGGCTGCCTCCAACTGGCGGGACAGGTCGTAGCCGTAGCATTCACCTTGTTCGAGCACGGCGAGCACGACCAGTGGCAGCAGTCCTCGCAGCCACTGGGGATCACGTTGGTCGACGTCTTCTCTGGTCATGACGCTAGATAGTGCCACCGACTAGATGGCAGGACAACCTAGTAGGCGCGGTACGCACGGTCCGGTCCTGGTGCCGGCACGGCCTAGCCGCACCGTCGACCTCCTGCTGCGCCCCGCAGGGCAGAAACGCCGTAGGAGGGGCCCCGCGGAGCGTGCATCGCCGCCATCTCGATGCCGTCACGAGCACGGTCGAGCAGCCAGAACGGCGCGGACTGAGTTGGTGATTTGTGGCCTGAGGACCTGAAGCCGGGTTCGGTGGTCAGCTGTGATGCATTCGACGACCTCGTCGAGCTGTCGCGCCGAGGCCCATCGATGCCGTTTCAGGTCGGTGCAAGATGTCACGTAGGCTCGGTCGCAGGGCGAGCGGGTGGCTGCACGGACGTCGTGAACCGCAGGGAGGAGCTCACGATGGATGTGAGCGTCCCTCTGGCCGTTGAGGGCCCCCGGTTCGGGAGACGGCTCGGCCTCGGGCTCGCGGCTCTCGGTGTAGCCGTCGTGGTGCTGGCGGCGTTGACCGGCGACGCGCGCGTGGCAGGGGTTCACGTCCCCAGCCCGCTGGCCGCGGTCTCCGGTGTGGCCTTGGTAGTCCTGGGGCTGCTGCTCTGGCGCTGGACCGTGGGTCGCCGGGAGGGGGACGGTGCCGTCTGGTCCGATGGCGACGTCCTCTTCCTCCATGCGCACGCGGGCCCGGTCCTGAAGGTTCGCGCCGAGAATCTCAAGGACGTGACACGCGTCCGGGCACCCAGCTCGGCGCTGCTGCGGCTGGCGTTCGGGACCCGCATGTTCACCGTCCGCAGCGATATCGCTGTGTTTCGCGGCGTGAACGAGGTACCCGTCGGTGAGCGCTTCGTCAGCACGGACCTCGACGTCGCCCGGGACCAGATCCAGGGGTGGGTCCGGGGGCGTTTGGAAGGAACCTGGGCGGGGCAGTAGCCAACGCCCGTTGTGGCTGCCCGCGCGTCTCGCGAGCGCGTTGCCCTCACCGCGGTCCTTGGCCCGAAGGTCCGCGTTCTCGGACTGCCTCCGCACGCGTTGTCCTCCTCAGACGGGGCGCTGCCGGCGAAGCGGTTATGGGCGTCCGGCATCTGACTCGCAAGCGATCGAAATCACGGTTGCGCGCAGGTCCGAGCGATCCGCTTCCGCCACCTCATCCTGCAGTGCCGTCCTTCGCGGCGAGGAGTGAGCCACACCTGGCACGTTGCTCAGTCCTCGAGAAGCGGGGTGAAGGTGACGCTCAGCGAGTTGAGCCTGATGCCGCCCTCGTCGAGCGCGTCGCAGTAGCCCTCGTTGAGCAGCGCCAGCGCCTGGTCGCCGCTGCTCGAGGTGCAGGTAGCTTCGACCTGGAAGGTGGCGATCGGACGGTTGCGTGGGAGCACCGTCGTCTGGGTGCCGGTGTGGACCGCCGGGTCGGCTCGTTGCGTCGGGTTCGAGCTGTTGTTCCCTCCGCTCATCTCCGTGAGGGTGGTGCGCGACTCCAAGATGAGGAGGTCCGCCACCGTGACCTCGAAGGTGTTGGTGCGGTCGTGTGG
>CAYTLZ010000235.1:0-4953 GCA_964438785.1 uncultured Actinomycetota bacterium | reverse complement strand
CGAGGAGGCCGCCGGCATCCTCAAGCACCGCCGCCGCCGTGAGCGGGCGCTGCGCAAGCTCGACCAGGTCGACGAGCACATCGAGCGTCTGCGCACCGTCCTGCGCGAACTGCGCCGGCAACTGCGTCCGCTGGAACGCCAGGCCGAGGCCGCCGACCGCTACCAGGCGCTGCAGGCGGAACTGCGCGACGTGCGGGTGCGCATCGCCGCGGTGGAACTCGACCGGCTGTCCCGCCTGGTCGACTCGGAGGGCCGGGACGACGACGAGGCCGCGGCCGCGCAGCGGACGGCCGAGCAGCGACTCGGCGAGGTCCGCGCGCGGGAGCAGGCCATCGAGGCCGAACTCGCCCGCCGCGGACCGGCGCTGGAGGCCGCACAGCAGACCTTCTACCGCCTGACGTCGCTGGCCGAACGCGTCCGCGGGACCGCCGACCTCGTGGACGCCAAGCGTCGCCACCTCGTCGAGCACGTCGAGGAGCCGCTGGCGGGTCGTCCGCCGGCGGAGCTGCGCGCCCAGGCCGACCGCGTCGAGGTGGAACGTGGCCAGCGCGCGGGGCAGCTCGACGCCGACCGCACCCGGCTCGAACAGGCCACCGGGGCACGCCGCGAGGCCGAGCAGGCGCGTCGGGCCCACGAACTCGAGCGGCAGACCGAACGCCGCCGGCGCGCGGAGGTCCGGGAACGCCGTCTGCGCTGGGAGGGTGAGGTGTCCGCGCTGCGCGGTGCCGTGGCCTCCGCGGAGGCCGAGGTCGGACGGGTCGCCGCGACGCTGTCGAGTCTGGACGCCCGGGTCGCCGAAGCCGAGGCCGAGGTCGGACAGGTCCAGGACGAGATCCAGGAACTCGACCGGCAGGAGGTCGGACTCACCGACACGCTGGAACTGGCCGAGCAGGCCGTGGACGACCGGCAGCAGGCCCTCGACACGATCGACGCCCGTGTGCGGGACATCGACGCCCGCCGCGCCTCCCAGCAGGCCCGGGCCGAGGCGCTGCGGGCCGCACTCGCCGATGCCGACGGGGGCACCGCCGCACTGCTCGACGCGGACCTCGACGGCGTGCTCGGACCGATCGCCGATCACGTCCGGGTCGCGGGCGGGTCCGACGCCGCGGTCGCCGCCGCGCTCGGCCCGCTGGGCGAAGCGGTCGTGGTCACCTCGACCGAGCAGGCGAGGCGCGCGGTGGCGTGGTTGCGGGACAGTTCGTCCGGTGCCGCCGTGGTGCTGGCCGCACGCAGTGGTGGCCGCACGCCCACCGTCATCGACGCCGAGCTGACGACGACGCTCCAGGATGCCGGGGCGCAACCGGTCGCCGGGATGCTGTCGGCGGTGGAGGGCTCCGCGGTCGCCGCCGACGTGCTCGCCGCGTTGCAGACGGTGCTCGCCTCCACCTTCGTGGTCGACGACTGGGCGGCCGCCGTGCTGCTGCACGGACGGCATCCGGCCTGCACGTTCGTGACCACGGCCGGCGACGTCGCCGGTCCCCATGGTTTCCGTGGCGGTGGCGCGCCCGAGGGATCCTCGGTGCTCACCGCCACCGCCGCCGACGACGCGGAGACCGCGGGCCGCGAGCTCGCCGATCAGTTGGCCGAGCTCGACACCGAACGCACCGCGGTCGCCGCCGCGCTGGCGACGGCCCGCAGCGAGCTCGCCGCCGCGACGGAACGCATCAACGCCTCCGACGCCCGCATCACCGGTGCCGCCGAGCGGCTCGCACGCCTCAACAAGGAACTGCACGCGCTCGCGAACCAACGGCAGGTCGTCGCCGCCCAGCACACGGAGCTCGCCGAGGTGCTCGTCCGCGACCGGCGCGCACTCGACGAACTCAGCGAACGCGGCCCGGAGGAACCCGACGACGACCTCGACGACCTGCCCGACGAGGCCGCCATCGAGCTCGACGAGGTCGTCGAGGCGGCGCGCGAGCGGGAACTCGATGCCCGGGTCACGCTCGAGCGCACGACCGAGCAGGTCCGGCAGCTCGAGCAGCAGGCCGCCTCGCTGCGGGCCGAGGCCGACGAGGTCGAGACGGCGTTGGCCGATGCGGCCCGACGCCGGGAGGCGCGTCGCGCGGGCATCGCCCGCTGCGGGGAGCTGCAGATCGTGGCGCGGACCACGATCGAGGCCCTCGAGCGCAGCATCGTCGCCGCCGAGCAGGAGCGTGACGCGCAGTCGGCCGGTCTCGAACAGCAGCGCAGCCTCGTCCACGGTGTGCGCGCCGAACTCGCGGAGCTCAACGGTGAGCTCGAGGCCGTCCGCGACCGCCGCCATGCCGCCGACCTGCGCCGCCAGGATGCGACCACGCGGCTCGACCACCTCGTCGCCCGGCTGCGCAGCGAGCTGTCGATGGCCCCCGACGAGGTCCGCGCCGAACACCCGGAGGCCGCGGGCTACGACCTCGACGAACTCGTCGAACGCGAGGACAACCTGGTCCGCAAGGTGGGGCTGCTCGGCCGGGTCAACCCGCTCGCGCTCGAGGAGTTCAAGGCGCTCGAGGAGCGCCACGCCTTCCTCGCCGACCAGCTGGATGACCTGCGTCGGTCCAAGCAGGACCTCGCCGAGGTCGTGGTCGCCGTCGACGACCGGATCCGTGCGGTGTTCGGCGAGGCCTTCGAGGACATCGCCCGCGAGTTCGAGCTGACCTTCGCGACCGTCTTCCCCGGCGGCCACGGCCGCCTGGTCCTGACCGATCCTGACGACCTGCTGGTCACCGGCATCGAGGTGGAGGCGCGCCCGCCGGGCAAGAAGGTCACCCGCCTGTCGCTGCTGTCGGGTGGCGAGCGGTCGCTGACCGTGCTGGCGTTCGTGTTCGCGATCTTCCGGGCCCGCCCGAGCCCGTTCTACGTGCTCGACGAGGTCGACGCCGCGCTCGACGACGTGAACCTGCAGCGGCTGCTGAAGGTGGTGCGCTCGTTCCGGGGGCACGCCCAGATCATCATGGTCACCCACCAGAAGCGCTCCATGGAGATCGCCGACGTCCTCTACGGCATCACGATGGGCCCCGACGCGGTCACCACCGCGGTCGCCGAACGGCTGCGCGAGGACCGTCAGGCCGCGCTCGAGGAGCGGGCCAGTGACGCCCCGACGGACGCGACGGCCGACGATGTGCCCGACGCCGCCCCCGACGATGCGTCCGACGCCGCCCCCGACGATGCGGCCGAAGCCGCGTCCGACGAAGCGGCCGACGACGCGTCCGCCGCCGCACCCGCCGATCGAACCGCTGACGACGTCCGGCTGCAGAACGCCACGCCCTGACGTGCTCGTCGTGCCCCACGGGTCGTGACACCCGGCCCGGGCACCCGCCGCTTCGCGCCACCTTCGCGCCACCAAGGACCCGCCCATGCTGCCCATCTCCGCCCTGGCCGTGCTGCTGACGACCGGCGGTCTGCTCGGCCTCGACCCGGCGTTCGTCGTCGTCCTGGCACTGATGCTCGTGGGCGGCGGTGCCACGGCCGCGATCGGCTTGCGTCGTCGCGGCGGCGACGGGACCGGCGGGGACCCCACGAGCGACCGTCCAGCGGCGGATGGCGACGAGGACGACACCGATGACGGCGGGCGTGGGACGTCGACCGCGGTGGCCGACCCCCCGACCGCGGCGGTCGACACCCCGGCCGAGCCGATCGGTGATCTCGAGGATCTGGAGGTGCCGGACTCGCCCGCGGCGCTGGCACCCGACATCGCCCCGGTCCCGGTCGAGGAACTCCCGCTCGCCGAGAGGTTCCGACGCCGGCTGAGCCGCACCCGCAACGTGCTCGGCTCGTCGGTCGCGGACCTGTTCGGACGTGGGGTGACCGAGGAGGCCTGGGAGGGCCTCGAGGAGGCGCTGATCACCGCCGACGTCGGGGTGACGGCCACGCTGGAGCTCGTCGAGGAGCTCAAGCGCCGCAGCCGCGAGGAGGGGGCCACCACCGCGGACGCGGTGCTCGAGCTGCTCAAACAGGAGCTGCGTGGCGCACTCGGCACTCCGGACCGCAGCCTCGGCCGCGCGACCGACGACGGTCCGACCGTGTGGCTGGTGACCGGCGTCAACGGCACCGGGAAGACCACCACCATCGGCAAGCTCGCCGCCGTCGAGACGCGCGAGGGCCGCACCGTGACCCTGGCCGCCGCCGACACCTTCCGTGCCGCCGCGGCCGAACAGCTCGGGGTCTGGGCGGATCGCACCGGGGCGCAGCTGCTGCGCAAGGACGAGGGCGCGGACCCGGCGTCGGTCGCCTACGAGTCCTACGACGCGGCCCTGGCCAACGCCAGCGATCTGCTGATCGTCGACACGGCCGGTCGGCTGCACAACAAGCGCCAGCTGATGGACGAGCTCGGCAAGGTCAAGCGCGTGCTGGAGAAGCAGGCCGGTCCGCTCGAGGAGACGCTGCTGGTGCTCGACGCGACCACCGGCCAGAACGGCATCGCCCAGGCCCAGGCCTTCCTCGAGGCCGTCGACGTCACCGGCATCGCGCTGACCAAGCTCGACGGCTCGTCCAAGGGTGGGATCGTCGTCGCGGTGCAGCGGGAGCTCGGTCTGCCCGTCAAGCTCGTCGGGCTCGGCGAGGAGATCGATGACCTCGCGCCGTTCGACCCGGAGCTGTTCGTCGAGGGACTGTTCGGCGAGCTCGGCACCTGAGCGTCGCTCACCGCCACCTCGATGCTGTCTCGACCGTCGGCCCCGGTGGCCCGGGACACGTGGCGGCTACCCTCGGGATCCGCCTGCCTGCATCGCTGCTCGATCGGAAAGCGCCGCCGTGTTCGACACGCTCGCCACCAAGCTCGAAACCGCCCTCGACAAGGTCAAGGGGCGTGGTCGGCTCGACGAGAAGACCGTCGACGCGACGCTGAAGGAGATCCGGCTCGCGCTGCTCGAGGCCGACGTCAACTTCAAGGTCGTCAAGCAGATGGTCGAGCGGCTGCGTGAGCAGCTGGTCGGCGAGGACGTCGCCAAGGCGCTGAACCCGTCGCAGACCGTCATC
>CAYTLZ010000234.1:0-4954 GCA_964438785.1 uncultured Actinomycetota bacterium | reverse complement strand
TCACCCCGGACGTCGCCCCGACCGACGTCGTCATCGTCGTCGGCGCGCACGACGTCGTGAACCCAGCGGCCCGGACCGTTCCCGGCAGCCCGATCGCGGGGATGCCGATCCTGGAGGCCGGTGCCGCGCGCCGGGTCTTCGTGATCAAGCGCAGCCTGTCACCGGGCTACGCCGGCATCAAGAACAGCCTGTTCGAGCAGGACAACACCGTCATGCTCTACGGCGACGCCAAGGCGGTGCTCGACCAATTGACCGGCGAGCTGGCCGCGAACGCCTGACCCGTGGGGGGCGGCCGGTCGGGTGCCGCTCCGCCGGACCATCGACGACCGGCGCCCGGCGGGGCGCGGTACCACGTGCCACGATCGGGTCCACCGGGCCGCACCCGACACGCGACACTGCCCGATCATGGACCCCCTTACGCCAGCTCCCACCCCCGCCGTCCCGCCGTCGCGACGCCTGACGCGTCGGGTGAGCCAGTTGATGATCGGCCTGGTCCTCTACGGCACCAGTCTCGCCCTGCTGGTCGAGGCGGGACTCGGACTGGCACCCTGGGACGTGCTGCACGAGGGACTGAGCCTGGTGACCCGGCTGTCCATCGGGATGTGGGTCATCGTGTTGGGTGCCGCGGTGCTGCTGTTGTGGATCCCGCTGCGGCAACGTCCCGGGTTCGGGACGGTCAGCAACGTCATCGTCGTCGGGCTCGCCGTCGATGCCGCGCTGGTCGTGCTGCCGACCGCTGGTCCGCTGCCGCTGCGCATCAGCTACCTCGTCGTCGGGCTGCTGTTGAACGCGCTCGCCACGGCGGCCTACATCGGTGCCCGGCTCGGGCCCGGACCCCGTGACGGGCTGATGACCGGACTCGCCGCGATCGGGTTGTCGATCCGGCTCGCACGCACGCTCGTCGAGGCGACCGTGCTGATCGGCGGATTCCTGCTCGGCGGCACCGTCGGGATCGGCACGCTGCTCTACGCCTTCGGCATCGGCCCGATGGTCCAGCCGCTGATGCCACGGCTCGAGGTGCCGGTCCAACGCACACCTGGCCGGCTCCGTGCGCGCGGAAACGACCATCGGACGAGTGACCGCTGAGCCCCCTGGGGTCAGCAGGGGTGCGAGCGGGGGGACTTGAACCCCCACAGGGTGTGAACCCCACTGGGACCTAAACCCAGCGCGTCTGCCGATTCCGCCACGCTCGCGAGGGTCGGGAACCTACCGTCGCCCGGGCTCGAGCGGCTCCGGGTTCCTCGGCCCGCGGTATGCGGGCACGCTGCCGTCGTTCGGCGGCCGTGGGGCCGCGGAGCGTGGCCGTCACCGAGCAGGCCAGGCCGCCCCCGATGAGCACGAAGGCCGACGCCGACCCTGCGGTGCCCCCTCGACGTGCAAGCGGACGAACTGACCGGCCATGGCCAGGGCGTTCAGCTGACGCGGCCGCCGAGCGCCTCGATGATGGCGCGCAGCCAGGGACCGAGGTCGCCGGGGTGGCGCGAGGAGATGAGATTGCCGTCGACGACGACCTCCTCGTCCTGCCAGTCGCACCCGGCGTTGACCATGTCGTCCTTGATGGCCGAGAAACTGGTGGCCCGCCGGCCCGCGATGATCCCGGCGGAGATCGGTACCCAGCCGGCGTGGCAGATGAAGGCGATCGGCTTGCCGGCGGCATCGAAGGCGCGGACCAGGTCCAGGACCTCCGGCGAGCGGCGCAACGCATCCGGGGCGAAGCCACCGGGGATGACGAGCGCGGCGAAGTCGTCCTCAGCCACGTCGGCCACGGTGGTGTCCACCGGGAAGGGACCGTGCCCCTTCTTGCCCGTGACGTCCGAGCCGTCGACGCTCGCCACGGTGATGTTCGCCTGTTCCTCCTTGAGGCGGAGTACCGGGTAGAGCAGTTCGGAGTCCTCGAACAGGTCGGCGGCGAGGACCAGGACGGCGGTGTCGGACAGGCTCATGCATGCGCTCCAGGACGGGGACGGTTTCTGTCATCATGCCGCGTCAGACCGCGACGGGCGGGCCGGATGTGGAGCCGAACGGTCGGGTCCACGCGCGAATGCGACCGCTGCCGCGCTCCCCGGCCGGGACGGCTTCTGACGCGAGCCCTCGTCAGGACGCGACGTCCTCCAACGGGGTGTGATCCGGTCGCGGCGTGGACCGGCCGCGGACCTCGTCGAACTGGGTGAGGATGTGGTCCGCCCAGTGCTGGATGTCGAAGTGGTCGACGCTGGCCGCGAGTTTGGTCATCCGCTCGGCACGTTCTGCCTCGGACATGTCGAGCGCATGGTCGATCGCCGCATCGAGGCTGTCGTGGCTGTAGGGGTTGGCGATGACGGCGTCGGGCAGTTCGACCGAGCAGCCGGTGAACTCGCTGAGCACCAGCACGCCCGGGTCACCCTCGTCGCGTGAGGCCACATACTCCTTGGCGACGAGGTTGAGGCCGTCGCGCAGCGGGGTGATCCAGCACATGTCGGCGGCGCGGTAGTAGCTGAGCAGGTCCTCGAAGGGCACCGGCGTGGTGAAGAGCATGATCGGGCCCCAGTCGAGCGTGGCGAACCGGCCGTGGATCCGGCCGACCTGCTGTTCGATGTCGCCGCGGGTCTCCTCGTAGACCGACATCCCCGTGGCGGCGGCGACCGAGGTCACCATGAGCTTGATCTTGCCGTGCAGATCCGGTCGCCGTTCGAGCAGCCGCTCGTAGGCGAGCAGCGTCTCGATGGTGCCCTTGGTGTAGTCGACGCGACCGACGGAGACGATGAGCTTCTGGTCGCCGAGCTCGGCGGCGATCTGGGCACCCTGCTCGCCGGCGGCCCGTTCGTTGAGCACCTTGCGGATCAGCTTCGGGTTGGTGCCGATCGGGAACGAGTCCAACCGGATCTCGCGGTCCCAGTAGCGCAGCTTGGTCGTGACCTCGGGTTCCGACAGCGCCATGCCGTGCGGGCTCAGGCCCGGCTCGACCGCCACCTTCTCCGCGATCTCCGCCCCACGCAGCGAGCGGGCCACGGACACGAAGTTCTCCGCGTAGCGCGGGATGTGGAAGCCGACGATGTCGCAGGCCAGCAGGCTGTCGACGATCTCGTCGCGCCAGGGCAGCAGTCCGAAGATGTCGGCCGAAGGGAACGGCGTGTGGTGGAAGAACGCGACCTTGGCATCCGGCTTGACCTGGCGGATGAAGCTCGGGACCAGCCACAGGTTGTAGTCGTGGACCCAGATCAGTGCGTCGTCACTGGCCTCCGCACAGGCCGCCTCGGCGAAGCGGCGGTTGACCTCCCGGAAGGTGTCCCAGTCGGCCGCCTGCGCATCGAAATTGAGCGCGAACGAGTGCAGCACCGGCCACAGCGACGCCTTGGAGGTCACGTGATAGAAGCTCGAGACCTGCTCGGGGGTCAGCCCGATCCGCGACACCGCGTACTCGCCGTGGCGGTCGTTCATCGTCACGTGGGGGTGCTCGGGGTCCTGCCCGTCCTCGTCGACGTGCTTCCACGCGATCCACGAACCGCGCTCCACGGTCTGGAAGAAGCTCTTGAGCGTGGGCACGATGCCGTTGGGGCTCTTGTTCTCCCGGAACTCGGTCACACCGTCCACGACCACCTCCTCGAAGGGCTGGCGGTGGTAGACGATGACGAGATCGGAGTTCATGGGGCACTTTCGGGTCGCAGGCGGGCGTGATGAACGGAAGGTCGGACAACGAGGGCGAACGGCCGATCGGACGGCCGGTTTCGGGCAGGGGTCAGGCGCGCAGGAAGCCGAAGTGGTCGATGGCATCGCCGATGCCGGCGCAGCCCGGTAGCGCGCTGTGGTGGACCAGGTCGAGGCCGGCGATCGCGTCGACGAGCGCGGGTTCCGAGTTACCGACGGCGACGCCACGGAAGGCGGTCTCGAACAACGACAGGTCGTTGAGGGTGTCGCCGGCGACCAGGACACGCTCGCTCGGAAGCGACAGCATCTCGACCAGCCGGGTCAGGGTCGGGCCCTTGGCCACCCCGGGCGGCAGGACGTCGAGGTAGAGGTCCGCGGAGGTGATCACGTCGAACCCGGCGGCCCGGGCCGCGTCGATCGCACTCGTCGGTGGGTCGGCCGGGTCGTAGAAGTACGACACCCGGCGGGTGCCCATGACGGGTTGCAACTCGATGCCCGGATGACCGTCGAGCAGTTCCAGCACCCGGTCGTTGGCGTCGTCCCACCGCTCGTCGACCCAGTCCTGCACGGGGTCGACCGGGGAGAAGTCGTGGCCATGCACGATCGTGGTCCCGACGTCGCCGATGATCATGTCCGGGCGGGGAACACCCGGTTGGGCGATCAACTCGGCGATGAAGTCGAGGTCGCGGCCGGTGACGAAGATGAGCACGATCTCGTCGGCGCGGGCGATCAGCTCGTCGTAGAGCGTGCGTCGCTGGTGCTCGTCACCGCCGAGGAACGTGCCGTCGAGGTCGGTGGCGAGCACGAGTCGGGGATCGCTCGCGTGGGTGGTGGCGCTGGATGATCGGGGCGCAGCAGAAGACACAGAGAAGTCCGGGGTCGACGTCGACGGACGCGCACGATGACGCTGGGCGATGGGTGCCGACCGTAGCGAGGTCGTGTGACCACCGGATTACCGCGCGCTGTCCAGCCGTATTCCGTGCGGACTCGCGCGTGCGGTGGACGCCCGTCGCAAGCCGAGGATGCGGGCCTCATGAGTGAGCGCGTACGCTGCTCGAACACCACGCGCCCGTTCGGGGCCTCTCGTCCCCGGTTCTCGTTGGGACAACCCGATGCGGTGCGCGTTCAAGTAGGGATAAGTACATGCCAGAAGGTACCGTCAAGTGGTTCAACGCCGACAAGGGCTTTGGTTTCATCCAGCCTGAAGAGGGTGGCGAGGACCTGTTCGTGCACTTCTCCGCGATCCAGGCCGAGGGCTACAAGTCCTTGGACGAGGGTCAGCGCGTCAGCTTCAACGTCGGTCAGGGCCAGAAGGGCCCGCAGGCGACCG
>CAYTLZ010000233.1:0-5021 GCA_964438785.1 uncultured Actinomycetota bacterium | reverse complement strand
GAGTACGTCCAGGGCGAACCGCTGGAGGCCTACGCCACCGGCAAGCAGGTCCTGCGCGATCGGGAGGCGGTCGACGTGGCGCTGGACGTTCTGGACGCGCTGACGGCGATCCACCCGGACGCCCGCCGGCTTGGCGAGCTCGAAGCGAAGAAGCAGCGTGGAGAGGACCTGACCTACGAGGAGTTCGGGGAGTTCCAGGAGCTGCAGGACTCCGGGCTGGTCCACCGTGACATCAAGCCGCAGAACATCATCCTGACCCGGCAGGGCGCGAAGCTGCTCGACTTCAACATCGCCTCCCGGGTTGGCGACCCGGTCATGACGGTGTCGGGCACCCCGCCTTACCAGGCACCCGATGTCGACTACACCATGTGGGACGTGTCCACGGACCTGTTCGCCGTCGGCGTCACCCTCTACGAGCTGCTGTGCAACGGCGAGCACCCCTACCCGGGCGGCCGACCGATGCTCGGTGAGGAGGTCCGCGACCCGGCCGGGCTGCGACCGGACCTGCCCGGCGCCCTGCACACCTTCCTGACCCGGGCGTGCGCCCCGTACCGCGACCAGCGCTTCCAGACAGCACTTGAGATGCGCGGCGAGCTTGCCGATATCCGTGCGGAGATGTGAGGAGCCGGCGTGGACACCAAGACCTCGATCGAATCGTTCGTTGACGCGAGCATCGATCAGATCATCGAGTGGGCAGCGATCGACCCCCAGAAGGTGATCAACGAGTTCTACGCCGCCGGCTACCGGTGTGCTGACGGTCGTGAGATCACGCTGCTCGAAGACCTTCGGGATGTGCGTCTCGGTGATGCGGAGAAGGTCGCGCGAAGGTTCATCAAGGCCTACACGAAGATGGCCGCGGGGCAGGGGTTCGTGACTGGGCTGGGAGGCATGATCACGCTTCCGGCTTCGGTCCCGGCAGATGTCGCTGCCTACGTCGGCTGGCTCGCTCGAACAGGTAGCGCAGTGCAGCTCTCGTACGGGTTCGAGTACCGAACGGAGACGGCCGATGCCCAGCTCAAGCTGGCCATGCTGGCGGGAGCAGGAGTCACAACCTTGACGATCCAGGGCACCGAGGTGTTGGTGACCCAGCTCGCCAAGAAGATCATGATCACCCCGTACCACAGCGCTCCTGTGCAGGCGGCGGTGAAGGCACTCGCCGCCAAAGTCGGGATCAACCTGACGCACAAGAGCTTCGCGAAAGCGGTCCCGCTCGTCGGTGGAGCAGTCAACGGAACCGTGCAAGGCGGGCTGGTCAACGTCGGGGGCAGACGCATCCTCAGCTACTACAAGGAGCTGGCAGCGTTCGCTCCGCAGTAGCCCCGACGGGCTGGCTCGCCAACTGTGGCGCGGTTCGGGTTCACCGAGCTCCGAAGCGCTGACCTGAGCGTTCGACGGTGACGAGTTCTGCAAGCACGACCTGGTCGCGTTCGCCCAGTTCAAGGCTGGCCCCGGCAGCGAGCCGCTGCGCAGGCCTCCACATGCGGTCTTCACTCGACCAGCGTCGGACCTGGGTCCCGCCCGTACTGCCGAGGTCAGTGACCTCCAGCCGAGCGTCCGAGGCAGCGACCTCGACGTGATCACGGGAGATCCGCGTCCGCTGCTCTGCGTCGAGGAGCAGTGACGGGTCCGCTCCGAGCGGAGCCGTCTTCCCGCGCCCAAGCACCAGCGGCTGCCCCTCGTACACCGAGAGGCGTTCCTCGCGGTCGCTTGACGCCAGCTTGAGTTGCAGGCCGTGGGGTCGCGGCCCGTTCGCGGTGACGGGGCGGCGGCACGACGGGCACACCACGCTGTTGTCAGCTTCCCGTTGCGGGATGCCGATGTCCTCCGGCGCGAGCTTCGCGGCGAGGCAGGCGGGGTTGCCGCAGCGGTACCGGTCCTGCAGTACATCGGTCACGACCCACTCGCGCCCGTCCCGGCGGCGCAGCAGCCCACGGTCCTTGAGCATGGCCCGCTCCGCAGCCCTCGAGATCGAGAAGCCGGTGTGGAACCCCATGTCGCGTGGCACGACACGGAGGCCGCCCCCTCGTCGAGGGACCCAGCCGAGGAAGTCGTCAGTGTTGCCGTCGATCGACGGCTGCTCACGCCGGTAGTCGACGAACCGGTCGTTGGAGACCACCACTGAGCCCGACTCCCGTGCCAGCAGCAAGACATCGCGGTCCGCGTCCCGCTCGGCGAGGATGACCTGGCCGGTATGTGCCGCATCGCTGAGCCGTCGACGGTCCTCACGCGTGAGCTTGCGCTCCAAGCTGGCGTCCGCGACAGCGGTCCACTGCGGTGGGCCGCTGAGATGGTCGGCCAACTCGGCCAGCAATCGCTCGAACCGCGACCACGCCGCGAGCACCGCGCCGTCGTCGAGCCGCCGGTCGCAGCAGATGTTCGACAGGTCGACGATGAGCGGGCGCGAGTCAGTCATCGTGGCTCACGCTGACAGCATCCGGCCCGGCCCAGGGATCAAGCAGGGCGACCGTGCCGTTGTCCGACGAGGTTGCGTCCAGGTAGTCGGCTAGCTCAGCGATCACCTGGTCGACCGGCGCTGGCGCGCATGCGAGCCGGCGGACCTCACGCCGATCCGGTCCGGCGGAGATCCCATCGCTTGCGACCAAGATCCGATCGCCCGGCTCGAGCTCGAGCTCGCAGATATCCGGACCCTGCCGACCCATCACCCCAACCGAGCGGGTCAGGGTGTGCTGGCCAGGGTGGGTCTGCGACTGCTCCTCGGTCAGCCGGCCGGTGCGCACCAAGTCGGCCGTGACCGTATGGGGTGGGGTGAGCAACTGGAGTTGACCGTCCCGCACCAGGAATGCCGGCGAATCCCCGACGTGGGCAACGAGGCCTCGAGCGGCTCCGGAGACGACCGTCGGCCGCAGTGCGACCACGGTCAGGGTGCAGCCGGCGTCCACGAGCCGCGGGTGGCGGTGCCGGACCTGGTGGAGCGCCGCGCTGGCCGCCTCGAATGCCGCCTGGACGGCAGGCTCGGACACCGGCGGCAGGAGCGCACTTGCCGCCGCGGTGACAGCGGCATGGGCTGCTAGCTCGCCGCCCTCGTGTCCGCCCATCCCGTCGGCTAGGACCACGAGGTCGGGGAGCGCGATGACGCGGTCCTCGTTGCTGTCGCGTCCGCCGGTCACGGACCGGGCAGCAACCTGGGACACGAGCACTCCGGGTAGGTGAGGCGGCTCTACCGGCAGGGTAGGCGCAGGTCCGGCCCTTGCACTGGTCATCCTCTGCGCCGCCCCCATCGACCTGCACTTGCCCTGGGAATCAGCCCGTGCATGATCCACGGCACGGCCCGAAGAGCCCGAATTCAGATCGCGATGTGTCCATAGGCGGCCAGATACGCGAACGAATACAGGACACCCAGTATCAGGCCTACGACGGCCATCCAGCGGCCGGAATGCTCACCAGTTCGGTAGGTGCCGAGACCGATCAGGCTAAAGATGACGGCGAGGATTGGCACGATTCCAATCTCGAACAGCAGAATGCTCAGAAGCCCGTGTACGAAGGCCGCGACCGCAAACTTGTTTACAGGATTGGTCTTGGTATCGGCGGACGTAGAGGCAGTGGCTGGCGCTGATTTGTTTGTAGAAGCGGAGGGGTTTCCAGTGCGCTGATCTTCAGTAAGTTTGAGGCTATCGAGCGTCGGACCGCCCAAAGGGTGTGTTGCATCTCCCCAGCGCTCGCCGTCGAAGTGCCTTTCGTACCCATCTGCGCTGAAGGGGTCGCTGTAGAAGCCTGGACGTGTAGGCTTATTGGGATGTGCCGCTCGGTTGCGCGGCTGACCTGGGGGAGCGTTCTTCCGCCGGTCTTTCGGCACGTCAAGATTCTTGAGGGACGGACCACCCGGGGGGTAGGTGCCGTTGTCCCAAAGGGACCCGTCGAAGTAGCGCATGAAGCCGTTGTCGTCGAACGGGTCGGGGTAGTACCCGTGGCGGCTCGGGGGCCCTGCTGCCTCTACCGGTTCGTCTGTGGCTGACTCATCTTCCGATAGGTCGGCTCCGCCTTCCGAAGAGCCTGCGGAAAGCAGTGTCTCGCTCTTCGGGTCAGCTACGGAGTCAAGGGTTTCTGCCGATGGCGGCTCGTGAGGGTGGTCATCCACGATGCCGGGGGCTTCGCCTGTCGATCTAGCTGACGATCCTTCCGGCATCGTGCGGCGTGTCGTGCGCGGTCTTTGGGATTCGATGTCGTTCAGGCCGATGCGATCGAAGTGGCGATGCACTTCAAGTAGTTCGTCTCGGAGGGCCCGTCGTTGTTCTGGCTCGTTGGAGTCGGCGAGTGCAGCTTCAAGAAGTTCGAGCCGCCGAGTGAGACGGCGGCTGTCCGGATCAGTCATGCAGTTCCCGCTTTGCAGTGATTCTGGTGTAGGGAACTAGGCGCATCAGGAACAGGCCTTCCTGAGCAAAGATCGCGAGTGAGGCCCACGCTGCTCTACATCGTTCCTGCATGCTTTCCTAGTCACCCGATCACGGGAGAAGCGTAGTGGCTTGGTGTGACCGTTGACGGACCAGCGCAGATACGGAGGCCGGAGTTGTGAGTGGATAGCGGCCGTGGGGGAGATTCTCCACGCGCTCGATCAGGGGGTTGCGGAGCGTCGTTCAAGGCGAATCGAACCGCCGTGCTACGCCCGTTGTTGGTCGGTATCGGAACTGAGGTCCTCTCAAGGCGGTCAAACGGGGGGCTGGCCAACGCACACATTGGGTGGCTCTTGTCCAAGGTAAGTGGCGCCGCTGTCAGATCGTGAGTGTGGTTGTGGGGCAAACAGGGTCCGGCGTGGAGAGTTGAAGCACGTGGTCAACTGGGCCGGCGAGAGCAAGGAAACCGCGCAGTCGATGTGGTGCTGGCTCCGCGGCGCGGCAGCGTTTGGCGTACCGTCACCTCGAGGGGAAGGGCGACACCGTGAGCCACGATGCCGAAACACCGAGTGCGGCCGACAGCGGGGCCAGGGCCCCTACAGGGGAGTTCCCCTGCGCAGCGGTGGACAGTCCCCCCTCGCCCACCACCAGGTGTCGGAACCGTCACTTCCC
>CAYTLZ010000232.1:0-5113 GCA_964438785.1 uncultured Actinomycetota bacterium | reverse complement strand
TGCGCCCGTTGGCGTACATCCGCTCCTCCACCTCGATGGTGAGGGGGAAGAAGGGCAGAAAGTCCTTCGGCTGCTTCGACGCGGTCGTGGTCGACAGCACCTTGGTGTCGCCGAGGCTGATGACGACGGCACCGCCGGCCTGCGCGGCCAGCGTGCCGGCCTCGAAGGTCAGGGTCTTGCCGTCGATGTCGACGGAATGCTCAAATTTGCCGAGCTTGCCCACAGTGGGCCTCCTTACGGATCGGCACCGCAACGTCGTGCGGTGGGTCGACGCCGGATCGATCCGTCAAGGCCGGTACATCAGTGGGATCGTCTCGGCCGGGTGCCGCATCCCTGACGGAGATCTCGAGGGACACGTTCGCCGAGGCGATACCACTGACGTCCGACGAACAGGTCGGGACCGTCAGGCGTCTGGTGCGGCACCACGATCGGCGTGGTGCCGTTGGTGCGGTTGTCGGACCGTCAACGCCGAAGGCCGAGGTCGTCAGACCTCGGCCTCGGGTGCGGTGTCAGCGACGGAGTTCGAGTTCCGCGATCAGGGCGCGGTAGCGCTCGATCTCGTTGTCGCGCAGGTAGTTCAGCAGGCGTCGCCGCTGACCCACCATCATGAGCAGACCACGCCGTGAGTGGTGGTCACCGTGGTGTTCCTTGAGGTGACCCGTCAGGTGCGAGATGCGCTTGGTCAGCAGCGCGACCTGGACCTCGGGTGAACCGGTGTCGCCCGGCTCGCGGGCGAAGCGGTCGATGATGGCCTGCTTGTCGTCGGGCAGTGTGATCGCCAAGAGTGGCTCCAGTCGTGTACGTGGGCCCTGCATCGCCGGGTGGGGCGGACACCGTCGTGCGTGCCGCCACCGCGGGGATCCCCGGACTCGCACGTCACGACGCGCGCGCACCTTGATCGTCGCCGCCTCGACGGCCACCGCAGCTGCGGTATCGCCGTGGGCTTCGACCAGGATCCCGACACCCGAACGGGCACGGTGAAGCGACCCACATCGGGTCGCCACGACGAGTGTGACACAGGGATGCGCGTCCGGCAAGCGCACAGCACCGTCCGCTCGTCAGCGCGCGCTCCGCCGACCGACCACCGGTGACCGGCGTGGCACGCCTCGCCGGGCGATCAGCCGGGCGACCACCCTCGCCATGCCCTACGTGTCGACGCCGAGCCGCTCGCGCGCCGTCGCGATGTCCTGGCGGATCTGGGCGACCAGGGCGTCCGGCCCGTCGAAACGCTGTTCGCCGCGCAACCGGTGCTCGAAGGCGAAGCGCACCACGCGACCGTAGAGATCCACCTCGGCGTCGAGCAGATGGACCTCCACACTGCGGTTGGCACCGTCGAAGGTGGGTCGGACACCGACGTTGGTGACCGCCGGCCAGGACCGCTCCCCGTCGCTCGCGTGGCCGGCGTAGACGCCGTTGGCCGGGACGAGCAGTCCCGGGGCCACATCGAGGTTGGCCGTGGGCACCCCGATGGTCCGCCCGCGCCCCTCGCCGGTGACGACCTCGCCGGCGACGCGGTGCGGACGGCCCAGCGCCGCGGTCGGCCAGGCGAGCTCGCCCGCGAGCAGCCGCTCCCGGATCGCGCTGGACGACAGGGGCACACCCTCGAGTTCGTGCAGGGTCACCGCTTCGACGGAGAAGTCGTGCTCCTCGCCCTGCTCGACCAGGGTGACGACGTCCCCGGCCGCGCGGTTGCCGAACCGGAAATTCGTGCCCACCACGATCCGCTGCACCCCCACGCCACCGACCAGGACGTCGGTGACGAACGCGGCGGGGCTGAGCGCGGCGAGCGCCGCGTCGAACGGGACGATCGCGACGAGGTCCACGCCCGCGTCGGCGAGCGCGGCGATCCGCTCGTCGAGCGTCTGGAGTCGAGGTGGCTCACTGCCGGGGCGCAGGACCGCGGCCGGGTGCGGCTCGAAGGTCATCGCCACGGACCGCAGACCCCGGTCGGCCGCCGTGTCGACCGTCCGCCGCACCAGCACCCGGTGACCGCGGTGCACGCCATCGAAGTTGCCGATGGTCACGACCGACGGCTCGGCGGTGAGCGCGTCCAGCGTGGCGGTGACGTCGGTCACGACGACAGCTCCTCGGGTCGGGTCCACACCAGTTCGGGGCGTGCGGGACCACCATCCTGCCCGCCGGCGTAGACGCCGATCAACGTCGTGCCACGGCGCACCGCGAACAGCTCATGGCCGGGAGCGTCGGTCAGTGCGCGGCCCTGGACCAGGCCCGCCAGCACCTCGGGGTCGTCGATCTCGACCGCGGGCAGCATCCGGGCCAGCGCCGCGGCCGGATCGAGCACGCGGTCGGCCAACCCGCCCGCGTCGGCCAGCGCATCGAGTTCGTCGAGGGTGATGGCGTCGTCCAACGTGAACGGCCCGTTGGCGACCCGGCGCAGGGCCGTGAGACTGCCGCCGACCCCCAGGTGCTGGCCGACGTCATGGGCCAGAGTGCGGACGTAGGTACCCGTCGAACAGGTGACCAGGAACGACGCCGTGGCGCGCTCCCCCGGTTCGAACGCGTCGAGCACCAGCTCGTGGACGGTCACCGGACGCGGTTCGCGGTCCACGACCTCACCGCGGCGGGCCTTGGCGTGGAGTCGCTCGCCGTCGACCTTGACGGCCGACACCATCGGCGGGATCTGGGTGATGTCGCCCTGGAACCCGGTCAGCGCCTCGCACAGGGAGCGCTCGTCGACACCCGAGGCGTCGATCTCGGCCACGACCTGCCCGTCGGCGTCCTGCGAGTCGGTCTCCACGCCGAGCAGCATCGTGGCCGCATAGGTCTTGCGGCCGGCCTGCAGGAACCGCACCAGCTTGGTGGCGCGGCCCAGACACACCACCAGCACCCCGGTCGCAGCCGGATCCAGCGTGCCGGTGTGGCCGACGCGGGACTGGCCGAGCGCGCGGCGGACCCGGCCGACCACGTCGTGGGAGGTCGGACCGACGGGTTTGTCGAGCACCAGCACCCCGTCGATGACGGGTCCGGTCTCGCGGCGGCGACGCCCCATGACGGTGCTCCTGGCGGTGATGCGGTCCCGACGACCGGCCCGCGACGGGTGCAGCGGGCGGAGGCGTTCAGCGGGCGGAGGGGTCCTGCGGATCGTCGGTGACGTCCGGGTCGGTACCCGCCGGATCGGTGCCGTCCGGGTCGATGCCGTCGGCGTCCAGCTCGTCCGGGTCGGCCCCGTCGGCGTCACGGTCCTCGATGCCGCCGGTGCCCGGTGGTACCTCGACGTCGGTGTCGATGGAGCTGAGCAGTTCGTCGATCCGGCTGGCCTGCTCGACCACCGGGTCACGACGAAAGCGCAACTCCGGGGACACGCGCAACTTGACCCGTCGGCCGAGCAGACTGCGCAGGCGCGGGGCGGCCGCCTCGAGGCCGTCGGCGACCTCGCTGGCACCCGGGATGCGATCACCGCCGGAGCGACGCGGGTCACGGCTGACGACCATCGGGTCGAGCGTCGAGTAGTAGATCGTCGCGACCTCGTGGTCCGGGGTCACGTCCGCCTCGGTGATCGTGATGAACGCCAGGCGCGGGTCGGCGACCTCGGTCTCGATCAGGTCGGCGAGTGCGGCCTGGACCTGCTTGTCGACGCGGGGATTGCGGCGGCGGGCCATCTCGGCTCCTTGAAGGGCGGTTGGGACTCGTGGTGGGGCCGGCGTCCGGGCTGGCGGGCCCCGCCGACCGGCGAACGACCCGGCCGGTGATCAGCCGGGTGGCGGCAGCACCGCGGACCCGTCGTCGTCGAGCGTGTCCGCGATGTCCGTGATGCCGAGCACCTCGACGCGGGGGTCACGCTCGATCACGGCGGTGATGCGATCCAGGATGCGTTCCACCCCGGTCGCGGTCGACGCGGCGATGGCCACCCCCAACACGGCGCGCTGCCAGGTGTCCTGGGCACCGACCTCGGCGACGCTGACGCCGAGGTCGGCGTGCAGCGCCGCTTTCGTACGGTTGAGCAGTGCGCGCTTGCCCTTGAGGCTGCCGACACCCGGCAGGTGCACGTCCACGCGGGCGATGCCGTAGTGGACCCTGCCGGGGTCGGCGTGGTGTCGACTCATGGGTGCGACGAGAGGTGTCGGGTCAGTCGCGGGCGACCTCGACGGTCTCGAAGGCCTCGAGCACGTCGCCCTCCTTGACGTCCTGGAACTTCTCCAGGCCGATCCCGCATTCGAAGCCCTCGCGGACCTCGCGGACGTCGTCCTTGAAGCGCCGCAGCGAACTCATCGTGTCCTCGGCGACGACCACGCCATCGCGGATGACCCGCACACCGGCATCGCGCTTGATCTCGCCCCGGGTGACCATGCACCCGAACACCAGCGCCTTGGGCACCTTGAAGATCTCGCGCACCTCGGCCTCGCCAAGGATCTGCTCGCGGAACTCCGGGGCGAGCAGGCCCTTGACGGCCCGTTCGATGTCCTCGATCGCCTCGTAGATGATGCGGTAGGTCCGCACGTCCACGCCCGAGCGGGTGATCTCCTCGCGGGCGTTGGCACCGGGGCGGACGTTGAACGCCACGATGATGGCGTCCGACGCCTCGGCCAGACGCACGTCGCCCTGGGTGATGGCACCGACGCCCTTCTGGATGACCCGCACCTGGACCTCGTCGAGCTCCAGCTTGAGCAGGGCGTCCTCGAGTGCCTCGGCCGAACCGGACACGTCCGCCTTGATGATGACGTTGAGCGTCGCCTTGTCGCCGGCCTGCACCGCGGAGGTGAACTCCTCGAGGGTGGTCGGGCGCCGTTCGGCGAGCTCCTTGCGCCGTTCACGGGCCGAGCGGCGCTCGGCGACGTCGCGGGCGAAGCGCTCCGCGTCGACGACGCGGAACTCGTCGCCGGCCTCCGGGACCTCGTTGAGCCCGATGACCTGGACCGGACGGGCCGGCGGGGCCTCGTCGACCTGCATCCCGTTCTCGTCGAACATGTTGCGGATCTTGCCGTCCGCGGTGCCGGCCACGAGGATGTCGCCCCGGCGCAGCGTGCCGCCCTGGACGATCAGGGTCGCGACGGGACCACGGCCCCGGTCGAGGTGGGCCTCGACGACCCGACCGCGGGCGTCCTTGCCGGGGTTGGCCTGCAGTTCGAGCAGGTCCGCCTGCAGCAGCACGACC